>DATGLE010000314.1:0-25454 GCA_035294325.1 Ktedonobacteraceae bacterium | reverse complement strand
TCTCGTTTCTGGTTCCGTTTCTGCTTGAGGAGCGCCGGCGGCTCTGCGCGCGGAGGGCGGTATCGGGAGGCGCAGCGTAATGATTGTGCCGTGCCCTTCCTGGGGACGCGGAGACGACTGAATGGTCATCGTGCCTCCGGCTTCGCGAGCTTTCAGGCGGGCTTTGAACAGGCTGGTTTTTTCAGGTGAAATCGTATCGGGATCGAAGCCGCGCCCGTCATCGACGATTGATACTTCCAGCACGCCATTGCTATAGAGCGTGCGCACCGTGGCGAAAGTGGCTCCCGCATGGTTATAGATATTGAGCAGGGCCTGCGTGACGGTGTAAGAGATGGCTTCGGCGATCCTGGCGCCCTCCGCCGTCTCTTCCAGATCGGGGCTGAGGACATCGAGCGCCCACAGGTCGGCGCGCACCTTCAAGGGCGACTCGGGGTGCAGCGAAGGCAGATCTTCGCGGATCAGTTTGTCGAGGTGCAGTTTCAGGCCGAGGCTGCGCCGTTGATAGGCATCCTCGACCAGCAGTTGCAGGCTGCCCAGATCATCCTCCAGTTCCTCGCTGATCTTGCGCACTTTGCCCAGCGCCTCGATAATGGGCTGCACGGTCACTTTCCCCTCCGCGTCGCGTTCGGCCTCCACACGCAGCTTATGCTGCCAGTGGCCGAGCAGCGAGCGGATACGCAGCGCCTGCTGTTTGGGCTGGTCGTGAATGCGCTGCGAGAGCATCGAGCGCAGGCGTGCATCGGCACGCAGCAGGATCGAGGTCGCTCGCTGCAATTCTCTATTGATTTGCAAGAGATCGTCCACGCGTCTCCGCTGCTCGTTCAGTTCCTCCTCGCGCAGCTCCAGTGCGCTCTGTATGCGGTCCAGCAGGCGCAACTTGCGGATAGCATAGAGCAGGATGAGTGGATAGAGAGTAGCCAGTATATAGAATGCTGGCAGCGGCAGGAGCGGTTCACCGCTCAGCAGGATAGGGAATGCGACGAGCCACCAGAGAACCAGCCCCGCGCCGGTGAACCAGAGCATCAGCATATCGACGATACGGCGGCGGATGTGCGGGGAGATCGGGGTGGCGAGGGTCCTGTCCCTGGAGCCTCCCAATAGCTCCGGGAGCCAGAGCAGGCCGAGCGACCTCAGGCCGATGCCTGCGCTCACAAGACCACCGATGATACCGTAGCCCAGGCTGGCAAGCAGATTGATGTGCATGGATACATGCTTGAAGATAATAAAAGAACTCCACTCGTAGGCCACGAGCGCAACCAGTGGCAGATAGGGGAGTCCATCAATCATCAGGCCCGGCTTGCGACCTGCCCATAAGGCTTGTGGGTGGTAGATCAGGCTGAGGTGGATAAACGCGGCCCCCAGCAGGGCGAAGGCGGGTGTCCAGAGGAGCTGAACGACGATATCCGGCTGGTATGCCTGCTGGACGTTGCCCAGGTGGCTGTAGAGCAGCAGCAGCATCGCGCCGGGCAGCAGCGTCAGGCCCTCCACGGCCCCGTTCCAATCGCTGGCAGTGGTCAGCAGCAGAGCGCCAGCGATGAGCCAGCTTATGCCGGCGAGCAGTGGCAGCCCGTAGCTCTCCCACCACATATCGGGTGTGAACGTGACGGCGGGCCGGATAAACGATGCATGCTGGTTATTATGCAGGACTGTGTAAGTGATGGGTGTCCCGGGGCGGGACAGTTGATAAGCGGTGGTGAGTCCCGCAGTGCCCTGCTGTCCGTTGGCAGAAATAATATGGGTATCGCCGGTCAGTGAGTGGGTGAACGTCAGGGGCGGGAGCTGCGGGGGCGTTGCAACAAAAACGACCTCCTTATCGGCAATGGCCCAGAAGAAACCGCCGAAGGTTTTGCCGATTTCATCCCGCAGGCGCAGTTGGCCGGCCGCGCTAATGGCGAGCAGAGCCAGGGCAAAGCAGAGATAGAGTATGGTCAGCCGGGGGCGCAGCCGCCGCCACCAGGCATTTGTTGTATCTGGCGAAGAAATAGACACGCTTTAGTGTAACATGCCTTTGCGAGTCTGCGCAAGCCTCAACAAATCTTCAGCAGGGCTATGTAATGCTCGCCCGAAGCGGGGGTCAAGGGGGCGGCAGCCCTCTTGCGGGGCGCGGGGTGTCTCCGCCCAGACTCTTCCTTCCGGGCGTGGCGTGGGGAGCATTCAATAGCCCTGAATCTTCAGGGGCAGCAGATACTTGCGCGAAAGGTGTAGAATAAGGACAATCGATAGATAGTATTTTGACCATCGATCCGTCGAGAGCGGAGCAGAGCAGGGAACAGTAGATGAGCACATTTCTACCCAGGCCCAATACGCCAGTAGATCAGCAGCCGTCACACGAGGCCACACCGCGCCGATTGATTGTTACCGCCAGCGTGGTCACGTTCGCGGTGCGTAACTGGTCGCTGTGGGTTTTGTTGCGTGATGGCCCCTGGGGACCGCCGATGCGCCTGGTGCTTGGCTCTGAAACGGTAACTGACGCGGTGGAGCGTATACTGGAGGCGCTGCTGATGTGGCCCGCGCAGGCGGCTCTGCTCCAGCTCAAGGCCGGCTGGCAGGAGCAGCAGGTTCACGTATGGGGGAGCGCCGAGCGAGGGGCCGCCGTTTCGCTGATCCATAGCATGCTGCTGCGGGCGAATCGCGACGAACTGCGTCCCAATTTGCATAAGCAGCCGGTGCCGAGCTTGCATGTGAAATGGGTGCCGGTAGAGGAAATTGAATCTGGCCGCCGAATCCTCGATCCAGAGGTGCAGCCGGGATTGCAGTCCGCGCTGCACACTTTGCGCTCTCAGGTGCAGCGCGATCCGGAGATTATACTGCGTTACCTGGCGGATATGGGCGCTGTGCATGCGGTAGAATACCAGACAGGAGATGAACCCCTGCCGTGGTGGCAGCGCGATACGGATGGGCCGGTCAGCAAGGAGACGCGCCCGCTCAATGTGCTGAAGCCGCCGGTGCCCGGCGATGGGGTTTTGACGCTGGCCGAGGCGGCGCTGCTCTATCGGGCCTTCTTTCCTCCCGACGAACAGATCGATCTATCGAACCTGCGGCGGCGTTTCCTGGCGACAAACAGGTTAGAGGCTCTCAATGAGGAGCGCCCGGTGCGCGGGCGTGAACTGGACTGGCGGCGCGTCAGCCGCGCCTACCGCTATCGAGGATAGCGGCGCGGGGGTTCTCCCCCGGAGGCGTAAACTGTATGGCTCTGGCATGTCATCCTGAGCGCAGCGCAGGATCTGGCGGCGCGCAGCAGCAGCGCGTCCGTCTGGTCCCCGGCAGACCAGGAAGAGGCATGCAGATCCTTCGCGCCATCATGTCATCCTGAGTGCGGCTAAGGGTGACATGGCCGCTTTTACACGGCATGTAAATTTCTTATAGACAGGGGAAACATATGGCAAAGGTGACAACAGGCAGCGGCGACACCGGCTATACCGGTTTATTGGGCGCGCAGCGCGTTCCCAAATACGATCCACGTCCCGATACCTTCGGTACTGTTGATGAGGCTACCTCCGCTCTGGGCCTGGCGCGGGCAGTCGCGAAGGATCAGAAGGTAAAAGAAATCATCTATAGCGTTCAGCAGGAGCTGTATCTGCTTATGGGCGAACTGGCAACGCCGCCAGAGAACTACGAACAGATAGGACTGCGCATGACTGCTGAGCATGTGCAGCGCCTGGAAAAGATCGAGGACGAGTTGAAACGCGAGGTCGAGATCCCTAACAGGTTTATCATCCCGGGCGATACGCTCGACGGAGCCGCGCTTGACCTGGCCCGCACCATTATTCGCCGCGCCGAGCGTATGGCCGTGAAGCTGCTGCACGATGGTGTGATTCAGAATGCCGAGGTCATACGCTATCTCAACCGGCTCTCTGATCTCATCTTTATTCTCGCCCGCTATATCGAGGTGAAATCATCGCTGGCGGAGTTGCCTCCCGAACCGTAGTTTTTTAGAAAAGAGAACTTCTCGGGTCCGCTCAAGAGCGGGTGGCACAGCGCCGCAGGTGCTGTGCCATTGTTTGTATTTGCTGCGTGTGGTGCGGACTGCACGCAGCAAATACAAACAGACAGGCCACTGAATGCCGTCGGCAGAATAGCATACTTTTCCCCCCTTGCTTTCTACATCTCCATATTTATCTACAAAAATGTGAACTAGTTCATAGTCTCATGCTCATTTCTTCCTGCATAATAATCAGGGGTAATGGCTTCTGATGGCAGACAGGCGCCTGCGGCACCCGCCAGGGGTTAATAGTGAGGTGCACTGGCGCGAGAAGCCCGAAATCAGAAATATTCATAAATATGAGATTACTCACGAGATAAAATCGTTTGGTAATGCATTAGTATGAGTAGAGGATCTTATGCGATCCCTCTGCCTGGATGATGGGATTACATGAACGTCGTTGATGATGAATCCCGCCTCACGATTGAGGCATGCCAGGGTTCGATGGCAGCGTTTGAGGCCCTTGTGATCTCCTATGAGCCGCGCATCAGACGTATGCTCTATGGGATGACTCATGATGTGCAACTCACGCAGGATCTCTGCCAGGAGACCTTTCTGGCGGCATACCGGGCCTTACCGCGCATGAATGGCAGGGAGTTGCATTTTGCACCCTGGCTCTATCGGATTGCGCTCAATCAACTGCGCAGCGAATGGCGGCGGCGCAAACATGTCACGGTAATCCCATTCTCGCCGCCACAGGGGGGAGATGATGATATATTTGAGGAGTCGAGCGAGGATTATCTGATGAGCGAGGAACCATTCGAGGAGCGTATCGTGCGGCGTGATCTGGTAGAGCGCGCGCTGGCGCAGTTGCCGTCCTCCTCAGCACTCTGCCTGCTGCTGGATGCCGAAGGCTTCTCCTATCGTGAGATCGCCGAGGCGATGCAGGACTCGCTCTCGGCGGTGCGCAGTCGGCTCTCGCGCGCTCGACAGGCATTTCAACGTATTTATGCCAGTCTCGATCAGGAAGGAAAAGCATGACGGATAAGCTCCCTGGTGCTCACAGTTTCGATCTTCCTCCATGCTCGCTCAGCGCTCACTGCTGGCGCATGGTTGATGAGCTGGACGGATACGATGCCCCGGGTTGGACGGCAGTCGACGTATTTGAGGAGGATAGCCGCGATGTATTGCTGATAGAGCAGCTGCGTGCGCATGTGGAGTATTGTCCGACCTGTAGCGAGACGCTGAGGCGCGCGCGCAGATTGCGCACTCAACAGCGCAGACTGCTGCGCGAGCTGCTTGCGGAAGGCGAACGGAGGGTTCCTCCGACCACCGATCATACGCTGAGGGCGATCAGGCGTGAGCCAGCGCTGGCGCGAAGCGGACAGGCTGTAGCACATGACGTTGAGCGCGCAGGAGCGGAGAGCGCCGCCTGGCGAACCCTGGCGCCCGTTGGTGAGCGTCCCCGTCGTGCGCCACGCCGATCCTCCAGAATACTGCAAGGGGCGCTCTCGCTGGTCGCCGCAGCCGCTCTCATTATCGCCTCCCTGAGCCTGTTCAGCCACCTTGTGATGCTCCGTTCAAACCCCGCTGGCAGGGTAGTGGCACCGCGCATGGCCCCCGCGCCGGCGCCGGTGTCCGGCTGGTCCTCAGTTGTGATGACCTTTGTGCGTGACAACAGCCTGATGGTCGTCAATGAGGATCCCGCCAGCAACACTGGCGTCACCCTGGCGTCCGCAGCGACGACGAAGACTATTGACCTCGATAGCATCTCTCATGATGGTGAGCGGCTGCTCTATCGCATCTATAACAGTCAGCGGACGAAGACCACGTATACTTTCCAGCCACAATCTCCAGGCCCGGCGCTGTATATCCTCCCTGGCATGGGTAGCCACACCGTATGGAGCACCGATGATCGCTATGTGTTCATCAGCGCGCCACATGGCGTCAAACAGGTTGATGCGCGTTCTGGCGCGCTGGTACAAGATATCCTGCCCTCTATTCCATCTCCTGATATTCGCTTCTATTACGGAGGATACCTCTACTACCTTGTCCCCAGAAAAGGCATCGCGGGCGTTTTAAACCGCGTCAGTATCGCAGGCGGAGCTACGAAATCGGTAACGCCCTGTCTCCTCGGGCGCGATTTCTGGTTAAGCCCCACTGGAACGACGATCTATTACCATTGCGACGGCCAGAACACGCTCTATGCGGTCAATGCCGATGGCTCCAATGCGCGCGTCGTGCGCGGCAATGCCGGCTGGCTGATTGGCTATGCCGCCGATAATAGCCTGCTGACGCTCAGAAATATCGGCGCCCGCTATCAGGTGGTGAAGATGGGCGCGAAACCGGCGCAGGATCGTGTGTTGCTGGACGATCTGGCGCCGGGTGCTGCGTATATCGCGCCCGGCTCGGTTGCCGTGGCCCCCTATGGGCGCGCGCTCGTTGCAAGGGCGCTCTATGCCGATGGTCATGAAGAACTGTGGTATGGCGATCTGAGCAGCGGCAAGCAGTTCCGGCTCTCGATCCCCGCCGGCGCGAAGCTGCTGGCATTGAAGGGCTGGGACCGCTTGCAGGTTCCTGCGCCTCCCATGTCGCGGACCTTTAGCGATTGGCGCAGCGTGCTGGTTGCCGAAAATAATGATAAGATCGGCTGGAGCGGCATCGTCAATATCGATGCATATAGCGGAACGAATACACTGCTCACCGCCGCGAAACTTCCGCCCGACACGCGCGTCGATGGCGTCTCCTCCGATGGCAATACCGTGCTGTACCAGTATTCGAGCCAGGGCAAGGCATTCTACTGGCGATTGCCGCGCCCAGGCGGCAATGGAGCCTTTTATACGCTGAACGACGGCGTGGCCGGCAATGCTATCTGGATGCCCGATAGTAGCCACGCGCTCGTCCTGGCGGCGGGGGAAGGCGTGATGGAGGTCGATACCCGGAGCGGACAGAGCGTCAATATCATCCCCTTGCCGGTGAGCAGCCAGTCAGGGCAGCAGGTCGAGATAGCCCGGCTCGCGTTCTATCGCGACGGCTACCTCTACTTTGTGGGAGGACAGGGAGCCTGCGAAGGCGAACTCTGTCGCGTCCAGGTCGGCGCCGCTGGCGCGGCAGCGCATCCCGTAACGTTTCGCGTCTCCAATACGAGCTACTGGCTCAGCCCCGACGGCACCACAGTCTATTTCTCCAACAGGCAGGGGCCAGCCGGACGGGCCGGCATCTATGCCGTCAATAGCGATGGCACGCATATGCGGCTCCTGCGGCCTTACGCCGATGCCGTGCCCATCGGCTACGCCGCCGACATGTCGCTGGAGATCATGCGCTACATCAACGGCAAATTCGTGGTGGTGAAGCTGGGTGCGACGCCGCAGGCCGATAGCGTCGTGCTGGCCGATGCCGCGCCGGGGGCCGTCAGCCTTTGCAACTCCCCGAACCCGCCCGGCGTCTCACCAATCTGCGATAGCAACATCGCCCTGGCACCACTCGGCGGCATGCTCCTGCTCAATGCCGTCTACCCCGATGGCAGCTACAAGCTCTGGTCCATCAACCTCCAGACCGGCAAACGCGTCCAGGTCGCATCGCCTCTGCCACAGCCCGGCACCCAATTGCAACTGATCGGCTGGGACCGAATCACAGTGCCAGCGGGATAACGTCGGCAGGGGCCGGATTTATCCGCCCGCCTGGGGAGACGGAGCACCCATTTTTGGGGCGGATAATGAGTTTTAACGACCAGAATCGGTAAGGGGGAAAGCCATGTCATCCTGAGCAGCGGCGAAGGATGACATGGCTTGCTCGCTCTTTCAGAAACTTACCGCTCTATCTCCGATGAAACGCTCGTACTGCTGTGCCTCAACGCCACGTGAGGAATATGAATCGCGAACGGACGAGCACTATGGCAATGCTCGGCAAGCGAAGGATTGGCGAGACTTTGCGTGCATTCGTGCTCCCGAATCACCACCATTGCTATCAAAGCGGCAGCTATCGCGAAGCCAGCACAGACAAAGATAGCGCTTTGAAATCCTCCGACCAGCGCGGCCCCGCTACTCGCTCCACTGCGCAGCAGTACCGTTGTACGGCCCGTCGCGATAGTGGTTGTGATCGCTAACCCGATAGCAGCACCAACTTGCTGTGCGGTGTTGAGCAGTCCCGAAGCCAATCCTTGCTCGTTATTGCTCACACCTGCCGTGCCTGCAATAAACATGGCCGGAAAAACGCAGCCAAGCCCGATGGCTACAATGAGCATTGCTGGCAGTAGCATACCGAGAAAGGTGCCGGTGGTAGACATTCGCGTGAAGAACAGCAGGCCGAAGGTTATAATTACCATTCCGCCGACGAGAACGCTTTTAACGCTGATACGAGCAACCAGGCGCGAGGCGAGGTTCGAGACCACCATGAGCGTCAGAGCCATTGGCAAGAAAGCCAGTCCTGTCTCTACCGCTGAATAACCAAGTACCTTCTGCATGTAGAGCGTAAGCATAAACAGCAGAGAAACAAAAGCGGCAGGGCCTAAAAGGCCAACCATATCCCCTCCACTCAGCGTGCCCAGGCGAAAGATGCCGAGCCGGACCAGTGGAGCCGGAGAGCGCAATTCAATGCTCACAAAGGCGAGAATCAGCACCAGAGCGAGCACAAAGAGGCCGATTGCCTGCCAGGATAGCCACCCCAGAACATTGCCCTCACCAAGTACCGCCACCAGCGCGATAAGGCCAGTCGTAATAACGGCAGCTCCAAGCACATCTATATGCCGCTGCTCCGCTTGAGCGCCACTTTCCTCCAGAAGAATAGGAGCGAGCGCAATTGCCAGAACGCCAATCGGCACGTTGATAAACATTACCCAGCGCCAGCCGGGGCCAGCTACAAGAAGCCCACCCAGCAATGCTCCTACAGCGAAGCCGGACGAAGTGATAGAACCCATAATCCCAAACGCCTTATTGCGCTCAGGGCCTTCCGCAAAGAGCGTCGCAATCAGCGAAAGCGTCGTTGGTGCAACCAGCGCGGCGCCAAGCCCCTGAATAGCGCGCGTAGTGATGAACCAGATACTGCTTGATGCAAAGCCCCCGGCGAGTGAAGCGAGAGAGAAGAGCGCCAGGCCCACTATAAGCAACCGGCGTCGTCCAAAGAGGTCGCCTGCGCGCCCGCTGAGTAACAGGAAGCCGCCGAAGGTGAGCGAGTAGGCGCTGACCACCCACTGTAGCGCCTGAGTTGAAAGGCCCAGATCGTGCTGCATCGATGGCAATGCCACATTTACGACCGAGGCATCGAGCACAACCATGAACCGTGTCAGGCAGAGTAGAACGAACGCAAACCTCTGGCGGCGTGCGGTTTGCGCAGTCGTTAAAGCGACGCTCATCAAATCCTCCTTAGCAGCAGTAAAGTGGAAAGAACGTATACCCCCATCGTCTCTTATATGCCTTCACTGCTCTGGGAAGGCTGTTCACAGGTAGCTGTAATCACGAAAAAACTGATTGTTCAGATGGCCTTCGCGAAGGCCAGCAGGTCGGCAACGGTAAAGTCGCCCTCGCGTGTACCGGGCAGTTCGGGCCGCCACTCCTCGTCGGCATTGCGATAGGAGCCGGGATCGGCGTCGATCAGGCCGAGCAGGACCTCGGCTACGATGCGTCCTCCTACCGCGCCCAGGTGCTCGCCGTTATGCCGAACCTCGGCCTCCTTTAAGATGTAGTACCAGAGCGGCGTTTCGCTTTTCCAACCCAGCGCTGCCAGGCCGATCTCGTCTCTGGAAAGCGGCTCTACGTCCATCGCGTTCGCAACGGCCTCGCCCGATGGCAGATCGAGCGCCTGGCCCCGCACAAGATCGCGATAGGCCAGCGAATGCTCCTCCGGGATCGTCGTTGTGCCGACCACAGAGGTGGGCAGATCGATGAGCGCATGGGCGAGCAGTGTATCGATGCGTTTGCTTGCCTGCGGCGGATGCTGAGCGTTAACCTGGAAGAAATACTTCCAGTCTATAACGTGGTCATGCGTCACAGGACAGGTTCCTGCGCAATCCGGGAAGATCTGCCCCTTCGTGCCCAAATCGTTCAGGGTGTAGAATGATCTGATCTGGCTATGACCATAGCGATATGCCGCATCGGCGAACTCTACAGGGATATAGGCAGCATCGGTATAGGTGTAGAACTTCAAGCCATTACTCAACACGTCTTGCATGAGGTCTTCCCCGACGGTCAGCGGAAGGAACTCATGCACAACGATCCACTGGTAATGCCAGCGCACGAGACGTTGGGCCTCGCCGAACACGTTTGCCGCCGCGACTCCCTGTGAGCGCAGGTGATCGACAATGGCATTGTGAAATTTGAGAAAGGCCAGGTGCCACTGTGCGATGAGCAGGTGCACATCGTCGCGCGGATCACCCAGCAGCGCACGGCCCTGGCGATTGCGCGGCAGATCGTTGAACTCTCCACGATCATCAACGCCCAGGAGAAATTTGTCTGGATCATCGAGATCGTAGAGATAGGGCGAGCCGCCCGGCCCGGCGGAATACACGGATTCCAGATCGAGGCGAGGGGAGCGGAAGTTGCGCAGTTCGTTCAAGCGAGCGTGGTGCAGTAACAGGCTGCGATCAGCCGTGATATCATGCGCGACGAACTGGCCCAGGATCGTAAAGCCGGCAGGGATGCGCGGATTATCTATCGCTGCCCCGTCGCTCGTTCTTGCGGCTGCATCCATTACCGACTTGCCCAGCGTCAACAAGATGTTTTCGTCGGTTTCCGGGCACGGCAGGTCGGGAAACATCCTGCCATACTTGTCGGTTACGGAGAGCGAATCCTTCAGGTGTGGTGCGATAACGCAACTATGGGTACTCATACGTGCTCCTTATAAAGTATATCCGCGTTGCTAGAACATAACCTGGTCGATGTAGCACCAGCGCCAGTCCTCGCCAGGCTCGAAGGACTGTATGATCGGGTGATGCGTCGCGTGAAAATGCTTCGTCGCGTGCTTGTTTTTGGAAGAATCGCAGCAGCCGACGTGCCCACAGATGAGGCATATGCGCAGGTGCACCCAGGTATCGCCGGTCTTCAAGCACTCCTCACAACCGTTCGCGCCGGGGATAACGTCTCTGATCTGGTCGAGATGCGTACACTGTTGAGTCGTTTTTCTTCCTCCTCTCATATTGGCCGTCTCTGAAATAGAGGCTTAAAAGGGTCTGATGCTCAGCGTCCTCGCCCACGAGCCGGGTCCCTGTGCGGCGAAGCCGCACCGTGGATGTATTTGTGTTGTACAGGGCGTGCACGAAGCGCATGCCCTGCACAATACAAATACATCACGCGAGCGCCGCAGGCGTGAGCACGCGATATCGTAGATTTCGTTGCATTTAATTAATGCAACAGACCACATTATATACTGCGCAAAGCCATTCATGGAACTGTCTATTTCACCGGTTAGTCATCCGGCAAAATAACCAGCATCGTCACCTGGCAAAATAGCCAGGAGGAGCAGTGTTGAGGTTGGCGAGACTTTCTCACGCGGTAAAGTCATCCCTTGTAGTCTCGCTTTTTATGTTTTATAGTAAATTTATGGGGTTGTGTGATTGCTGCTCACCAATCTTCATCACGCAACGCATACCTTTCATGTTCCCCTGCTCACTGGAACTGGCAGGGCCGTATTCTCACGAGTAACCTGGCACTGGATACTCAAAACGACCGTAATGGTCGCCCCTATGGAGGTACAACCAGCTATGTGTGGCATCGCCGGAATTCTCTTCAAGCATCATGAGCAACTTATCGGAGATTTTCTCATCAAAATGCTGGCCGATCTCAACCGTCGCGGCTTCGATTCAACGGGGGTTGCTCTCTATGGAACTCCCTCCGAAGGAAATCTCGTGGTGCGCGTCAAGGTGGAGGAGGAAGCAGAGGCGGAAACGGTACCCTGGGAGGGAAACATTCGTGCCATCGCCCAGCAATTCGGCGAGGTCAGGCAGAGCAGTCGCGTGGGACAGTATGTGCGCCTCGTAATGGAGTATGCGGGCGATTACGAGACGCTGGCGAGGGCGCTTGAAGCCTCTGGGAATGGCGTCGAGGTATTCAGCATGGGGCGGCATCTTGAAATCATCAAGCAGATGGGCTGTGCGCAGCCGATGGATGCGGTCTATGGCATCTCTACCTTTATGGGAAGTCATGGTCTCGGCCATACGCGCATGGCTACCGAGAGCCGCGTCGATATCAGCCACTCGCATCCGTTCTGGGCGCGTCCCTTCCCCGACATTTCGGTCGTCCATAACGGCCACATCACCAACTATTATAAATTGCGCCGCCGTCTCGAAATCAAGGGCCATCGTTTCAGTACGGGTAATGACTCGGAGGTTATTGCGGTATATATCGCGGATATGATGCAGCAGGGAGCAACCCTTCACGAAGCCATGAAAAACAGCGTCACCGCGCTTGATGGCTCTTTTACCTACCTCATTGCTACCGCCGACAGCATTGGCTATGCCCGCGACCAGTTTGGCACGAAACCGCTCATTGTTGCCGAGACCGACGATTTTGTGGCCGTCGCTTCTGAAGAGATCGCGCTGCGGCAGGCTTTCCCCTATGAGCTTGATACCCGCGAAGCCGCCGCGTGTGAAGTGCGCACCTGGAACCTTGCTCAGAGCGCTTATCCAGGCGTCGTATATGCACAGTAGCGTCAAGGAGTTTATTTTGATGACAGCAACCATCGATTGCGCCCGGCACACGACACGCGAGATCAACATGACCATCAAGCAATTGATTGCCAGCGGCGAGACTGAGATTCACCTGCTCAATCCTGCGGCGCGCCATAACCTGGGCGTCGCTATCTTCGCGCCGGTCAAAATTGTGGTCGAGGGAAGCGCCGGCTACTACTGCGGCGGCATGAATGATGGAGCGAGCTTTCACATCAAGGGGAATAGCGGATGGGGGGTGGGCGAATGCATGCTCTCCGGCGAGATCGTCGTCGAGCGCAACGCCGCAAGCTTTACCGGAGCTTCTATCCGTGGAGGGACCGTGGTCGTGCGCGGCCATGCCGGAGCACGTACAGGTATCAGCCAGAAGGGAGGGCTTATTATCGTCGGCGGTGATACGGGCTACATGACCGGATTCATGATGCAAAAGGGGACGATGATTATTTGTGGGAATGCCGCCGAAGGTCTGGGCGATTCTATGTATGCCGGGACGATCTATGTTGGCGGTGAGATCGCTCAGCAGGGCAATGATGCTGTCATCAAAGAGATGACGGAGGAGGATCATCGCTTCCTGGCCGGGGCGCTGGCCCACTACGATCTGAGCGATAGATGCGCTATCTCTAACTTCAAGAAAATCGGCTCGGGCGGAAAGCTGCATAATTTTTCTAAAGCCGACTTTGAATTATGGCGCGTCGCCATGTAAAGGGAGTATTTTTCCTATGGTCGAAAAACCACTTATCCGTTATGGGCAGCTCTGGTCCCCAGAAGCGATGGAGGATGTGCAGGTCAAGGCCCAGCTAGGGCGCTACCGCATTCGCGGCTTTAGCACGCTGCGCAAATTCGTTTCCTTCGATGAGCTTACCTTCGTTCCCTGCTCGCTCAGCCGCGTGCCCCTGGAGGGGTATCGTGAGAAGTGTTCAACCGAAACGGTTCTGGGCACGCGTTTCGCCAAAAAGCCTATCGTGCTGAATACGCCGATTACTATTGCCGGAATGAGTTTTGGCGCGCTCTCGCGCAACGCCAAAGTCGCGCTTGGCCTGGCGGCAACCAGGGTAGGAACCACCACCACGACGGGAGATGGCGGCATGCTCCCGGCTGAACGGGAGGCATCCAGACAGTTAGTCTACCAGGTGTTGCCGAGCCGCTATGGCTTCAATCCTCATCACCTGCGCTCAGCGAATGCTCTGGAGATTGTGGTTGGGCAGGGAGCAAAGCCGGGGACCGGAGGCGTACTGCTGGGGCAGAAGGTTTCGGAGGAGATTGCGCAGATACGCGATCTGCCCCCCGGCGTCGATCAACGCAGCCCTGTGCGCCATCCCGACTGGACGGGAGCCGACGACCTGGTAGTGAAAATCGAGGAACTGCGCGAGGCTACCGATTGGGAATTACCAGTTTATATCAAGATTGGCGCTTCGCGCGTCGCCGATGATGTCAAACTGGCGGCCAAAGCCGGTGTTGATGTGATTGTGCTGGATGGCGCCGAAGGTGGCACGGCGGCCTCGCCCGATATCTTGATGGAACATACCGGCATTCCGACGCTGGCGGCCATTGTTGAGGCAAAGGCTGCTCTGCGCGAGATCGGACTGGATGGCGTGGTCCAGCTCATCGTATCGGGCGGCATTCGCGGAGGAGTCGACGCGGCGAAAGCGCTGGCACTCGGCGCCGATGCCGTCTCAATTGGCACCGCCGCGCTCATCGCGCTCAATTGCAATCGGCCCATCTTTGTCGAGGATTATCATGCTCTGGGCACCGAACCCTACGCCTGTCACCACTGTCATACAGGCCGCTGCCCTGTCGGGATCACCACCCAGGATCCCGAGTTGATGAAGCGCCTGCCCGTCGAGGAAGCGGCGGAGCGCGTAGTCAACTTTTTGAACTCGATGACGATGGAAATTCAAATGCTGGCCCGTGCGTGCGGAAAAAATAATGTGCATGATCTGGAGCCGGAAGATCTACGCGCCCTGACGCTGGAAGCCTCCTTCATCACCGGTATTCCCGTCGTGGGCACCAATCAGGTTTTTGGCCGTCCCGATCTTTCTCCGCAGCATGGATAAAGCTTATCTCGCCAGACATTCGTGCGGCGGAGCCGCACCAGGATCTAATTTGTTGTGTGTTCGATGCTCAGTATTCTCGCCGGGCGTTCGCGCGGCTCCGCTGCACAGGGGATTGGAGGTTACGGTGTGGCATATGCGCTTCGTGCATATGCCACACCGTAACCTCCAATCAGGACGAGCGCCGCAGGCGTGAGCAAGTGATGCAGAGAGACATAGATCATGAGAGAGATGGCTGATGTCGCCATTATCGGAGCAGGCGTTAACGGGGCCAGTCTTGCCTTTCACCTGGCGCGGATGGGCGTGCACAGGATCACCATCCTGGAGAAGCAGGTCGTTGCCGCCGGCGCAACGGGCTTATCCAGCGGGCTTGTGCGCATGCATTACGCGAATGAGATCGAGGCGCGTCTCGCTCTGAGCAGTTACCGCTATTTTCGCCACTGGGCCGATCTCGTTGGCGGAGATTGCGGCTTTGTGGAGACGGGCTTCATTCGCACCGTCGCGCCCCACAATACCGAAAAATTGCGCGCCAATGTGCAGATGCTGCAAAACCTGGGCGTAGAGACACGCCTGATCACAGCCGAAGAGCTGAGCGAGCTGGCACCGGGCACACGCACGGATGATGTAGTCCTGGCAGCCTATGAACCCCATTCGGGCTATGCCGACCCGGCGGCGACGGCGATCTCTTTCATGGCAGCGGCGCGCAGGCAGGGGGCTACGCTCTATCAGGGAGTCGCGGCGCTCGACATTCTTCATGAGCATGGGCGCGTTACAGGCGTGCAGACGACGCGGGGGGTGATCGAGGCAGGCGTGGTTGTATGTGCAGCGGGGGCCTGGACGATGAAGCTGCTTGAACGGCTGGGGTTCCACTTCCCGGTCTGGAATGTGCGCCACGAGGTAGCGCTGCTCAGGCGCCCGCCGCAGGCGCAGCAGCCACATATGACTTATATCGATGGCGTACTCGACGCTTATTATCGCCCCGACAGCCCGGGGTTGACGCTGGTCGGGAGCGGACCGATGGAGCCGGGGGCGGATCCCGAGAGCTTCGAGCGCTCCGCTCATGATAGTTTTGTTGTCTCCGTCGCTGAGAAGATCTCTTCGCGTATGCCCGTGATGGAGGATGCGGCATATGTGCGAGGATGGGCCGGCGTCTTTGCCGTCAGCGCTGACCTGCATCCCTTGATCGGCCCGCTGCCGGGTTATGAGAATCTCTACGCCATTTTTGGCTGTAACGGTACCGGCTTTAAAGTAGCTCCTGCCGTGGGCAAAGCCGTGGCCGAGCAAATCATGGGAGTGAGCACGCCTGAGATTTCGCTGGCGGCGCTGCGGCCCGCGCGCTACTGCGAGCAGGATCTTATTGTTGATCCCTATGGCTACTCAGATCGCCCTCAGGAACATACCGAGCCGCCGCAATGAAATGCAGGAGGTCCGGGGGGCTGCCTCCCCTCTGGCCGGCCATTCGTGCGGCTCCGCCGCCCCGGGAGTTTTAATATGTTGTATAAGGAAATGCTCTTTGAGCATTTCCTTATACAACATATTAAATAGAGCGAGCGCCGCAGGCGCGAGCCAGAGAAAGGAATGAGTTTCATGCCCAGGAAATTTAGCATTGAGATCGATGGCACACGCCTTACCGCTGAACTGTTAGAGCAGGAAGCGCCACGGCTGGCACAGCGTTTCTGGGAATGTCTCCCTGTCACCAGTTTTGGGGTGCATGCAAAATTTGCCGGCCAGGAGATGATCGTGATGGTGCCGTTCTTCGCGGAGCCAGAACATGAAATTCTGGAGGTCAAACCGGGAGATATCGGGTATTATCCCGGGAGGCAGACTATTTGCATATTCTATGGTGATACCATGCCCTTCGGCCATGTGAGCGTCTTCGCGCGTCTGGACGGATCGCTGGCAGAGGCTTCCGCGCTTGGCGAACGTTTATTGCACGATGGCATGTTGCCGGCAAAGCTAGAGAGGATGACAGCATGAGCGAAACGAACTATACTACAGGCCAGGTGCTTGCAGCGCTGCAAGCTTTCACCGGGAGCTGCTGGTCGCACGAACCCGCGGATATTGAGCGCCTGCGCGCCGTGTCGCGCCCGCCGATGGGCAATCTACCCTGCTGCTTCTATGCCAACTTTAACCTCTTCTGGGCCGGAGAGCATTTGCAGGTGTGCCGCCAGATGGTGAAAGAGGGTGCAGTGCCAGTACCAATGGTCTGTCAGATGCTCGCCGGTTTATTAGAGCGCCACGCGGCACGTTTAGAAAAGTGGGCGATGACCGATACCGTCGCGCTGGAGCGCATGCTCGTTCACTATTTCAAAGGTAGCGGCCCGGCTACAGCGGAGGAATGTACAGCCATCATTGAGCTTGCGCTGGTGGCTCTGGATCGTATGCAGAGCTGGATCGACGGCATATTGCCCTGGAACGTACTGGATGCAAAGTTGACGCTGCATCGCCCAATTATGTAGAGAGGGGCCTGTTATGGCCCGGGGAGGATTTTATGGTCACACAGGTAAACGCAACCCCTTCACTCGACGAGCTTCTCACGACATGGGAAGCTCAGGGCATTCGCAAAGTGCTCTTTGAATTACCTGATATGCACGGCGTAGCCCGCTCCAAGCTTATTCCTCTCAACAAGGTAAGAGGCTTTGTTGAGAAGGGCCTCAACATGTACGGTGGCACCGTGGCATTAGACAGCCGTTCTTTTGTTATTTCGGGAACAAAATATAACGAGGAAAAGCGCTACGCCGACCAGGTATTGATCCCTGATCTCTCAAGTGCTGCCGTCGTCCCCTGGTTAGAGCAGACCGCCCGTTTGATCTGTGACACCTACTGGGCGGATGGCACGCCGCTGCACGCCGCCCCACGCCATGTGTTGCGTAAAGCGATAGCAGAGCTGGACAAACTCGGCTATCAGGCTCTGATCGGGCTGGAGTACGAGTTTTATCTGCTCGATCCCACGACGATGAAGCCTGTTTTCGATGGCCTGCATATCTTCAATACGAGCAGGAATCTCGCCGTCCCTGTGATCGAGCGCATTGTTGACCTGATGCCCGGGATCGGAATCGATATTATCACAGCGAACTGTGAGTACGGTCCCGGCCAGTTCGAGATCAACTATGGGCATCACGAGGCGCTGCATGCGGGCGACCTGGGCTTCACCTTCAAGAACGGCGTCAAGATGATTGCTCAGCAGCAGGGATATCTCGCCACTTTCATGACCAAACCGTTTACAGACGCTTCAGCCTGTGGCGCGCACACTCATATCAGCCTGGTCTCCAGGGAGAACGGGCAGAACGCTTTTCTGGATACCAATGATACCTATGGTCTCTCGCGGGCGGCCTATTACTTCACCAAGGGCATGCTCAAACATGCGAACGCAGCGATGGCGCTGATGGCCCCCACGCCAAACTGCTATCACCGCTTCGTCCCGCACCATTTCGCTCCCTCGAATATTAGCTGGGGCCTGGAAGATCGCTCGGCGATGATCCGCGCCAAGAACAGCAAGGACCACAGGACGCATCTGGAGAATCGGCTTCCCACAGCTCTTAGTAACCCCTACCTTGCTATCGCAGCCGTCCTTGCCGCCGGCACGCTCGGCTTGCAGGAGACAGAGATGCCCCCGGAGCCGTTGCAGGATCTTGCGGAAAGCCACAGCGAGTTCGAGCCATTACCTACCACACTTGACGAGGCACTGGAGGCGCTGGAAAGTGATCAGCCCTTCCGCGCTATTTTAGGGGATGAGTTTGTGGAGGTCTATACAACGATCAAGCGCAGCGAACTGGCGCGTCTCAAAGCCCATGTGACCGACTGGGAACGCGACGAATATATGGAGATCTATTGATAAAAAGCCGGTTCGCGGATGAGCCTGCGGCTCATCCGCGAACCGGCTTTTTATTACCCGCCTCGTCAGGCTTTTTCTACATTGCCTATTGCTTCGGCGATAACCTCCTCGTCGCTCACATCGTCTCTGATACGAGCATGACCGATGAAGTAGATGATCGTAGCAGCAATCAACGACAGAATCACGATGGCCGCGATCCAGATATCCCACGGTCCAATCGTAATCAGGCTGGGAACCCAGGGGGCGGAGACGGTAGCGTAGAGACCAACGCCGCTGGAAAGCAGGCCCAGCACTGCGCAGAGGTAGAAAACCCAGTCTGGAGCAAGCCGGGCGTTTGTAAATGCCTCGTGATACTTGTAGCGAATGACGATCACATCGATGAACTGGAAGATCATCGAGATGCACCAGATTACTGTGATCGACGCGAAGAGAATATAGTACATGATGTTCGCCAGATTGTTGCGTTCAGCCGTATTAGAAGCGGCCGTATAGGGAACAACCATGTACACCACGATGGCAATAATCGCGATGATAATGCTCTGCACCAGCACTGCTACCCACGGCACGCGGGCGGCGTTCACTTTGCTCATCGCCGCGGGCAAGCGGCGATCCAGGCCAGAAACGAAGAGCAAACGGCCAAACGAATAGTTGTAGACGATAGCCGCATAGAGGCCGAAGCCGATCATGATGAGATCGACGATCACTGCCAGAACCAGGCCAGCCGGGCCAAAGCCATTATGAACGGCGTCTACCATCGCCCACAGATTCGTCTGAGGATTGGTATTCACGTAGCCGGCCGGGCATGTGGCATTCACGTGGGGACAGGCGGAAGGCACAGCCGTCATGATGCCAAACGTGGTGATGAGATAGGCCACCATGACGACAATCGTTCCCCAGACGAGATAGCGCGTCACCGCACGCTCGCTGGTGACTTCAACGCCCATATTCAAGGGAACTTCGATGCCCAGCAAGGCCAGGATCACAAAGCCAAAGATGGTGAAGTTGCCGCTGCTGCCGAAAGTGATAGCCCAGCCGCCTCCGCTGAAAGCCATGTTCGTGAAGCCTGGATGACCGGCCAGGAGCCAGACAACTCCTGCCAGACCGATCAACACAATGGCCGCGCCATACAGAATGAACATGATGTTGACCAGATTCTGTGCCGCGCGGAAACGAATAATGGAGAGCCAGAGTGAAATAGCTGTGACAGCGAGAATCACCAGCCCGAGTTGCCAGGGTTCGGTCAGAATGCTCGCCCCGAACAGGGCTGCTAGCTGGCTGATGAAGGTGCTGACGAGACTGCCACACACCATAACGACGAAGATGCCGGGCCACCAGGCGCAGAAGCCGGCGAAAAAGCCCCAGAAGTGCCCAAAGGCTTTGTTCGTCCAGACGTAGATCGAGCCTTCCTGGGGGAACATCCGGCCAAGCTGCCCGACCACGATAGCGCCGGGAATAAGAAAAGTCAAAAATCCCACTACCAGGTAAATATAGGCCACCGGACCTGCGGCAGCTATACCGGGCGCGTTGGTGATAAAGAGAACGATGGCGATAAAAATAGCCACCAGATCGAATGTGTTCAGAACCTTGTAGAGAATGCCCCCTGCAATGCGTTCTGATCGTAAGACCTCGCCACTGCTTTCGGTTGTAGTTGATGCCATGAGAAAGTAACCTCCAAAAACTCTTGTGGTTCATGCCTGGCGCTATTCACACGATATGCAATGGGTCGCGTTAAATCGATAAATGTAACTTTACAAATCGATGTTGAAGAACGGCCCCCTTTCTTCAAGAGAAAGAAAACAAAAATCTACCGGAACGATGGAAACGAGAGGGAATAGTTACGCGAATTTAACTCACGAGCAGGTTGGGCTGAATGGTATCTGGTGACCTGCTCAACCTGAAGTATAGTAAGGATATTCCGGTGTGTCAATCCCCCGTTCCATGACAGGAGTTCAGCCGCTACGCGTACAGACATTCTAGTCCATCATGCCCTCCCAGGTTGCCTGGCTGCTAGCCAGCATACTACCGACTATGGCGATCACAATGCAGACAATCGTTACGCCTCCGATGGCAAGCAGCCATTGTACATTATTGATTAGGCTGCCGATCCAGGAATAAAACAGCGTGTCGAGAATAGCCAGAATGCAGGAAATGGAGCCGAGCGGTATCGCTACAAACAGCAGTGGCAGGGGAAAGATGCGCTTCTTATTGAAGGCCGCCCTATCGCGGAAGTAGAAGATGGCAAGGTTGACGAAAAGGAAAAGCGAGGAAAATGCCCACACCAGCGTGGATGACGCGAGCATAATATTGTAAATTTCTGTGCTCAGGTTGGTCGGAGTGCCGAGGCTGATAGCGAATGGGATGACCAGGAAGATAAAGAGTGTAACAATCGAAGCGAAGATCACCTGAACCCAGACGGCATTGGCGGGAACCCTGTGCTTATTGAGTCTTCCCATGAAGACCGGTAAGCGCTGGTCAATAGCCGCAACCATTGGAAGACGAGCGTAGGTAAAGCCGTAGACGGCGGTGGTGACAACAAAGAAGCTCATGATGCAGATCGCCGTAATATTGCCCATAACCTTGCCAAGCGCCATATCTACCGTCGTCACAAGAGAGAATGGGGTGGCGGATGCATTGGCCGGCCCCTGCACGACGAGCAAAGAGAATGTTGCCATGAAGTAGCCAATGAAGACCAGGAGGGTTCCCCAGGCCAGATGCCTTCTAATGGATCGATGCTCTCTAACCTCTCCCGCCATATTCAATGGACCTTCGGCCCCCAGATAGGCGAGCGTGACAAGCCCGAACAGGTTAATATTCCCCACGCCGGGCTTCCAGTTCACGCTCCAATTCGCGAGATGGGCAAAGTCGGTGGCGGAATGATGCCCGCGCATCAGCCAGACGACCCCGGCAAGACCTACCAGAAAGGCAGCAAAGAAGGTGAGAACAGCAACTATGTTGACGACGTTCTGTACCATGCGCAGGCGCCGGGTTGCAAGGACACCGCCGGCCAGGATAACAGCGATAATGACTGTACCCTGCTCTCTGGGATCAGTAAGCCACTGGCTATTCAATCCTTGAAGAAAACTGACAGTCGCATCGCCGGCGCTGATCATGACGAGGATACCGGGAAACCATGCACAGAAGGCGCTGAAGAAACTCCAGAAGCCGCCAAATGCCTTGTGGGTCCAGTTATAAAGGGAGCCTTCGTGGGGAAACATGGTTCCCAGCTGGGCTGTAGCGATAACCGATGGGATAAAAAATGTGATGCCGCCGAGCAGGAGATATGTAAAAGCTGCCGGACCTCCTGCTGCCGCAGTAGGGGCGTTCGTGATGAAGAAAACAATGAGCAAATATGTCGCCGTCAGATCAAAGGTTCCTAAGATGCGGGGCATAGTTTTGACGACATATTCTTCCGATACCAGTGCTCTCTGTCGAAAAAGATCATCCTCTGATGCTAATTGCCGGGGTATTGTTTGCATGCTATCCCTCCAGAGCAAGTGCAAATAGATGTGATTCAATAAGTTGCGCGCCGACTGATAAACGATAGAGCCTGAGATGGGTGGGGTAATCGAAAAATGCTGAACTGATTTTATCAGTCTTTAAATATTCAGGAGGGTAAATTATTAGCTGAGCAGGACTTTTTAGCTAACGCGATACACAGGTGTTCCTGACGGCTCATCGCTGCGCGGCCCGCTTCTGAGTGGAGTCAGCGGGCGCCGCAGGCGCACAGCAATGTGCACATGGCGTTAGCTAAGCATCGACTAGCAATGTGCACATGGCGTTAGCTAAGCATCGACTGGCAATGTGCACATGGCGTTAGCTAAGCATCGACTGGTGGTATATTGTGGGAGGTATTTGCCCTGCTCTGCCTTGCTATAACCGCCGCCGGCAAAATGCTCGCCTCGCTGCTGGCGAGGTGGCAGGGCCTGGAACCTTTCACGGGCAGAAATTTGGGGACAGGACCCAGACCGCCCTCGTGGCGGCTCGTGAGAAGGTTCCAGGAAAAACCTCCCTGTGAAAAGGGCCTGGAACGGGGTTAATTTATTCGGCCTCCAGCTTCTCTGCCAGGTACTTCCACTCGCTGGGGAAGCGGAATGCCTGCTGGTTGGGGGGCTGGGGCGCCTGCGTCTCTATCCAGCGTACCGGGACATTCCCACGATTAAAGAACCCGTGCGTGCCGCCTACGCTGGTCCAGACGTAATCGCCGGCTTTCACATGATACGTCTTGCCATCTAAGATGGTCTCAGCTTCACCGCTGAGCAGAAAATATGATTCTTCAAAAGGATGGTCATGAATGTTGCCATCGCCTCCTGGCTGAAACTCGACCATGAAAAGCGTCAGGTGCTGCGCTCCGTTCATATGATCGATGAGCATTTTGAGCGAGATACCGTAGATATTGCTGCCACGGTAGCCAGCCTGCTGCAACTGGCTGGGCGGCGGCATCTGCTCATCGGAGAAGTGGCCGAGGTAGCGTGTGCGCAGGTCGCGGAAATCGGGAAGGGAGCCGGAAGTCGGGACAGTTCGGTCCTTCATGAAGAACGTATCGCGCTCTCCGCCGGGCGGCTTGGGCTGGATCGCCAGCATTTCTAGCCAGCGTGCGGGTTGCTCGCCAATACCACGCCAGGCATGCGGTACCCCATACGGTATAAGGCCATAATCTCCCGGACCGAGCTGGTAGGCCCGGCCATCCAGGCTCAGCACTACCTGTCCCGCAAGCAGGAAGAAACTTTCTTCGTAGGCATGAACGTGGGGATGCAGCGTACCCCCCGGTTCCAGCTTGCAGAGACCCAGACCCATATGCACGGCGCCGGTAGTGTGATCAACCAGCGCGATCCTGAAATATTCCTGACTATGCTGCTCATAGCCTGGAGGCACCTGGAAGGCCGCTTCGTTCACTGTTCCTACGTGATGCATTGTAGCTCCTTCTTTCAGACAGAATCGTCTTGCCAGTCTTTAGAATCTCAACATTCAGCCTAATAACCCTAGCGGCTCCTCGATCAGCTCGGCGAGCGTAGCCAGGAATTGCGCGCCGCGCGCCCCATCGAGCGCGCGGTGATCGCAGGAGAGACTGAGCATCATCGTCGGCTGTACGCTCGCTTGTCCATTCACGGCGATGACGCGCTCGGCCACGCGGCCTACCGCCAGGATAGCGGCCTGCGGTGCATTGATGATGGCGTTGAAGGCATCGACGCCGTACATGCCGAGGTTGCTGATGGTAAACGTGCCGCCTTGCAGATCCTGCGGGCGCAATTTGCCGCCCCTGGCTCGCTCTACCAGAGCGCGGCGCCGCTCTACGATCTCTTTCAGTGTGAGCGTATCCGCTCCGTGGATGACGGGGACGGCCAATCCCTGCTCGCTGGCTACGGCCAGGCCGACGTTCACTTCGTCGTACAGGGTAATCTTCCCTGCATCCCAGGTCGCATTGACGCGTGGATGTGCGCGCAGGGCAACAGCGGCGACCTTCACCAGCAGATCGGTATAGGTAATATTCTCCGAGCAGCGTTTCAGCATTTGCGCGTGCCAGGCCAGCAGGCGCGTGGCCCTGACCTCGCGCAGCAGGAAGAAATGCGGCGTCTGCGTCCAGCTCTGCGTCGTGCGCTCGGCCATGAGCCGCCACACGCCACTCGGCGCTACCTCGCCAGCGCCGTCAACTGGCTCCGTCACTGTGTTCACAGCAGGAGCGGCCTGCGGCGGCGTGGCGGCCAGTACGTCGGCGGCCAGCACGGCGCCACCTGGCCCGCTGCCCCTGATCGCCGCGAGGTCCTTGCCCTGCTCCAGCGCGAGCCTCCTGGCTTTTGGCGAGGCCATGACCAGGCGTGGGGATGTTGCTGCTACCGTCTGCTGCTGGCCCTGGAGATATGCCAGTACGTCGGCCTTCTGGATGCGCTTCCCCTCTGCTCCAAGCGCGGCCACATCCAGATTATGCTCGGCGGCGATGCGCGCGGCCAGCGGGCTGATCGCGCGGCGCCCGGACGAGCGTTCACCACCCGGCGCCGATTCCTGCGGCGGCGCGGCGGGCGGGAAGGATGAGGATATACGCGGCGATTTTTCCTCCGGCTGCTCTCCCGGAGCCAGAATCAGGGCTATCACCTGGCCCACCGGAACGTCGTCGCCTGCGGCGGCGGTCACATTCGCCAGCACACCGTCCGCCGGGGCTTCGAGGTCAACGGTGGCCTTATCGGTCTCGATCTCGGCCAGCGGCTCCCCCCGCTCAACCTGCTCTCCCTCCGCCTTGAGCCAGCGCACGATTTTCCCCGTTTCCTGCGCCATCCCCAGGGCAGGCAAGATCACTTTTTTCGCCATCAACGCTCTCCTGCTCTCATAAGTATCGAAGTTTGACCATCAAGATCGACAACGCCGGATGACCGTAGGGGCGCTGCGAGCGCGCGAGCGCGAGCAAGCCCGCCGTGTCTCGTGGGAGGGACGCCGGACCGGTGGGGCAGGCGTGGAGCGGGCTTGCTCGCGGCCGCTCGCAGCGCCCCTCCAGCATTCCAGAGCGCCCCTCCAGCATTGCGGCGCGCCTCCAGCATTACGGCGCCTCTCCGGCATTCCCAGAGCGCCCCTCCGGCATTCCAGGGCCAAGGCGCGCCTCCGGCATTGCGGCGCGCCTCTCCCATCGCCCTCTCTGTCGGAACGAACGCCGGATGACCGTAGGGGCGCTGCGAGCGCGCGAGCGCGAGCAAGCCCGCCGTGTCTCGCGGGAGGGACGCCGGACCGGTGGGGCGGGCGTGGAGCGGGCTTGCTCGCGGCCGCTCGCAGCGCCCCTCCAGCATTGCAGGGCCAGGGCGCGCCTCCAGCATTCCAGAGCGCCTCCGGCATTGCAGGGCCAGGGCGCGCCTCCGGCATTGCGGCGCGCCTCTCCCATTGCCAGATCTGTTTGCCGATGTTGATATCTTAGAGGCTGTGGCCGGGCGCGGCGGCAGCAGCGGCAGCCGGGTATCTGCCGTTCTGCGCGTTCAGGTTGGACTGCACCTCGCGCGTGGTCGGCAGCGG
>DATGLE010000313.1:0-5665 GCA_035294325.1 Ktedonobacteraceae bacterium | reverse complement strand
CGCAGTATGGTATACTGGTCGGGCAAGATGGTACTGCGATCAGAAGCTTTTAAATGTCTCTGGGAGGCTATCCGTGCGTAGCGGCGCGATAATGAGTTTTACCCATCAAGAGAGGATGACAGGGGTGATGGCTTGATCGATGCTGGTTGGAACCTTTCATCATCGCACCTATCCAGGCAAATAATATATGAAGCGGGCGCGGTGCATCGAGCAGCTACGCATTTCAGATGCATCTTATCGCAAAAATCACTGTGAACACCGGGTTATAATACATGATCGATATCTGTTTGCTGGGCACCTACGGTATGATGCCACTACCCGGGCGCTGGCTCTCCTGCGCCCTGCTGCGCTGTGGCGCGACGCTCACCCTCTTCGATTGCGGTGAGGGGACGCAGGTTCCCTGGAAATCGCTGGGCTGGGGGTTCCGTCAACTGGGGGCTATCTGCCTGACGCATATGCATGCCGATCACGTCGCGGGCCTGCCGGGCGTGCTCTTCATGGTAGGGCATGCGGGCAGGACCGAGCCGCTGCACATCTACGGTCCCGTTGGGACGAACTACGTTGTTGAGGGGCTGCTGCGCATAGCGCCGGATCTGTCTTTCCCTCTCCAGATCCATGAACTGAAAAGCGGCGCGCGCTTCGATCTTCCTGGCGGAATGCACGGATCGTGTGTCGCTGCCGCGCATGGCACTCCCTGCCTGGCCTATCGCGCGGAACTGCCGCGCAATCCCGCTTTCCAGGTAGAGAGGGCGCGGGCGCTGGGGCTGCCCGTGCAGCTCTGGTCGCGCCTGCAACATGGCGAGACGGTGGAATACGATGGGCGAACAATTACGCCGGATCAGGTGCTTGGCCCGCCGCGACGCGGCCTCGCCGTGGCCTTCATTACCGACACACGACCAACGTCCGCACTCTCTACGTTTGCGCGCGACGTTGACCTGCTGATCTGTGAGAGCATGTACGACAGCGCGGCGGATCTCCCGCTGGCAAAGGCCAATGCGCATATGATCGCCGAGGAGTCCGCCGCAATCGCAAGGGCGGCGGGCGCGCGCGAACTCGTGCTGACGCACTTTAGCCCTAAGATCAACGATCCCTCGCTCGCGGAAAAGGCGGCGCGGCGTGTCTTCCCCAATACACGTGCGGCAAGAGATGGTATGGTAATTACGCTGGAATTTGCACCTGATACGAACATGTCATCCTGAGCGAGCAGAAATGCCATCCAGAGTGCCATCATATGTCAACCAGAGCGCCGTGAGCCGTTGCCCGGAGCCGAGAGCGAAGGGCCGCGGCTTACGGCGCTCTGGTTGCTATGTCAGGGCCTTATGTTAAGCCCAATGGGAGTTTCCCTGTGACTAGCCAGCCTCCGATATTTCTCCATCCGAGGGCTGTATGCCAGTCTCTTCCGGTGTGCGATGATCCTGCAAGAGAATGAGCGGGTGCGTCTTCCTGAGATAGAGATCGAAGAAATTCACGATCTTCTCAACATAGCCGGCGCGGTCCGCGAAGTAGGCTCCGCAGTGATCGGCGTTGGGCACCAGCCAGAGTTCCTTAGGATCGCCGGCGGCTTCATAGAGCAGAGGGGCATCGCGCGGATCCACGATGGTATCCTTCAAGCCGTGGATAATCAGAATGGGGCGCGGAGCCAGGCGTGTGATATCGCGCAGGGGTTCAACCTGGCTGAAATGATAGCCAGCGCGCAGCCATAGCAGGAGATCGGTGATCTTCTCAAAAAGGATGAATGGCAGGTGCGTGGCGCGCCTGACGTTATAGCTGACCGCGCTGCGATGTGTGGCAAAAGCGCTGTCGGAGACCACAGCCTCGACGCTCTGCGTCCGGGCGCAGCTCATAATGGCAACCGAGGCTCCCATTGAATAGCCCAGCGCGCCGATCCGCGCCTGCGGAGCGCGCTGCTTCGCGTAATCCACCGCGCCCAGGAAGTCGTTGATCTCGCGATAGCCCAGCGTCACCGATACAGGCTTGCCAACGACACTGCCGTGACCGTAATACTCAAAAGCCAGCACGTTGTGGCCGTCCCTCCAGAGGGGCGCGCAGATCCCCAGAACGTCGGCCATGCGTCCCCGGTAGCCGGGACAGACGATAATGGTTGTTGTAGCCTGTGAATTGGGAAAGTACCATCCGCTTACTTCGTAATCACCATAGAGCGGTGGAAACTTGACCTCCTCAGCCGGGATATTGAGTTCAAACGGGCTAAAGGTGTAGAGTTCCATAAAGTTCGTATACCGCTTGGGGCGCGTCAGGGTTTCTACAATATAAATGGCTACCGCGAACATAACTCCCAGGATGCCAACCCCGCCGCCAAGACTGCTTACCAGGATTTGCTTCAAGGAGGGCCGGTGAAAACGATGATGACGCGTTTCAGTCACAGTGAGGGCGGATTGATTAGAACGAAGATGCTGCAAGCTAAACACAGAAGTTGCCAACCTTTCTAGCGCCCATAATAACGATTGGCTGCACAACAGAGTTATCTTACATAACCTTTACTAAATTACAACGCAAAAGGTTAACAATTTATGCCTTCGCGCGGCGCAGCCGCGCCTGGATGAGAGTGTGGCGTGTAGATAAAGGCGCTTCGCGCCTTTATCTACACGCCACACTCTCATCCCAACAAGTGCCGCAGGCGCCTGTTCTCTCCTGCGTCCCAACCAGGGGTTGTACTGGTAACACGTCTATCATTGCTGTAACGACACAGGAAAGCTTATCTCATTCCTATGAGTTATTAAAACAATGAAACATATATATTGGATTTATATATAGAAACGTGCTACACTTAGTAGTGGGATTATCTTTAATGGTATTGAGAAACTGTTCGGTTCTCAGCGCCTTCGCTATCTCGCTGAGCGTTCGCGCGGCTCCTGCGCACAAATAAGAGAGAGTGGATGATGGTCCAGGTGCTCTCCCCAACATGAGTGCCGCAGGCGCGAACATGGGGTAGTGTCGGGAATCATAAACGCTCTGGCAAGAAAGAAGAGAGTTGATAATAATGAGACAGGTTACAGATCAGACACCGACGGGGGTGCGGACTCGGGAGAAGCTGCCAGCAGTGGAGCAGGGGCCGCAGGCAGCAGGTACCGGCGGATCGTCGACGATGACAGCAATTATTGGCGGGGTACTGCAAGGCGGAGTGATACTCAGTTCGGCGGTTATCCTGATCGGCCTGGTCATGCTGTTGCTGCGCGGCAGCGGACTTTCGGAGCGCTACCTGGCGACGTTCCCGCATACATTCAGCCAGGTCTGGACGGGGTTGTTGGGATTGCACCCCCAGTCCATCATCGCTCTAGGGCTGATCTTGCTTATTCTGACGCCTGTTATGCGCGTCGCAATCTCCATCGTTGCCTTCGCCCTTGAGCGTGATCGGCTCTACGTGGTCATTACCTCGATTGTGCTGCTTATCCTCATTGCCGGCTTCTTGCTGCAAAAAGGAGGTGCATAATGCACCTCAGCATTGCTGTGATACTGTTCATCTTTGGCGGCGCGATACTGGCAGGGCTGCTCGGCGCGCTCATCGGCCTGGGAGGCGGTATCCTGATCGTGCCGATGCTGACGCTGATCTTTGGCCTGCCGATTCAATACGCCATCGGGGCGAGCATCATCTCGGTGATTGCGACATCGAGCGGCGCGGCGGCGGCGTATGTGCGCGATCATCTCACAAACCTGCGTATCGGCATGTTCCTGGAGGTGGCGACGACTACGGGGGCGATTTGCGGCGCTTTCCTGGCGGGCATTCTGGCATCAAATATCCTCTTCATTATCTTTGGCATCGTCCTGCTGATCTCGGTGGCGCCGCTCATCTTCAAGCTGGGCGAGGAGCTGCCGAAGGGAGTCAGGAACGATCTCTGGGCACGCAAGCTGAAGCTCGCAAGCACGTATCCTGACGAACATCTGGGCAAAGATGTCTCCTATCAGGTGACGCACACGCCTGCCGGCCTGGGCATGATGTACGTGGCTGGCCTGATTTCGGGCCTGCTGGGCATCGGCAGCGGCACCTTCAAGGTGCTGGCGATGGATACGATAATGCGCCTGCCGATGAAGGTTTCCACGACGACGAGCAATTTTATGATTGGCGTGACAGCGGCGGCAAGCGCGGGCATCTACTTCGTGCGCGGCGACGTGATCCCGGTGGTGGCGGCCCCGGTGGCGCTCGGCATCCTGCTGGGCGCGGTTATTGGTGCGCGGGTGTTAACTCATCTGAGCAACCGGACATTACGCCTGATCTTCATTCCGGTGCTGGCGATCATCGCCATTCAGATGGTCCTGCGTGGTACCGGCCTCGCTGTGTGAGAATCAATCCCGTTTGAATGCGCTGTTCGCCGGCCTGTACGGGCGGATCAGCCACAGGGGGCGCCGTAAGCCATCGGGGCGATCCGTCTGCGGGCGTGCCAGCGCCAGCCAGCGCTTGTACACGGCGTAGGCAGCTCGCGTATCGACGAAGAGATCGCCGTAGCAGTCGCCCTCGTGAGCCGGTTCAACCCTGACCTTCTGATGCCAGCAGTGCATGCCGCTCACCGGGTCGGGATGGACGCCAAAGACGAGATTCTGATGCACGCCGCCCTCGCGCCAGAAGATACGCGCGGAGTCGGGATCCTCGCTCTCGAATGGACGAATACCCTCCTGATGCCGCATGCGCCAGGTGCCGTTCTCCTCGCGTTTCAACTCCACGAGCGCTGAAGACCAGCGATCATTGCCCTGCCCCGTAGCGAGCCGCCAGCGTCCCAGATGATGCGAGCAGGCTACGATGCCGGGCGTGAGGCTCTCCGTCACCCAGGCGCGGTTGACAAAATAGCCGATCTCGGTAGTGACGCGCAGCAGGTCGCCGGTGGCGACTCCGATGCGCCTGGCATCACCCGGATGCAGCCAGAGCGGGTTGGCGTTGGATATTTCATATAGCCATTTGGCGTTGCCGGAGCGCGTATGGATGAGCGTCGGGATACGGAAGGTGGGGATGAGCAGGTACTCGCCCTGCTCGGGATCGATCTGCGAGCGATGGACGTGGCTGCGTGTATAGCCGGGGATGGCTTCGTCGGGCCAGCCCCATTCTTTCAGCGTCGCCGAATAGAACTCCAGCTTGCGCGAAGGCGTGGGGAAGCCTTCATATGCCTTGCCATCGACCATCACGCCTATTGTTGCCCCATCGCGCATGATCTTCCCGCTGCCTTCGTCGATGTGTGCGCCATCCAACGCAGCGGGCGGTAGCTCGCGCTCGTTCAGGTTGTAGACCGGGGCCTTCTCCTCCGGGATCGCGAAGGCTCCGTACTTCTGCATATACTCAAGAGGCGTGAGGCCCTCTTTCGCGGCGGCTTCGGGCAGGCCCGGCACGCTGTGCTCGAAGATCCAGCGGTAATACTCCTCGATGCTCAGCTTCTGGCCGGGCCGGTAGGGCGACTCGAAGTACCTGCGAATGCCCAGGCTGCCATCGGGATCGATGCGCCAGGAAAGCTCAATCCAGAACTCGTCCTCCTCCCACACCTCGCCGGGGTTGGCCTGATAGGTATACTCCACATGCTCGCCGTGCCGCTCTTTGTAGACACGCAGCACTGGCTGGCGGAAACCGATCCATCGCGCGGCGTGCGTCTCCTGGCTCATCAGGTCGTGGCGCTCGCTGGCATGCCCCATCGGCAGCACATAATCGGCGTACCAGGCCGTCTCGCTC
>DATGLE010000312.1:0-3647 GCA_035294325.1 Ktedonobacteraceae bacterium | reverse complement strand
AGGAAGGATGCCCTGGCGTAGACGTTCAATCTTCTCGGGGATGATATCGACGCAAGTGACCTGGTTGCCCATATCGGCCAGGCAGGTACCCGTAACCAGCCCTACATAGCCGGTGCCAATCACACATATCACTGACACTATCTTTACCTCTCTTTACATATCGTAACTCTTCAAGTCCCTTGCCGCCTGCGGCAGCTCATCCGTTGGTTCTGGTGGCATGAGCGGCGGACCGCATCCGCCGCTCATGCCACCAGAACCAGCACTTGCGCAGCGCCACAGGCACTGAGCGGTCAGGCGAAGAGAACCTGAAGAGTTGCTACATGTCTACAGTTACAAAGGGATTTTCATGTTTTTCTTCTATAATAGTGGTCGGTCCTCCGTGTCCGGGGAAGACCGTAAGATCATCTTCAAGCGTATAGAGCTTATCACGAATCGATGTGATGATTTGCTCGTAATTGCCGCCCGGCAGATCGGTGCGCCCGATGCCGCGATAGAAAAGCGTATCGCCGCTGAAGACGCAATAGGGGCGGCTGACCAGGCAGATGCTGCCCTGCGTGTGGCCGGGCGTATGCACCACTTCGAGGGTGAGCGAGCCGAAGCTGATATGATCGCCCTCTTTAAGCAAAATGTCGGGTTTCCTCTTTACCAGCGGGGCCGTGCGCCCGAACATGCTGGCTGTACGCTGGTCGGTATACATCGGCACATCGGCGGGGTGAATCGCTAAAGGAACGGGATAGACCTCGCTTACGGCGTCAATGGCGCAGATATGATCGATATGGCCGTGCGTATTTATGATATAGCGTGGAGCAAGCTGCAATTCCTTGATCGTCTTGAGAATACGGTCCGGCTCGTCGCCAGGATCGATAATCACTGCCTCGCGCGTGCGTGGGCACGCGTAAAGATAGCAATTCTCTTGAAATGCGCCTACAGTCACGCAGGCTACAATGGGCTGTTCTTCGTTATTTGTCTGAGGATCGGGCATACTATGCGCTCCTCCTTGCCCTGGTACCAACAATACTGGGTGTCATTATAGCATAGAGCGCCAGTTATGCATGCCCCCTCTTGCTGGCGCAGGCATTCAGCAGGCGCGATCCACAAGCTCACACCTTCTCCTCAAAGTACTATTCAGGCGGCCCGGTCAGAATATTCTTCCTCCGAATAATTAGATGAAGGATAATCTAGCAAAAATGGAAAAAGTGAGGTAGAATGTGAAACAAGGGATAGGGGCTTCCTGGCCCTGTGTTTGGGATGCCACACATGCGCCCTGAGCGGTCAAGCCCGGAGGAACGGAGGAGAAAATGCAAAAGGAGCGTTCGGAACCGAGAGGCTATCATAAGAGTCCTGGACGCCAGTACGAGAACGATTATGATCCATTGTACAATCGCCGTGAACAGAGCCAGCACAGGCATACAAGTAATGCGGGACATGACGAATACCTGTCCTCGCATGGCGGAAGCCGGCCCGATACGGCGCTTTTACAAAGGCCAGATCTGCGCCGAACGCGGCAGCTTATGCGTCAGAGCATCATCGCCAGCAAACGTCCCGTCAACGAAGAAGAGGTGATAGAGCCATCTGATCCTCCTTATATAACCAGGACAAGCGAATTGTTGCCGGAGCGGCAGGATCAGGATAACTTGCATGACGCTAACCTTGTCGATTATGATCCTGGTTATGAGGAAGAAGACGCGCCGGAAGAAGCTCCTGTCTATCCCGAGCAACCCGTCTCTCCTGAGCCTCGCACCCGGCGCCGCACGGCAGTTCCTCCACGCGCAAGCGGGCGCAGGACGCGCCCCATCGAACCTTCCTATGACGAAGATTACGATTACGAAGAAGAGGAGCCTCCGCGCCGCCGGAGGCGGAAGAAGCGCAAGGTTTCGCGTCGCAAATTGCTGGCCGGCATTGGTATAGTCGCCGTTGGCGGCGCGGCCATCGCTGCCTATGAGGTGGCTCCGCGCGTGCCGCAAGCGCTGGGCGATGTAGGATCGAGTATCGAGCACCAGTTGCAGGACGCTTTCAACAGGGGAGTGGAGCAGGGCGCGAACCAGGTACGCAAAGAGTTTGTGACCGCGCTGGAGGACCTGGAGGGCTTCACGCTGCAAGGCGCGATCACGGCTGCCAGGCTGACGCGCGTCGCCTACGATGTCTTTGTCTCGCCCCTTGTACAGGCCGGGGCCACGATTACCGGCAACTTCCTCGGCGCTCTGCTTTCCGCACTCAAGACCGGGCGCGCCTGGCTGGCGCGCATCTATCAGGATAACGCGACGCTGGCCGCGCTCCAGACCGTGATTCAGAACTGGGTAAACGATGTCTCAAATATGCCCAAGCAGCTCAATGCCATTACCCAGGCCGATCTCGATGGCGCCCAGGCGTATCTGCGTGCGCTGCAACGCAAGCTCGATCAGGAGAAAGCGTTGTTGAACGGCCAGCAGCCGGCGTCAACTCCTACCGTAAATCCGAGTCCGAAGGCGCAGCCCACCCCTAAAAAATAAATAAAAAAGAGGCGACAGGCGGCGCGCCGCCTGTCGCCTCTTTTTTATGAGCCTTGAGCTGCTTCACTTTCAGACTCGGCTACTGCGGTTTCTTTCTCTTCTTCCGCGCTCGATTGCTCTTTCTCCGGCTCTGGTTCTGGCTTCTGCGTAATGCCGTAGGTTGCCGCCGGCTCGCCCTCCGGCACGGGCCGCGAGTAGTGCCACCTGAGCACGAAGTACGTCAGCGGGATCAGTACGATGAACATAATGACCGAGGTCCACTGGGCCTGCTTCAACGTCGTGATACCCAGGAAATTGACGTATATGTTGTCGCGCACAAAAAAGATGAGAAACTGCGAAATGGCGTAGCAGTACATGTAGACCAGCGATAGTATGCCAGGTCGCGTGGTGCGCTTCGCCAGGTAGAGCAGCAGCAGGAGGATTACTATGTCGATGAGCATTTCGTAAGCGGCGGCTGGCTGCACCGGCACGTTGCAGGTGGCGGGGTTCAGGCAGGCCCAGCTATTGGGATTCTGGTAGACCGTTGACCAGGGCAGCGTGCTGCGATAGCCGATGATGTCGCCGTTGATGAGGTTGCCGATACGTCCGAAGATCTGGCCCGCCGCCGCGAAGATCACGCCGGCGTCAATGAGCACCAGCGGATTGAGGCGTTCGACGTGCGCGCGCCAGAGCAGGGTAGCGACGACGAGGAAGATGGCGCCGAAGAAGGCCATGCCGCCTTCCCATGTGGCGATGATGTGGATAGGATTCGCCAGGTAGTAGGAGACAAAGTTCGGCTGCTGCACAACGAAATAGAGGCGCCCGCCGATGAGGCCCGCCGCAATACACCACCACAGGATGCGATAGAGCTTGTCCGAACTGATGCCTTTGCGCCGTGTATAGCCCTGGATGATCCACAAAGCTACAATGATGGCGACGACATACATCAGGCCGTACCAGCGCAGGGCCAGCGGGCCGATATGCACGATCACAGGATCGATATTGATGTAGATATACGGCGGGCCGATGCGCAGCCAGCCCAGATCAATCGCATAAGCGAGGGGAATACTTCCCATAAATCACTCCCATAGCATAAAACGCTTCTGTTCTTTCCTACCCTGTATCATAGTACGCCTGAACGATACACGCAAGTAGCAAATATATTAGAGCAGGGCTATT
>DATGLE010000311.1:0-8261 GCA_035294325.1 Ktedonobacteraceae bacterium | reverse complement strand
GGCATCGGGAATCAGACACCCTCTCGAAAAAAGAACAAAAAATATGCAAAAAGGTTGACATAGTGCTGTCATACTTCTTCTTATACACTGTTGATGAGATAGTTGCAAGGGAGGCCCTGGCCTATCAAGAAAGGAACAATTTGTGAAGCTGTCGAGAAGAGACAAACGCCCGCTGTCCGAGTACATCGTATCCTGGAAAACAAATCTGTATATTTATCTGCGAATTCTTAGATTATTGCGGCCCCACTGGTTCATGTCAGTGAGCGCCGTCGTGTGTACCGGGCTTTCTATTGGTTTCTCGCTGGTAGTGCCCTGGCTCTTTGCATGGGTGATCGATGTGGGTATCGCGAGCGGACGCCTGAGCGATCTGCTGCTGGCTGCGGCTGCTATCCTTGTCGCCAGCATACTACGTGGGGCTTTTGCCTACGGGCAGGGCTATCTCTCACAGGCCGTGTCACAGATCGTGGCCTATGACCTGCGCGATGACCTCTACAACCACCTGCAAAATCTCAGCTTCTCGTTTCATGATGAGTCAGAGACGGGACAGCTCATGTCGCATATGACGGTCGATATCGAGGCGGTCCGCACCTTTATTACCAATGGCCTGCTGCGCGCCGTCGTTACCGTCGCCACCTTCGGCGCCATCGCCATCATCCTGCTCCGGCTCGATTGGGTGCTGGCCCTGATTATATTAACCTGCGTGCCGGTGCTGATAGCGCTTGCCTACCAGGTGGCGAGCCGCCTGCGCCCGCTGTGGTTGAGCGTGCAGGGCGAGACCGGCGATCTGGGCACAATCATGCAAGAGAGTCTGAATGGCATGCGCGTCGTCAAGTCTTTTGCGCGCGAAGAGTTCGAGATCGACAAATTTGACCGGCAGAACCAGCAGGTGCGCGGGCTGAACCTGGCGGCGATGCGGCTCTCGGCCTGGAATCAGCCCTTGATGATACTGGTGCTCAATATTGTAACGGTGCTGGTGGTCTGGATTGGCGGCGTTGTGGTCATCAACCATCGCCTGAGCCTGGGCACGCTGGTGGCTGTGACGCAGTACGCTCTGCTACTGGCGACGCCGGTGCGCACGTTTGGCTACATGATTAACTGGTTCATGCGCGGCGTTTCCAGCGGTGAACGTATCTTCATCCTGCTCGACACGAAGCCGACAATTAGCAATGCGCCGGACGCGATTGTTTTGCAAGATGTGAAAGGCCATGTGCGCTTTGAAGATGTCTGCTTCGCCTACGGAAATGGACCGGAGGTGCTCCATCATATCAATATCGATGCGCAGCCTGGACGCATCATTGCTATTCTCGGCCCAACCGGCAGCGGCAAAAGCACGATCCTGCACCTGCTGCCACGCTTCTACGATGTGGTCAGTGGTCGCGTGACCATTGACGGCAAGGATGTGCGCGATGTGACGCTGGCCTCTCTACGACATAACATAGGGATCGTCTTGCAGGATGTCTTTCTTTTCAATGCCACGCTGCGCGAGAACATCGCTTACGGCGCGCGGGACGCCACCGAAGAACAGATCATAGCCGCCGCGAAGATCGCTCGCCTGCACGACTTCATCTGCACGCTGCCCGATGGCTATAATAGCTGGGTAGGAGAACGCGGCGTTACGCTCTCCGGCGGTCAGAAGCAGCGCCTGGCTATCGCGCGGACGCTGCTGCTCAATCCACGCATTCTGGTGCTCGACGATTCTACATCGAGCGTGGATATGGAGACCGAGTATCTCATTCAACAGGCTCTCGATGCCGTCATGCGTGGGCGCACAACCTTCGTGGTCGCCTCCCGCCTGCGCACGATCAAGAACGCTGATCAGATTCTGGTGCTGGAGCATGGACGGATCGTAGAGCGCGGCACGCATGAAAGCCTGCTCGCGCTCGGAGGCCGCTATGCCAGGCTCTACGACGTGCAACTGCGTGAGCAGGAAGAGTTTGAGGGGCGCATGCTGGATTCTCATCCCGGACATCAACAGGAGGCCCTGCGATGAACCCGAAACCCGGCTCTTACGCGGCCTATCGTCGCGAGTTTATCTGGAAGGAAAACAGCCTGGCCGGCGGCGATGAGGATATCGCCGCGAAATTTGAGTGGCGCCTGGTCAGTCGCTTCGGTCCCTATATCGCGCGCTATAAAGCACAGACACTATTGAGCCTCGTGTTGATGGTCATCTATACGCTGCTCAACGTGGCTAATCCCTACCTGATAGGTGTTGCCATTGACGATTTTATTACCAGCCGCAATTCAGGCGGGCTGGCGATAATCGGCATTGTGCTGCTGGCGGTGAACGTAGCGCTCTGGCAGGCGCAGTACTGGCAGATCTGGACAATGTCGTGGGTGGGGCAGCAGGTATTGTATAACCTGAGTTCCGATATGTACGCGCATCTCCAGCGGCTCTCGCTCTCCTTCTACGATCATACACAGGTTGGCCGCGTGATGTCGCGCCTCCAGAGCGATATCACAGTGCTGGAAGCCATGCTCAGTTCCGGCCTGCTCTCGATGCTCAGTTCGATGGTTGCGCTGGTGGGCATCATTGCGATTTTGCTGGCAATGAATATCTGGCTGGCTCTGCTCTCCTTTATTGTATTGCCGGTAATGTTTGTCATCGCTGCCTTCTGGCAGCGCTTCGCCCAGCGTTCGTTCCGCGTGACACGCGCGGCAATCTCGATGGTCAACTCGACCCTCCAGGAGAATATCTCTGGCATGCGCGTGATCCAGAGCCTTGCGCGGGAGGCTCGCAACCACGCCGAGTTCGACGATCTCAACGTCTATAACCGCGACACCAATCTCTATGCCAGCCGCGTCGCGGCGATGATATTGCCGCTGGTGGAGGTGACGGCAGCGCTGGCGATTGCGCTGGTCGTCATCTTCGGCGGCCTGATGGTGGCGCACAGGACGCTCCAGATCGGTGTGCTGGTGGCCTTCACGCTCTACATTAACCGCTTTTTCGATCCCATCCGCGACCTCAGCCAGCAATATACGCAGCTTCAGCGCTCCGCCGTGGGAGCCGAGCGCATCTTCCAGATTCTAGATGTGCCGGTTGAGATTGTGGATCGTCCTGATGCGATAGAGATGCCGCCGATCAGAGGGGAGGTGGAGTTCCGCAACGTGGTCTTTGGCTATAGTCGCGGCGGCGAGGTATTGCACGGCCTGAACCTGCACATCGAGCCGGGGCAGACCGTGGCAATTGTCGGACCGACGGGCGCCGGTAAGACGACCATCGCCGGGCTGCTGGCGCGCTTCTACGATGTGCGTGACGGCGCTATACTTATCGATGGCTACGATGTGCGCTCGGTGACGCAGCGTTCGCTGCGCAGCCAGATCGGCGTTGTCCCGCAGGATCCCTTCCTGTTTACCGGCACGATACGCGAGAACATCCGTTATGGCCGTCTGAATGCTACAGACGACGAGATTGTGGAGGCCGCGCGTGCGGTGGGAGCGCATGAGTTGATTATGCAGCTCCCGGCTGACTATGCCACGCTTATTCGCGAGCGCGGGCGCAACCTCAGCGTTGGACAGCGCCAGCTTATTTCCTTCGCGCGCGCCCTGCTTGCCGATCCACGCATCCTCATTCTGGATGAGGCCACGGCCAATATCGACACCTTTACCGAACTGATAGTGCAAGAAGGTCTCAAGCGGCTCCTGCATGGTCGCACAGCGCTGGTGATAGCGCACCGCCTCTCGACGATCAAGGGGGCAGACTGCATTGTCGTCTTGCAGGCCGGGCGCATCGTAGAGCAGGGCACGCACCAGGAGCTACTGCTCCGAGGCGGGGTATATTCAACGCTCTATGCGATGGGCTTTCGGCATACCAGCGGCAAAGCAGGGTAATCAGGCTTGTAGAGTTTACGGGCTTTTAGCTATAATATCCTTGATAATTTCTTGCGAAAGAAGAATAGCAGGCCGTGTTTGATTCATCTCTGCCAGTTATCGAAAAAGTGTGCTCCGAAGAGGGGCAGACGATTCTCCCTGAACTGATCTATCTGCTTCAAGACACGGTAGCAAGCGGCGCCTCTGTCGGCTTTCTCCCGCCCTTGAGTGGAGAGGATGCCCGTCAGTATTGGAATGCTGTCCTCCAGAAAGTTGCGCAAGACATGTGTGTACTTCTGGTGGCGCGTGATGCCGGTCATATCGTTGGCTCTGTTCAGCTTGCGCTTGCCACGCAGCAGAATGCGCAGCATCGGGCCGAAGTGCAGAAGCTCTTTGTCCTCCAGAGCCAGCGCCGTCGAGGCATCGGGCGAGCGCTCATGCAAGAGATTGAGCAGGCAGCTCGTGAGTGTGGACGAACGTTGCTCGTGCTCGATACACGCCAGGGCGATGCTGCTGAACAACTCTATCGCTCGCTGGAGTATCGCGAGGCTGGTGTTATTCCCATGTATGCTCGCAGCGCCACCGGAACGCTCGACGGTACGGTTTTCTTTTACAAAATGCTTTCCTGATTCACCATGCCAGGAGTAGCGGCGTAAGCAATGCCCGGCCCCATAGCAGTGGCGGTCAGAGAAACGGGTATCATCGGTTTTTCTCCAGGGTGGTATTATTTGATCGTCACGACCTCGCCACCGGTCATGGGTTGCAGGTCAGCCGGGGTGAGCCGGAAGACAGCAAAGGGGGTGCCGGCGGCGGCCCATATCTCCTCGTACTGGAACAGGTCTTCGTCGATGAAGGTCTCGATAGGTTCGAGATGGCCGGTAGGAGGAACGCCGCCGATAGCGAAGCCCGTATGCTGGCGCACGAAATCTGCGCTGGCCTTCTCAATTGGTTCGCCTGCCAGTTCGCCCAGGCGTTTCTCGTTCACGCGATTCGTGCCGCTGGCGACGACCAGGATGGGCTTGCCGCTCTGCTGACCTTTGAAGATCAGCGATTTCACGATCTGTTCGACGCGGCAGCCAATGGCCTGCGCCGCCTCCTTCGCCGTGCGTGTAGAATCCGGCAGTTCGACGATCTGGCACGCGAAGCCGCGCACCTCCAATGCATTCTGAACTTTTTTCGCGCTAGAGCTTAATTCTTTTGCCATATGTCCTTCCTTGCTCTTGTATATTTGTCCGATGAGAGATGTTCACCCATCCAGATCGGCAACACCGATTTGGATGGGTGAACATCTCTCATCGGACATTAGAAACATCGTGGGGCCAACTGGCCCGCCGTGGGTTCTGCTCAGCAGAACCAGGATTCGGTCAGGTGGGGCAAGACCTTACACTTCCCGTAGCGCTGGAGCGCATGCGCCACGGAAAAATCCTGCCCCTGCATCGCCATCGCCAGCGCTTTGACCTGGAAAAAGGTCTCGATGGGATCGGCTTTGCGCTGCTCCGCATTCTCGACCAGCGCGGCGACGTGCTGTTGCAGCGCATCCATGCGCGGATCGGGATGCTGCCAGCGATAGCTATAAGCCTCGGCATCGAGTTCGCCAATCCATTTATAGCTATCCGGCTCATCGAGCAGCGCGGAGCCAGGCGGAATAAGCAGGCGAATGGAGAGATGTACCGGATCAAGATGCTCGATCAGGCGGCGCCGCTCAAAGAAGTCGAGCAGCGCAAGATAGCTTTCCAGCGTCTCCCAGGGCGAGAAGGGGAGCAGCGAGGGCCGCAGCACGATACCTGCTCGTTCCGTCAGGTCGAATGCCCTGGCGACATCGGCGGCGCTGTGTCCCTTGTCGAGATGCCGCAGCACATCGTCGTTGAGCGACTCGACGGCGGAGACGATGAAGACGCAGCCAAGTTCTCTCATTTCAGGCAGCAGATGTTGATGGTGCAGCAGGTGCTCGATTTTGATCGTCGCATCGAAAGTGAGATCGGGGAACTCGCGGTGCATGGCGCGGGTGATGCGTAGCGCATGCGTCGGGCCATTCCAGAAATCGGGATCGCCGAAAGTGATGTGGCGCGCGCCCCGCTCCACCTGGGCGCGGATATCGGCCAGGACGATCTCGGCGGGCACGGCAAAGAAGCGCCCGCGATAGAGCGGTGTGATCGGGCAGTGCAGGCAGGTGTGCTTGCAGCCGCGCGTCGTTTCGGTATAGCCAGCAATGCGCAGCTCGTCGCGCCACTGGAGGCGAGCGTAACGCTCAAGCGGCGGAAGCTGGCTTCGCTCCGGGATGAGAAACGGCGTGCGCGCTATCCACGGTCCGCTGCGCTCCGCCCGTGTGCAAACGCCAGGGATCGAGCCAACCTGTCCCTGCTCAAGCGCGGTCACGAGGTTGAGCAGAGGGATCTCGTATTCGCCGCCAATGGCCGCATCGATGGTCCCCTGGAGGAGATGATCGGCGTTGAGCAGCGCGTAAAGCCCGTAGAGACAGATATGCGCGCCAGGATTGACGCTGCGCACGCGCCGGGCAAGCTGTTCGCCCAGGCGCAGCGCCGTATGCATGGGCACGGCGATGGCGACGAAGTGTGCGCGGCGGATCGCTTCGTCGGTCAGGTCTTCAACGGCTGTATCGACGGACCGGGGAAGATAGCCGGCCTGCTGTAAAAGCGCCGACACTGAGGCGAGATGAAACGGCTGGTGCCCCAGCTCATAGCACGAGATGAGCAGGATATCCCCGTAGGCTCTCATTTCTTCCTGGGCGCTCCGCCTCCACCTTTGCGGGCCGGTCCGGCGCCCACCCCCGCTTCCTCCGGTATCCAGCCCTCGGGCATCTTTGCATCCTCGCCAAAGAAGAACTCTTCCATCTGCTCACGCAATATTTTGCGCGCTTCGGGATCGGCCATATTCAGGCCGTAGTGGTTGATGATAAGCGTGCTCTGTGCGGGCCACATCTCCCATGCCTGTTTGGAGACATGTTCGTAAATGCGTTTCCCCAGTTCGCCAGGGAAGGGCGGCCTGTCCAGTCCGGGCAGTTCGCGCTGCAATTTGACGCAAAAGACCATGCGCGGACCGCCAGAGTTGCCCTGTGCGCTGGCTGCGCCTGCTCCTGCGACTGCGGGTGCCTTTGCTTCGTCGCCGAAGAAAAACTTTTCCATCTCCTTGCGCAGCAACTGGCGCGCGGCGGGATCGGCCATATTCAGCCCTTGCTGGCTGATGATGCGTGTGCTCTCCGCCGGCCACATCTCCCACGCCTGCTTCGAGACGTTTTCATAGATACGCTGTCCCAGTTCGCCGGGAAAGGGCGGCTTCTCCAGGCCAGGCAGTTCGCGCTTTAGTTTGACACAATAGACCATTCGTGGCATATTAAAGCTCCTGATATCGAGGTAGCTACGCTCGTATAAATGTTACTCTGATCGTACAAGATGTGAGGAACTATGTCAAATGATTGTATCGAAGGCAGAGCCATTTAGAAGCCTCTATGGTGAACTCATATATGCGTAGCCGCGCGATGATGAATAGTAACGATCAAGATCGGCGGGGGCAACTGTCCGTGGGCCGCCACAAGGGCGGCCCCTACAGTGGTTCGCTCTCGCCTGATCGCGCTACCGTAGGGGCCGCCCCTGTGGCGGCCCATGCACAGCCACCCGGCTCGTCTGGTGAGCGGGCGCCGCGCGCGCTCTTTTTTGGTATGGAGGGCCTGTTTGCGGCGCCTTCTCTGGCTGCTCTGCTGGAAAGCGGCATAGAGGTATGTGCCGTCGTACTGCCGGCCTCGCCTGTGCCGGGCGCAACTGTGCGCGCAATCCAGCAGCGCAGGCCGCCGCGCGCCATTCGTCCCTCGCTGCCCATGCTCAATACAACTCCCTCGATTGTTGAAATCGCCCGGGCGCGGGGCATTCCGGTGTGGGACGTGTACAGCTTGCGGCACAGCGAGACGATAGAGACGCTGGCCGCTTATCTGCCCGACGTGATCTGCGTGGCCTGCTTCTCGCGTCGTATCCCGCGTGCCATCCTCGATCTGCCGCGCCTGGGCTGTCTCAACGTGCATCCCTCGCTGCTGCCGGCGAATCGTGGCCCCATGCCGCTCTTCTGGACGTTCCGTGAGGACAGCGCCATTACTGGCGTCACGATTCACCTGATGGACGAACGCATGGATAGCGGCGACATTCTCGCGCAGGAGGCAATAGCGGTTCCCGATGGCATCAGCTATCAGCAGTTGGAGGCCCGGTGCGCCGCGCGTGGCGGCGTGCTGCTCGCTCGCAGCGCGTGGGAGCTTTATCAAGGGCGCGCTCTACGCATTCCGCAGGATGAAACGAAGAGCAGCTATCATCCCTCGCCCGGCGCCGGAGATTATAGCGTACCCGCCGATGAATGGAGCGCGCGCCACGTCTACAACTTCATTCGCGGCATCGCGCCCTGGAACGGCCCTCTTGAACTGCGCGCTGCCGGCCAGACTTTTCTGGTGCACA
>DATGLE010000310.1:0-9952 GCA_035294325.1 Ktedonobacteraceae bacterium | reverse complement strand
GAGGAGATACGCGCTGCTACGGATGAGTTCTTTACCGCTTTGCGGCTGCTGCTGGGAGTAGAGTAGTGCAGGTTATTCATATAGTTCATATAAGCATCTCCGGAGGCTGTCCCTGGCGGTTGAGAGATATACGATCCCTGCTATAATAGCAACAGGTTGGAGGCACTCAAACTATAAGAATGTTGAGAATTAAACATGCTGCAAAAATTACATATTAAAGGATTTAAGGGCTTCAAGGATTTCCAACTCACAGATATCTCCAGAGTCACCCTGGTAGGTGGGAAAAATAATATTGGAAAAACATCTCTGCTTGAGGCTATCTTTCTGTTCTATGATAGAGCCAATCCGGGCATGTTTTTTCGTCATCTAGGATGGCGCGGCATAGATATCCCTCTAACTGATGCTGAATCGCTCTTTTCTCCGATATTTACAGATTTTAATATGGAGAATACTATATCTTTTAAGGTGAACGATGGTATATACGAAGCAAAGATGCAAATTAAATTTGAACCATCGCTTGCGCAGAAAGATGTGAGTGTTGATGTTTCGAGCTTTGGTAATACAGGTACTCCTTTACAAACAGATACGCTCACCGCTATTTCCTACTACATGAATATCCATTATGAGGTCTCAGGTGTAGGCCAGGAAGATGTTGCTATTGTATTGCGCAAAACCCCGACAAATGTCAATATCCAGTTCAAGCCGCATCCAGTCTCGATCATTCCTCGCGGAATGATGCAAAAGGCCATCTTTTTCCCTTTACGCCTGCAAGTAAATCCCGGTGAAGAAGCGGCACGTTTCAGTGAATTAGATGTTGTCAGAAAGGTAGATCGCGTAGTGGAATTTTTAAAGATAATAGAACCGCACCTGGTTGGTTTAACAGCAGTGACACCATTGCCCCAAAGTCCTGCTATTTACGCCGACATCCAGGGGATGAGCCGCAAGATTCCCGTTGCGCTACTGGGCGATGGTATGAGCAAACTGCTTTCCGTTATCCTGGCTATTGCCACCGCCAACAACGGTATTGTTCTCATTGACGAGATCGATGCTGGCATTCACTATTCCGTTCTCTCCAAAGTGTGGGAAGGGATCTTTAAAGCAGCAAAAGACTTTAACTGCCAGGTCGTAGCAACGACACATAACTACGAATGCTTGCAGGCCGCTTCTAATGCAGCTTCACAGGCGGGAGCCGAAGATGATTTTAGCTATGTGCGCCTGCAAATTCACGAAAATAATATTATCGCAAAACAGTACACGCATAGCGTGCTCGGGGCAGCGCTTGAACAGGGGTGGGAGGTAAGATAATGGCGGAATTACGTGGAGGTCCGGTACTCTCTCCTGTTACTAGCAGGTGTGTACTTCTTGTGGAAGGGGATGATGAAAAAAGATTCTTTCAAAACCACGCCATTATGCCTTTCGTCGATGAATATACATTTAGAGTTAAACAGACGATGAAAGCTGATGCTCCTAAGAACGAGAGCAAGGCGAAAATGCAAACCTTTCTCGCCGGGATGAAAGAATGCGTTCCCCATCTTGGAATTGCGGCGGGCAAAAGGTATTGGAATTTCGACAGCGCAGCGCTGGACGAGTTACGCGCCTTTATTCTTGAACTGACCAGACATTTCTAGATAATGGTTGAGAAAGGCATGGACGCATGACACTGAAAGAACATATCGCTGCGGCGGCGGAGACGCTGCTGGCGGAGGCGCCGGCGGGGCTGACGGCGGAGGCGCTGACCAGCCAGGTTGCGAAACAGGTGAAACGCCAGCTTCCGCCCGCCCAGGTGACGGCGGTGCTGCGCGAACTGCCGCAGCGCTTTGTTGAGAGCGATGGGGGACGCTGGCAGTTACGGCGGCAGGAGGCGCTGCTTTTCCCTGACGAGCCTGCCGTTGCGGCTGCGCCGTCACCAGCGTCAAGGCAGCCCCTCAGGCGCGGCTGCTATGTGGTCTTCGATCTGGAGGCGACACGCCCGGATGCGACGCAGCCCTCCACCGAGATCATTCAGATTGCCGCCCGGCGCTGGATCGATGGCGTGCCGCAAGAACCGTGGGCCAGCTTTTCCCGGCCAACCGTACCCATCCCCGAGCATATCATCCGCCTGACGCAGATTACCAACGAGGAGGTGCAGAACGCGCCGCCGATTGCCGAGGTGCTGCGCGACTTCTTTGCCTATGCCGGCGATCTCCCGCTCATCGCGCATAATGGCGCCAGCTACGACGGCCCGCTGCTCAAAGCAACCTGCGAGCGACTGGGCATCCCGCTGCCCCCGAGCTTTCGCGTACTCGATACGCTGCCGCTCGCGCGCGTCCTGCTGCCCTGCGCCAGGGCGCATCGCGTTGGCACGCTGGCCGAGTACTATGGCTGCGCACGCGAGGACGCCCACCGCGCCGATGCCGATGTCGAGATGCTTGGCGGCATCATACGTGGGCTGGAGCGAGAAATCCAGGAAGGACCGACGGGTGCGGCGGTCTACGAATTGCTGCGCCGCGCGGGCGATCCGTGGGCCGAAGTGCTCTCGCCTCCATCGCGTCCTGCCCTGGTCCCAGAGATCATCGCTACCTTTGGCAACAATATCACGCCGAGGCTTTCGGAGCGTGGTCCCGCGACGTTGGGGCCGCTTGACGATTCGCAGGTCGAGTCCGCGTTCGTGCGAGCCGAAGAGCTGGGGCACAGCCGGCGCGAGGCTCAGATTGAAATGTCCCGGCTCGTCACGGAGGCGCTGCGCAGCGGGAGTTATGCCGTCTTACAGGCTGGAACCGGTACAGGCAAAACTCAAGGTTATCTCGTACCGGCGGCCCTCTATGCGCGCGCGACTGGCCGGCCCGTGGCGGTCTCGACCTTTACACGGCTCCTCCAACAACAACTGGTCGAGCGCGAGGTGCCTTTTGTCCAGCAGCTTGTCCCCGGCGTGAGCGCCGCACAATTGCAGGGCCGCGCCAACTATCTTTCGCTTTCGCGCCTCTCCGAAGAGATCGAAGACGCCTTTAGCGAAGAGAATCTTTCCGCCCCGCGCGCCTGGATGCTGGCGACGCTCGTGCGCTTCGCCGAAGCCTCCACGCACGGCAATCTGGAGGAACTGGGACTTACCCCGCAGGCGCTTGACGATTACCTCCAGGCCGAGGGCAGCGTGTTGCAGACACTCGCCAGCGTGCGCGCCAGCCGCGATGATACGCCGTTTGGCTCCGCTCGCGTTGACTTTTATCAGCGAGCGCGCGAGAATGCCGAGCGCGCCGACCTGGTGGTCGTCAACCATGCCCTGCTCTTCGCGCACAGCCTCGACGAGGATGCCGCAGACGTGCCCTTTGCCGGGGCCGTCATCTGCGACGAGGCGCATAACCTGGAGGATGCCGCCTCTGGCGCTCTGGAGCAGCGCATCGAGGAGCGCGTGCTGCGCCGCGTCCTGCGTGCCATCCACGATCCGCGCGGCGGCTCCGGCCTGGTGCGCGATTGCCAGCGCCGGCTCGGGTTGCCGGCCAGCGACCCCACGCTCGTCACCATCGCCCGCGCGGTTGATGATGTTCACGCTGCGCTGGACAGCCTTGCCACCCGGTTGCATCACTACGTCATGGGGCAAACGGTTGTCTCCCGCTCCGACCTGGAACGCTACGGCGTGCGCGTGCGCATCGATGCCGCGGCCCTGCAAGCCGCCGGCGGTCCCGCGCTGCGCACCGCCGCAACCTCGCTCAATCACTCCCTCTCCACGCTGCGCGACGCGCTGGCGACGCTCATCGAACGGCTTCCCGCGCTCTCCTCCGAGGCCAGTGGCGGGGCGCGGGAAACGCGGCGCATGCTTCGGACGGTGCGCCTGGCTCGCTCGCTGCTGCGCGACGTGCGCGCCGTTTCCGAGCATGCGGCCTGGTTCTGGTCGTTCAAGAACACCGGCGCCTACGTGCGTGTCGTCGAGCTGGGGCGCATGGAATCATCCGCCCGGGCAGCCACGCCTGGCGCGAGCCAGCGGCGCGCGCCCATCACGCTCAGCGCCGTCCCGATCAACGTTGGCCCGCTCTTGTGGGAGCGGCTCTGGTCGCGGCTGGATACCGCGATCTGCACTTCTGCAACGCTCTCCGTCTATGGGCAGGGCTTCGACTTCTTCCTGAGCCGGATTGGCCTGGAGCATGAACGTGTGGAGAACGCGGCTCAACCCGGGACCGTGATCGCGCGAGAATTGCCCCCGGCCTTCAACTATCACGACCAGGCGCTCTTGATGCTGCCCAATCACCTGCCGGCCCCGCGCGATAGCGAGCTGAAGCGCAACTTTCCCGAAGCGGTGGCTGACCTGCTGCGGCGCTTTATTCCCTTCTTTGGCGGCAAGACTCTGGCGCTCTTTACCGCCAACTCGCGCCGCGATTACGTCTACGAGCGCCTGGCCGATGATCTTTCCGAGCGGGGCTTTCCCGTGCTCTGTCAGGGACAGGGCAGCATGGAACGACTGCTCGACGAGTTCCGTGCCATCGAAGAAAGCACGCTGCTTGGCTCGCGCTCGCTGTGGGAAGGCGTGGACGTGCCAGGCCCATCGCTCTCCTACGTCTTCCTGGAGAAGCTGCCCTATCCGAATCTCAGCGATCCCGTCGAGGCCGCGCGCATGAGCGCCATCGAGCAGGCCGGCGGCAACGCCTTCTATGATTACCTGCTGCCCAAAATGATTATCACGCTCAAACAGGGCTTCGGGCGCCTGATCCGCGCCGCCGATGATCGCGGGGCCGCCGTGCTGCTCGATAAGCGGCTGCGCAGTTCGCTGTATCGGACCGAGGTGCTGCGCAGCCTTCCCGATCCGGCGATTGGCTATGAGTCGGACGTGGAGCTGTTCCGGCGCATCGCCGATCATATGAGGCTGGCCTTCGATCCGGCTGAGCTTCCGGCGCCTACCGTTCCCAATCTGCACCGTGTGCTCGCCGAGCAGCAGTTGCCGGGACCTTTCGTGGATGAAGCCGATTTTGAGCGCCTCGCTCGTCCACGCTTGCTGGCGGTACAGCAAGCGATCTGGGGCCAGTCGAGCTTCCGCTTCGGGCAGGAGGAGATCATGCGGGATGTGCTCGAAGGACGTGATGTCCTGACCTTGCTGCCCACCGGGGCGGGCAAAAGCCGCACCTATCAACTGCCCGCCCTCATTCGCCCGGGCCTGACGCTGGTCATCTCTCCGCTGATCGCCCTCATTCGCGACCAGGTGGAGAAGCTGCGCGAGGTGCCAGGGATGAGTCTTGTGGCGGCGCTAGTTTCGGGCATGGATGCCGCCAGCCAGGAGGAAGTGCTGCGCGATGCCGCAGCCGGGCGGCTCAAGCTCCTCTACGTCTCCCCGGAGCGGCTGCGCGATCCCCGCTTCCGCGCGTATCTGGAGCGGCTGCCGCTGGTGCAACTGGTGGTCGATGAGGCGCACTGCATCTCAACGTGGGGCCATGATTTCCGCCCGGACTTCCTGGAGATCGCCCGGCTTTTGCCCAGAAGCGGCTCGGGGCGCGCGCTGCCTATCCATGCGCTCACGGCCACCGCCACGCGCCAGGTGCAGCAGGAGATCATCAACATTCTGGGCATGGGACAGGAGTCGCCAGGCGGGCGCACCCTCGCGATCCGCAGCGGCGATTTTGTGCGCGACAACCTCGTCTTTCGGGTGTACTCGGTTGCCAGGCGCGAGGAGCGCGATACGCTGGCGCTGGGCATTGTGCATCAACTGGTCCGTGACGAGGTGCGCGGCGGTTCCGGCATTGTCTACGTGGCGACGCGCAAAGCGGCCACGCAATTCGCCAGACTCCTGCGCCAGCGCAATATCGCCGCGCAAGCCTATCATGGCGGACTGCCCACGCCCGAACGCCACCAGATCCAGGAACAATTCATGCAGGGCGAACTGGATGTCGTTGTCGCCACCACCGCTTTCGGCATGGGCGTCGATAAAGCGGAAATTCGCTTTGTGCTGCACTACGATCACCCGGCCAGCCTGGAGGCGTATGCCCAGGAGGCGGGACGCGCCGGGCGCGACGGCAAGGAGGCGTATGCCATCCTGCTTTATCATGGTCAGACGCAGCGCACCGAACGCTTTATCGCGCAGCAGGGCGTTCCGAAACCTCGCGTACTGCGCAGGTACCAGGAAGCGCTGCTCTCGGTGGACGAGGAAGGCTTAAGCGCTGTGCATCTTGCCGATGGCACGCTGCTCTGCGATCCCGATGCGCTCGCGGACCTTGCGCGTGTCGAACCAACGCAGGCGCGCGTTTTGCTTTTCTCCTTTGAAGAGGCCGGGCTGGTAGAGCGCGGGCCAGACTGCACCCTGGAGGCGACCATCCTGCTCAATTATCCCATCGCGGAGGCTGTTGCCGCTTTGCAAGATCCCACCGAGCGCCGGCTTGCGGAAACGCTGCTGAGATCTCTGGGAGCGGAGCCGGACCGGCAGGTGTCCTATCGCGCTGCGCAGGTCTACGAGCAGACCGGGATCGATCCGCGCACCGTCGATCCGATCCTGGTGAAGCTGGCCGAGCGCGAGACGCTGCTCTATCGCGTCTACCAGCGCGGCGTGACGCTGCGGCTGCACCCGAACCTCTCCGATGCCACCTATCTCCAGAGAATCGAGCAGGGTTTTGCCAGCCGCTACCAGCGCTTTGAAGAGCGCCTGACCGCCATGATAGACTATATGAAGCTCCGCCCCGGCAACCGGCACTGTCGCAGCGCGGCGCTCATCAACTACCTGACGGGCCGCGACGATGCGCCGCTGTGTGGCAAGTGCGACCTGTGCAGCCCGACCAACGAACATCTGCCCTGGGACCCGGGAGTACGGCTCTACGGGGAACCACTCGCCATCGATATCCGGCTGGCAGTGCTAGGAGCCGTTCGCGACCACAACGGGATCTTCGCACCAAAGACGATTGAAAAGATGCTGCTGGGCATCCCGCAGACGAACTACCAGGGCCAGGTGTTCCGCCTCTCCCCAGCCGCCCGCGCCTCAGATCACTTCGGCGAACTGGAGGGGACCGGAGCCAGGCCCGAGCGCGTCGGGCGCACCATCGAGGCGCTCGTCGAAGGCGGCTACCTGCAACTGGTCGAGCGAACCATTCCGGCGAAGGGCGTTACTTATCCGGCGGTAGCGATCACGCAGCGAGGCCGCGATGCCCTTGCCGGCGGCGTCCCCTTACCCGAATTTCCAGAAACCGAGGTGGAGTGATGCACGAGGGCACCGATGAAGTCACGCGGCTGCTTGATGAAGTCGTGAGGCGCTGGTCCTCCGCGCGGCGCACCTTTACCGAGAAGGAGGCGCTGCAACCGGTCTGGGATGCCACCGGACTCGAAATTCCGATTCAGGCGGATGCACGCTTCGTCCCGGTGCATGAAGGCGATGGCAAGCGCCCCAGCCACTGGCGCCTTGTCGGCCAGGCCGTTGCCAATACGCGCTTACTCAATGATCTGCTGGCTGGCACCTGGGACGGGCGCGACCTGGATGCGAGACTGGCGGCCCTCGATGCCGAGGATGGGCGCCACCACGTCTTTTGCCCGCTCGATGAGCGCTTCACCCTCACCCGGCAGGGCATCCTGGAGCCAGCAGAGCACGAGCGCAACGTCAGGCTGACGCGTGCCGTGAAAGCCAGCCTCGATGCGCTCGGCCCGAAGCTTCTGGCTTGCTGGCAGGAGTCCGGTGGCGAGCCGTGGACGGTGCGCATGGTTACGGATTGCTTGCGCGAATGCGGATGGCATGAAGCTGATCGGCCCAATGCCTGGCTATACGTGCGAGCCTGGCTGCTGATCTCTCCGCAGGTGCAGCGCGTCGGGCAGGATTACTGGCTTCCCGCCCGGCAGGTCCCCGCCGATGCCCGCAGCACACGCTTGCAGGTGCATCCCCTGCGCATGCCAGAGCCGCTTACGACACCCGAAGAAGCTGCCAGGGCGCCGCGTCCTGGGTCGTCTCTTGTGAAAGAGCCTGCACCAACCCGAGAGGGGGATGAAAGCCAGGTAGTGCTGCGAGGCGAAGTGCAAACTGAGCGCGCGAGCTGGACGGTGCGCCTGCGCACCGTGAATCTGCTGCAAGGCTTCCTGCATGTCCCGGCCGCCGCTCGTGGTATCTACCCGCTGCCAGCCCCCGGAGAAGCGCAGAAAACCGTCCTGCACGGGATGTGGCACGAGGATGGAACGCGGTTCTGGCTCTGGCTTGACCGCGCCAACAATACGCTGTATGGCCGCGAACTGGCTGACCGGCTCATGGAACTGTACGCCGGGACGATCCTGCGCATCGAGTGGACGCCGGGTAGCATCGTCTTCCAGCAGATCGGCCAGGATGAGGCCGTGCAGGAGGAAGAGGCCCGCCTGGTCGATCTGGAGGCGCTGGCTTCCGTGCGCGGGGGACCGGGTGAAAGCTATCGCCGCTCGATTCAGGCCATCTTAGAGGAGGCGCCACAGGGGCTGACCTTCGCCGAGATCGTGCGGGCGGTGCGCCACCGGCAGCAACACGAGGTCCATCGCGGGACGATTCACGCGCTGTTGCACAGCGGCGGCTTTGTGCAAGAAAATCGTCGCTGGTTCGCCGCGCTCGATGCCAAAGCCGGGGCGAGGCGATTACGCGCGGCGCTAGTCGAGACCTTGCTGCCAGCCGAGCAGGAGCCACCTGATCACCCTCTTTCCCAGGCCGAATACCTGCGCACACGGGTCAGCGCCATCCACGCCCGCCTGGCCGAGATCGTCACGCGCCTGCGCGAGGCACGATGAAGGGCAAGGGAACGTTTTCCCTCTTGCGCACGTCTTAGCAGAGAAAGCCCTGGCGACAGGTCAGATGCTCTCACCTTACAAGACTGAGCTACTATGCACTCAAGGAGAATCGGCGTGAACAAACGTCAATGGTTTCCTGGACTGGCAACACTTCTCCTCGCGGCCGCAACCATCGGGGGAACGTTAGCTCTGCATGCACTTCTCACCCGTTCGGCATCCACGGATGGCTGCGATCCCAAACACCTCCCTACACCTATCAGTGCCTCTGAAAAAAATATCCCGCCGGCCATCAAGCCCCATCTGTGCAGCGTGCCCACCTTCACGCAACAGGACGTGCGCCACTATATGAGCACCATCTCTCGTTTTGAGGGTCTCCGCATTGAGCAGATTTCTCGCCATTTCACGGTGACGCGTGTCCTCTTTGTCACCAACAAAGTTGCGAATGATACCCTGAACGCTGATACCGGATTAACAGACGATTCGCTCATCGTCTGTTATGTCGAAGTCTCCGGTGATTTTACCGTGGCCGCACCTTTTGCCAGCAAAAACAGCAAACCGGCCATCTTCCATCACGGAGAGATGGTCTTCGACGGCATCACAGGCGGGCTACTGGCAATGGGAGTCAAGCCCTGATTCAGGGGAGATTCTGGGATGCCTGCCAGATCCGTTATGATATACTCATCACAGAACTGGCGCATTCGCTTTATTTATTCAGACAAGGAGTAAGCATGGAGACCGAACAGGCTCGCTGGGCTGCACAACTCCGCGAGGTCCCCCGTACCTTTCGCAGCGCACTGACAACCAATGAGCGCACGCTGCGGCATCGCCCGGCCCCCGGAGAGTGGTCGGCGATAGAGGTGCTGGGCCACATGATCGACAAAATGTCCCACTGGTCGCTGCGCGTCGAGTGCATCTGGCAGGAGGAGCGACCAGCGCTGCCTGGCTACGACCAGGATGCCGAGGTTCGCGATCATGGCTATCAGCAAGCGGATCCGGCTATGCTTCTGAACGCGCTTGAGCAGCAGTGCGAACGCTTTGCCACCCTGGTCGCGGAGCTTCCGGCTTCCGCGCTGGCTCGCGAAGGAGTGCATGAAGAATATGGACCGATGACGCTACGAGATTGCATCCTGGCTCCGCTCTCCTCCGTCCGGCCACACCTGGAGCAACTGCGCACCGCGCAGGAGGCAGCCCCGGCCTCTTGAGAGTCGGAGAGCATGCCCCTGTGATCTGGCACAGCATTCCAGCCGCGCAGCCTGGAGTGAGTGAGTCGGGGGCC
>DATGLE010000309.1:0-6957 GCA_035294325.1 Ktedonobacteraceae bacterium | reverse complement strand
GAAACAAACTGGCGATGAAGCTCGCCTAATGCCTCTTAACTGGCTGATAGCTTCTAGCGACTGACAGAGAGTAGGTCGGCTGCTAGAAGCTTTTTTGTCCCTCCAGCAGCCTCCCTTCTGGCAAAGAGGCGCTGCATGATGAAGTGTACTCATCATGCAGCGCAGCCAGACGCATACTCTCCCCGATTGAAGCGCTTTGATATTAGCCCATCGTATCAACAAGAGGCAGATACGGGAGAAAGAGCATGGCTCAAAGCAATTTCTCTTCACGAGCGACAACCATGCAGATAGAGGCGGCGGCCCACTCGGATAGGGGCCGTGTTCGCCCACAGAACGAGGATGCCATCGCCCTGTGCGAACCATCCGATGAGCGCGCCAATTTGGGATGGCTCTACCTTCTCGCCGATGGAGCGGGCGGTCATGCCGCCGGAGAAGTGGCAAGTCGTCTTGCCATCGAGACCATCAGCAAGGTGTATTACCAGCGGACGCCACCTCTGGGAATCATGAGCGACAACGCGCAGTTTTCCAACGAGGCCAGTTCTCCTCTCACACGTCTTCAGCATGCGTTTTTCGCGGCTCACCTTCGTATTCAAGAGCTTGCGGACCAGCAGCGGGAGTGCCGGAATATGGCGACCACGTGCATCGCAGCAGCGATCAAAGACGGGCGGTTCGTGATCGCCCATGTCGGCGATAGTCGCGCTTACCTCATCCAGACGACTCCATCCTCCTCGCCGATCATGACGCGCCTGACCACGGATCATTCTATGGCAGTAGCTATGATGCAGGCCGGCATTCTCTCTCCTGAACAGGCGCAGTCGGCTCCTTCACGCCACATGCTCCTGCGTATGCTGGGAGGAAGTCAGGAAAACGTCCCGCTTCCCGACTTCCGTATGCAGGAAATTCACCCTGGCGAATACCTTGTGCTTTGCTGCGATGGACTCTGGAGCAAGCTCTCAGAAGAACGCATGGCGCAGGTGGCATGCACTCTTCCTCCACAGGCGGCCTGTACGGAACTGGTGCGGCTGGCAAACGAGGCCGGCGGCGAGGATAACATCAGCGTCATTGTGCTTGCTTTCAGATGAAATTGCATGTACTGGTAAGCAATGAAAAAAGGATGCGGAAGAGAGCAGGTTCCATTCGTTCTCCCATCTTATCAACATGACGACCTCTTGACAGAAGACCAGAAGCCATTTATAATTGACTCAAGAAAAGATTGGAAGTAGCCCTCAAAGTTAGACCAGACCCGGAGCTATTTCCATCGGCGATGAGGCTCGCCTAATGCCCCGCGCTAATAGCCTCTACCACCTACGAGCAGGAGGCTCGCTGGTAGAGGTTTTTTGTTGCCTTTTTGGCAGCGATGGTCGTCGTTCGTACCTGTCCATCTCTCAGGCACCTCTACCAATCCTGCACTGCTGAGTCTCCTGACCTGTAGACCTGTTAGTAATCGATTGTTGTAGAGCGTTTGTCCTGTGAGGTCAACATGGTGAATCTGGCGATACTTCAAGGATTGCAGATCACGACGGTGCTCTGCTGCGCTCCACTGCTACGCGGCATCATCAACCAGCTCAAAGCGCGCGTGCAGTCCAAACGCGGGCCAGGCGTCTGGCAACCCTATCGCGATCTGTGGAAGTTGCTGCACAAGGGCAGTGTCGTATCCGAGCATGCCTCCTGGGTTTTTCACGCGGCTCCCCTTTTCACCTTCATTACGCCGCTCATTGTCGCCATGCTTATTCCCGTCCTGACGGCCTATCCGCTTCCCTACGCGTTTATGGGCGATATGCTGGCGGGCGGTTTTATTCTCTCCCTCGGCGGCTTCTTTACCTCGCTGGCGGCCCTCGATACCGCCAGCACCTTTGGGGGCATGGGCAGCAGCCGTGCGCGCGTCGTCTCTCTGCTCTCGGAGCCAGTCGTCATCCTGGTCCTGTTCGCGGTGACGCTCATTGCCCAGGTTACAATTCCCTTTGCGGTTAACCAGACGCTCATCTCCGCCGCTTACCTCTACAATCCGGCGCACTGGCTGCTGGCGACCGCTCTGTTTCTGGTGATTCTGGCCGAAAGTGGACGCATCCCGGTTGATAATCCCTCCAGTTCCTTCGAGCTATCAATGATTGAGGCTTCGCGCACGCTGGAGTATTCCGGCCAGGAGCTGGCGCTGATGGAGTGGGGAGGGGCGATGCGCTTCTTTGTGCTGCTGGTGATCCTGCTGAATGTGCTGACGGCTCCGTGGGGACTGGCCCCGGAGGGTGGCACGATGGCGCTTACTGTGCTGCTGGCTGTGGGGACATTGCTGCTCAAGATGATCGTGATCTGCTGCGTCATCGTCGTGATCGAGTCGTCGCTTGCCAGGTGGCGCTTTTTCCGCATTCCAGAGTTTCTCGGTGCAGCCGTCATTCTTGCCGGTCTGGCCGTCCTTGCCTTTTATCTGACGCATACACATTAGGAGTGAGGGTTCTGTTTGTCCATGAAATCATATCAAGAATCTTTTAACGGATGGGCGTGCAGGGGGCGAGCAAGCGGGGAGTGGAGCCTCCTTGCCGGGGCGTGAGGCGCCCTGACGCTTTTCTCTTCTCGTCGTGTGCGGACGGGCGAGGAGGGAAGCCGGGGAACGCCTCGACGCATCCGCTGTCAGGGGCCACATGGCCCCTGGCGGCCCCGCACTGTTGGGAGCGCATATAGCCTGGTGTAAGGAGTCAATTATGGTTCTATCGGCTGTCGTTTCGCTCATGAATACACACATCGCAGCGCCGCCCGCTCTTGCTGTGCAAACGCTGCAAGTGCTCGGCGCGCTGCTCTTACTAACCGCTTTTGCCACCGTTGCCGCCCGGCTGCTCTCCGGCGCTATTCAATCCTACGTGATTCAATCGCTGGTGCTGGCGCTCATTGCAGCCGTCGTCGGCTACTTTACCCATAGCGTTGACCTCTACCTCGTCGCCGTACTGACCGTTATCGTCAAGTGCGGGGCCATTGCCTGGATTCTGCGCAACGCCGCGCGACGGCTGCACCTGCAACGTGAGCTGCGGCCCTACCTGAATATTCCGGCCTCCCTGCTGGTCTGCGCCGCCTTAACGCTGCTCGCTTTCTTCTCTTCGCCGGCGGTGGTGGCGCCCGGAACCTTTTTAAATGAGCCGAAGCTTTCGATCTCGATTGCGATGGTGCTGATCGGACTCTTCCTCCTGAGCAGCCGACGGCATGCTATCGCGCAGGTCATCGGACTGCTCACGATTGAGAATGGCCTCTTCTCGGGCGCCATTGCGATTGCCTACGGTATGCCGCTCATCGTTGAGTTCGGCATCCTGTTTGATATCCTGGTTGCTGTAATCGTCATGAGCCTGCTAGTCACGCTCATCCAGCGCGAGTTCGTTACTGCCGATACCGCCGATCTGCGCCGTTTAAGGGGGTAAGCCATTATGGTTCTGAGTCTCCTTCTTTTGATTCCGCTGCTGGCGAGCGGCCTCTGCTTCATCGCGCCGGGCCGGCGCTCTTTGGAACTGGTGACAGGGATCAGTACGTTGCTCACGCTGATTGTGGCGGGCGTGGCAGCCTCCCAGGTGGTCGCGCAAGGTCATAGCAGCGGGCTGGCTTCCTGGCTCTACGCCGATGCGCTCAGCGCGCTCACGCTGCTGGTGGTCGCTTTTGTCACCTTTACGGCGGCGCTCTCCTCGATAGGCTACCTGCGTGAAGACATGCGTGAGCAGGATACAACACGCGGCGAGGGGCTGCGTCACCTGCGGCGCTACTACGTGCTCTTTCACCTGTTCGCCTTTAGCATGCTGGTCGTCCCGCTGAGCAATAGCCTGGGTGTGCTCTGGATCGCCATCGAAGGCACCACCCTTGCCTCGCTCTTCCTGGTAAGCTTTTACGGGACTGGAGAAGCGTTGGAGGCGGCCTGGAAATACGTGATCGTCGGTTCGGTGGGGATCGCTCTCGCCCTCTTCGGCACGATCCTGGCCTATTACTCGGCAGTGCAGGTGCTGGGCGCCAGCTACGATCTCAACTGGTCGGTCCTGGCTCCTGTGGCGGCGCGCCTCAATCCCGGCGTGATGCGCCTGGCGTTTCTCTTCGTTGTCGTGGGTTATGGGACGAAGGCCGGCCTGGCGCCGATGCATACCTGGCTGCCGGATGCGCACAGCGAGGCGCCCAGCCCGATCAGTGCCCTGCTCTCAGGTGTGCTGCTCAGCTGCGCGCTCTACGGTATTCTGCGCTTCTATGCGCTCGCTCTCCCCTCGCTGGGGCGCGCCTATCCATCCCTGCTGCTGCTCGCCTTCGGCCTGCTCTCGCTGCTCGTTGCCACGCTGCTCATCTTTCGCCAGCGTGACTATAAGCGCCTGCTGGCTTATTCCAGCATCGAACACATGGGCATCATCGTGATCGGTGTCGCCTTTGGCGGCGCGCTCGGCATCTATGGCGCGCTGCTCCAGGTTATCAACCATGCCGTGACCAAATCGCTGATGTTCTTTGCCAGCGGCCAGGTATTGCTCAAATATGAGACCAAAGAGATCAGCCGTGTTTCGGGTGTCATCAAACTCATGCCCATTACCGGCTGCATGCTGGTGATCGGGGGCCTGGCGCTGGCCGGTTCGCCGCCGTTCAGCCTCTTTATCAGCGAATTCAGCATCTTTAGCGCGGGCTTTCGCCAGGGTTATCTCCCGGCAGCGATAGCGATGCTCGCGCTCGTCGCCCTTATCTTCGTGGGCCTGCTTTTCCGTCTGAACCGCATGGTCTTCGGCAGAGCGCCCGAAGCCGTAAAGCCGGGAGAAGTGAGCTACCTGAATGTGGTGGCAATGGGTTTGAGCGTCCTGCTGGTGGTAGGACTGGGCGTGTTTATTCCAACTCCGCTCAACGACCTCTTACATCAGGCCGCTGCTGTGCTAGGAGGTGTGAGAAGATGATCGATCTGATCCATTTTTGTTCCAGGCTCTCGGCTGCCTGTGGGGCGGATCATCTTAGAAGCGTGCGCCTCTTTCCCGATGAAATCGTTGTCTGCGTGTCACCACACGTCTTGCCACAGGCAGTAGCAGCGCTGCGCGAGGAGTTCCACGCGGTGTTTGCTGACCTCTTCGGCCTGGATCGGCGCGCGGCGGAGGGCATCTTTCAGCTTCGTCTCGTCTTTGCCATCGATGCTGAACAGACGTGGGTACACCTCGTCGCCGATCTCGATGGAGAGAACCCGGCGTTCCCCAGCCTTTCTGAGATCCTGCCAGCGACGGATTGGTACGAACGCGAGGTCTGGGAGGAACTGGGAGTGATACCCGAGGGACATGCGTTGCTGCATCGCCTGCGGCTCCCACCCGACTGGCCGGAGGGCATCTATCCGCAGCGAAAGGCGTTTGCGTGGGCGCAGCGGGTTCCCGCAAGGGAGCCGCGTTACTTTGAACTGGAACCCGCTCCAGAGGGGGTAGTGGATTATCCGCTGGGGCCGGTGCGCTCCGGCGTGGTCGAGTCGGGGCACTATACGCTGCGCACGGTTGGCGAGGAACTGGTCGATATGCGCCTGCAACTCTTCTACAAACATCGCGGCGTGGAGAAGCGGGCCGAGGGGCTTGCGCTGGAGCACCTTCCGCTCGTTGCCGAACGCATTTCCGGCACCAGCGCCTTCGCAAACTCTCTCGCGCTCTGCCAGGCGTTGGAACGGGCTGCCGAGCAGGAGATCCCGCCCCGAGCGCGTTTTCTGCGCACGCTCTTTGCCGAGTTAGAGCGACTCTACAATCACCTGGGCTACCAGGCCGATCTCTGCCAGGCAACCGGCCTCGTTGTCGGACAGGCGCAGTTCGAGATCCTGAAAGAGCGCGTCCTGCGGCTCAACGCCAGTATCAGCGGGCATCGCTACCTCTTCGGTATGAACGTACCCGGCGGTCTGAGCCGCGATCTCTCTGAAGCGCAGCAGGCGGCGGTGCAGGAATTGATGGACTCACTCTCGCGTGAGGTGGAGACGCTGCACGGGCTGCTGCTGGCCTCGCCCTCGCACCTGGATCGCCTGGAAGCGACGGGCATCCTTCCGCCACAGGAGGCCAGCGCGTATAGCGCAGTCGGGCCGATAGGGCGCGCCTGCGGCATTGATCGCGATCTGCGCCGCGATCATCCCTACGCGGCTTACGCCGAGGTTAGCTTCGATGTTCCAGTGAGGCACACAGGCGATGCGTTCGCCCGCGCGCGCCTGCGCATGGAGGAAACGATGCAGACGTTACAGATTATCACCCAGGTGCTGGATCGCCTGCCGGGCGGTCCCGTGGGGACGCCGATAGAGCGGCTGCTGGCAGGTAAATCGGCTACGGGATGGGCGGAGTCGGCGCGTGGCGAATGCCTGCACTGGGTTCTGGTCGGCGAGGACGGCACACTGCAACGCTATCGTGTCCGTCCAGCCTCCTTTGCGAACTGGCAGGCATTTGCCCTGGCTATACCCGGCCATAACATTCTGACCGACTTCCCTGTGATCGAACAGAGCTTTGGACTCTCGTTTGCCGGGGCTGATTGCTAGAACTTGCAGTATCCTCAAGCGGATCGATATGCCGGCCAGGCCGCTCGCGCCTTGAGGAGTTATATATCATGGTCAAGGCTTTTTGCAATAGATGAGGAGCAATAGCAATGATCTTCTCCTGGATACAGCGCGGATTACGGACCGGCGTGCTTACGACACGCTATCCCGCCGCTATTGAACATCTGCCGGAGGACTTTCGCGGCAGACCGGTACTCGATGCCAGTCGCTGCCAGGCTGTTCGAGGCTGCGACGCCTGTGTACAGATCTGCCTGCCTGGCGCGCTGGCATTGCAGAATAACGGAGATGGAACAACACAGGAGCCAGACCGCCGGTTGATCCTCGACTATGGCCGCTGCATCCAGTGCGGCCTGTGTGTGACCGCCTGCCCAACGGGTGCGCTGCATATGACCGCGGACTACGAACTGGCGACAAAAGACCGCGAGGATCTGCGTATGGTGACGGTCTTCGCGCTCCCGACGAAG
>DATGLE010000308.1:0-2983 GCA_035294325.1 Ktedonobacteraceae bacterium | reverse complement strand
TTGACTTAAACGGTCAGACGCATTTTTTTTAGCATATCCGATTCCCGTATTGAAGCGGGAGCGATACCAGATCCGTTTCAAAAGTGAATAGTTCTGGGGACACCCCGGCCCCCGCCAGGAGGGCAGCCGCCCTCCTGGACCTCCCGCTTTGTGCTCTCTTCAACTGGATTGGCTATTAGACGTTTCTTATCGTTATCATCATGAGCACATGTGTCCTTCTAATCCGTTCCATCCAGGGAAGGTTTAAAAAGCCACAGGACGCTGGGGGATGTAGGGTGCTTCGAGTCGTCGTACTTCTTCCTCGCTCAATTTGAGGTCAAGAGCCGCGACGGCATCCGTCAGATGCTGTGGTCTGGTCACGCCAACAATCGGCGCCGTCACTACCTCCTTCGAGAACAGCCAGGCCAGAGCGATTTGCGCCATAGGCACATGGCGTTCTTCGGCAATGGCTTTCACGGTCTCGACGATCCGCTGGTTGGCTTCCTCTGCCTGAGCATAGAGCACTTTCGTAAACCTGTCGGTTTCATTGCGTTTGGTTTGCGCATTCCACTCGCGAGCTAACAGGCCGCGCGCCAGCGGACTCCACGGGATCACTCCAATCCCCTGATCGAGACAGAACGGCAGCATTTCCCGTTCTTCCTCGCGCATGAGCAGGTTGTACTGGTCCTGCATCGAGACAAAGCGAGTCCAGCCATGCAGATCCGCCACATACTGTGCTTGCACAAACTGCCATGCGTACATACTGCTGGCACCGATATAGCGCACCTTGCCACTCTTGACCAGGTCGTGCAGGGCTTCCATTGTTTCTTCTATCGGGGTATTGGGGTCGTAGCGGTGAATCTGATAGAGATCGATGTAGTCCGTCTCGAGTCGCTTCAAGCTCTGCTCGACCTGGGCGAAGATGGCGGCCCTGGAGAGTCCTGCATCTTTGGGGCCTGGTCCCATCGGGCTAAAGACCTTGGTGGCAATAATCACGTTGTCGCGCTTGGTCAACTCACCCAGAACTTTGCCGACAATCTCCTCACTGGCCCCCAGCGAATACACATTGGCCGTATCAAATGTCGTAATTCCCGCTTCCAGCGCTTGCTGAATAATTGGCCGGGCCTCGTCGAGGCCGATTGCCCATTCATGCGTACCCCGTGAGGGGTCGCCAAACCCCATGCAGCCGACAATGATCCGTGAGACCTTCAGTCCCGATTTACCGAGCCGTTTGTATTCCATGTTGCTCTCTCCTTCCTTCTTCTGGTTATCTACAATGACCTCCATCGCGTCTCAGCCCGGCAGGTGCAGGCGACCAGTACGCAGTGCCGCGATGACCCCGCCGTCGATGAGCAGATCGCTGCCAGTGATGAAGGCCGCGTCCGGTCCCAGAGGGTAGGCCGCGGCGGACGAGATCGCGTCCGTCGTTCCCACGCGCCTGGCTGCCGACGTTTCGATCATCGCCCGGTAGACCGGGCCGCCCTCTGAGGCCATCCCTTGCTGGGCCAGCGAGTTCAAGATGATGCCCGGGCTGATGGAGTTGACGGCGGGCATCTCGCTCGCCCCAGGCGCAGCTTTCGGCCTGGCCGCGCAGGTGGTTAGCATGCCCGGGGATCCCATACGCCGCCGAGGTGGGAACAGCCGCCTCCCCGGGGAAGGACAACTCGAGCCGCTCGTCAGCGGGAGATCGTACAGCGCGTGATTCTTCTTGAAGAAACGTCCAGCTTGCGCGGTCCAGGCAGAGATGCTGTTTGCTGTCTGATGGTCATTGTAGACGCGCCGAAGCCCCGGGTGATAGAATAATTGTCGAAAATGATTGAATGATTCTGCAACAGTTTCCAGATGGGCAAGGGCGTCATCCCAGAAGAGATTCCGATGAGTGTAATAGTCCATGAGCAGACGCATGGGACGATCTCCCAGCAGGCCGAACGCGAGGCCCAGCGGATGCAGGCGAACCGCGAGGAGCTGGTGGAGCGGATTGCGCGGGCCATGCGCGAGGATGGAACCCAGGAGGTGCTCCCGGGGCTGTACCTGTCGCGCTCCTCCGTCCCTCTGGAGCGGATTCATAGCGTGCTGGAGCCATCGGTGTGCGTGATTGCCCAGGGCAGTAAGGAGGTCTTGCTGGGTGAGAACCGCTACCGCTACGACCCCTCCCACTACCTGCTCACTACGGTCGAGTTGCCCCGCGTCAGCCAGGTCCTGGAAGCCTCGAAAGAGCATCCCTACCTCGCTCTCCGCCTGGAACTGGTCCCTACCCTTGTCAGTTCGGTCATGGCTGATGCCGGCTCCTCCTCAGCGAGAGATCAGGCCAATGTCAGGGCTATCGCCACCAGCCTGCTGGATGGGAACCTGCTGGACGCCTTCGTGCGGCTCACGCGGCTCGTGGAGGCTCCAACCGAAGCGCCGGTGCTCCTGCCTCTCATTACTCGGGAAATTATCTACCGGCTGCTGGTAGGAGAGCAGGGTAGCCGGCTGCGTCACCTGGCGCTGCAAGGGGGCTACACCCCCGACATCGCCCGAGCGGTCAAGCGACTGCGGCAAACCTTTGACCAGCCGCTGCGTATCGAGGAGCTGGCACGCGAACTGGGCATGAGTGTCTCGGGGTTGCACCACCACTTCAAGGCGGTCACGGCGCTGAGTCCCCTGCAATTCCAGAAGCGACTGCGACTCCAGGAGGCGCGGCGGCTGATGCTCTCGGAAGACCTCGACGCGGCCAGTGCGGCCTATCGCGTAGGCTACCGTGACGCCTCCCACTTCAATCGCGAGTATAAAAGCCTCTTCGGCGTCCCTCCAATGCGCGATGTGCAACGGCTAAGGGCAGCAGCACTGTCTCAACCTTCCCGATGAGCAAGATGAGAACCGCTTCGCAAATGGCTGAGGGACTGCTGCGTGCGCTCGGGGGAGAGCGTTTTGAGGCATACAGTGCCGGCACAGAGGCGACATCGGTGCGTCCGTTCGCCATCAAGGTGATGGCAGAGATCGGGATCGACATCTCTGGTCAGAC
>DATGLE010000307.1:0-20746 GCA_035294325.1 Ktedonobacteraceae bacterium | reverse complement strand
GCCCGATATGGTACAATGCATTCCGCAAGGGCCCATAGCTCAGTGGTTAGAGCGTCCGGCTCATAACTGGTGCGTCGCAGGTTCGAATCCTGCTGGGCCCACCTAAAATTCATAATCCTTTGCCCAGCGCACATTTTTCTCCTGGCTATTCTTCGCTGGCTCCAGCCGGAGGGTTGCCTGATTAGTTCCAACCTCATCAACCGGAAGCAAATAAACCTTGTTCAATTTTTCGCAATACGCTGCGAAGTAATCACATTGCCCTCGGTAATGCCGCCAATTCCTATTCCTGCCATTGATATTGTGATTAGCCGTTTTAAATTTTAGCACCGTCTCATTTTCCTCAAACCAGGCCGTCTTACACTGTACACGCCAGAAATGCCCTTCTATATCCTCAACCACCAGATCGTACCGCTGGTTCCCGCCGTGAGGAGTAAGCACTATATAGCCAAGTTGTAGAAATCGGGTGGTAATTGCTGATTCGCTGATGGCTCCAATGCTATTTGTGTCGCGCTTGCCTTTGCCAACCAGTCCCACTTGCATCTCCTTTTTTAGATTATTCAGGTAATCTTCAGTCCTCTCTTCACCTGTGTAAGTGGTGGTGTGGCTGGAGCGGACTCCGCCCGCTCCAGCCACACCACCACTCACCAGCGAGCCGCCGGAGGCGGCGCAGGGTTCTGAAACGTTAGAATTATCTTTTAGCTGGTATTGATATATGCATATACAAACATTATATGAACGGCGCCAAATTGGTTGAGGTAATGCTTGCCTGCGTGACCCGGCGTGTCTCTTTCGCGTTTTTATTCTTGTGGAAGGTCCGCGCGTCGCCATCCGCTGGCCTATCTTCTGGCCGCCGGGCGCCAGAACCTACGACAATATTTTATCCGGCAAGTGACGGGCGCGCAATGGTGCGGCGAGATCAAAGGCTTTTCGAAAAGCCATTTGATCTGAATTGATATGCCATTCAGAAACGCCGCTCGCGCGGCTACCGCTGCGCGGTCATCTGAATGCAAGGTAGTATATGCATGAGAATCAGCCATTGAGGGGAACAGGCTCCGCTTCCGATGTGCAGGAAGCCGGGCCTGGCGCTCCCGGGGCGCCGGGAGCGCGAGCCATGAGAGTCGGGCAGCGCGCAAAGCCTGGCCGGGTTGTGGCGCGGGTAATCCTTGCCCTGCTGTTCTGTCTCGGCTGCTTCCTGTCGCTCGTGCCCCTGGGACGCGCCGTGATGCGCAGTTCCCTGCTGCTTCCGGCGCTCTTGAGCGCATCATCGCCCGCGCCGTTGAAGCTTATTGGCGATCCCGTGCGCTACACCAGCAGGACGCTTTCCACACCCAACGGCCCGGTCTACCTGGATATCTACGAGCCGGCCACCCCGGCGCCTCCGATCCCCGGCGGGCGCGAGGCCATCATTAATGTTGTAGGTGTGGGCTATTATCGCCACGATCCCCAGCTTATCAACCTTTCGGAATCGTTTGCACGCGAGGGTATCGTTGTTGTCAATATCGGGACACCAGCGATGTTCAAGTTCAAGATCTCGGCACAGGACGCACAGGCCGTGGTGCGGACATTCGAATTGATGGAGCACTGGCCCGGCGTGAACCCGCGACATATTGGCCTCCTCGTCATCTGCGCCGGTATCACCCCGGCCAGCCTTGCCGCCGCCGATCCGCGCATCCGTGACCGCGTGGCCTTTATCGCCGTTCTGGCCGGCTATTTCGACGTGGCGGAACTGCTGCGCAACCTGGGCACGCGTTCGCAGGTGATTAACGGTCATGTGCAGCCCTGGCATGCCGACTCCACACCCCTCTATACGCTGGCTCGCACCGTGAGTGACCTGCTCACACCTACCGAGAGCCGGCTGATAGAGGGAGCGTTCCCGCTGGGAAAGTACAATCCGCCGCTGACCAGGCAGCAGCAGGCGCGGCTTTCGCCTGCCGCCGCCGCTTTCTATCACTTGCTGGAAGGCGACGAGCCGGGCAGCGTGGACCGCAACCTCGCCGCGCTCTCCCCGCAAATGAAGGCGCTGCTGGTCCGGCTCTCGCCGAAGTCGGTCATCGGTCAGATTCGTGCCCCTATCTATCTGCTACACGAGCGCAATGACACTATCGTTCCGTTTTCGCAGTCGTTGGAGTTCGCGGGCGCGCTGGAGCGGCTTCATCATCCCTACACCCTTGCCGGCTACGGGATCTTCTCGCACGTCACGGTTGAGTCAAACCTCGGACTGGCACAGTGGTTGAGCGATGGCCCGAAGCTGTTTATGGCGATCACCCGTGTTGTGCAGGCAGGCTCGTGAGCCGGGCAGAAAGCGAGGTATGAGCTATGCTGCCATTGATGCTTTCGCTCTGCTGGCTGGGGCTGGGCATGCTCATTGGTGCGCTGGCGAATGCGGCGAAGCTGCGCCCGGCGGCATGGGCGCGGCGCGGCTGGATGGTAGTGCTCGGAATCGGCGCGCTGGTCGCTCTGCTCGGCGGATGGCTGGGCGCGGCGCTGCTCGGTCTCACCTTCGCCTGGCCCACCGCCGTGTGGTGTGCCGTGCTCGGCGTCGCGCTCCTGCCCCGCCTGATCGCCTGGTGGGGTGCCCGGCGTCGTGCTTATCGCCGTCCACGGCCGATATAACAGGAGTATTGAGATCGGGGGATAGCTGTCAGTTCCGGGCTGCGGCTGCGCGCAGGATCTCTTCCGCCAGTTGGGCCGGGCGCTGCAAGGGAATATCATGAATGGTATCAGCCATGCGTACAACGCGCACGTCGGGGCGTATATTCTGGATGCGCGCTATGCCCTCGCGCCTCATTTGCCGGAAGCGCTCCCTTGACGCATCCGCCGTTTCCATCTCCGCTACAATCAAAGTCACCGGACATTTTACCTGCCGGTAGAGGTCGAAGGTGGGCTGATCCCACATAGCGCCGATAATCTGCAAGTGATTCTCGAAAACCAGGCGCGGCGCCACTGTATCATCGTCGCGCAATTGCACGATATGCAGCATAATATCTTCCAGTTCCGGCGTCCACAACTGCTCCAGGGGACCACGACGGATGTAGGAGAGAAAGGTTTCACGCGGCGTACCGGCGAAGCGCGGCGGGGCCAGATCTTTCATTGCCTGCTCGCGTGACCAGCCGGGAGTGGATGACATCTGATTTGTTGCGCCATCAACCAGTACCAGCGCGGAAACCTCGTCAACGTGAGTCGCGGCATATGCCAGCGCGACGGCAGCGCCCCACGAGTGGCCGACGATAACAGGGCGTTCGATGTCTAGAGATTGTACAGCGGCGAAATCGTCCGCTACGATGGTCGCGAAATCGTAGCCGTGGTCCGGTTTCTCGCTCTCGCCGTGGCCGCGTTGATCCAGAGCCGTCACCATAGATCCTTGAGCCGCAAGCAGCGGCGCCACCAGATTCCATATATAAGCGCTCGATGCCAGCCCGTGCAAGAGCAGGATGGAAGGCAATGAGGGAGATACAGATTCCTGGGGGGACCAGCGGCGATAGTGCAGTTGAATGCCATTGCTGTCGACGAACCCGTCTACGGGTGAAATAGCCATAGGGCCATACTCCTTTTGAGAATGCTTCCCTGCATTCTACCACGCAGGAACCTTCGACTCGTCAGCGCCTTCGGCGCTTCCCCGGTGTTCTGGCATGATGGTCGAGGGCCTGGGCGAAGCCCAGGCCCTCGACCATCATGCCAGAACACCGGGAGGGGAAAGCCGGGGAAAGGTGTCGGGCGAAGCCGCCAGTGGCGCTCGTGGGCACGATGCCAGAACACCGGGAGGGGAAGGCCGGGGAAAGGTGTCGGGCGAAGCCGCCAGTGGCGCTCTTGAGCATGATGCCAGGACACCGGGAGGGGAAAGCCGGGGAAAGGTGTCGGGCGAAGCCGCCAGTGGCGCTCTTGAGCATGATGCCAGGACGCCGGGAGGGGAAAGCCGGGGAAAGGTGTCCGGCGATGCTGCCAGTGGCGCTCTTGAGCATGATGCCAGGACACCGGGAGGCTCACGACCTCCGGTCGTGAGCCGATGTGAGGGTCCCGGGAGTAGTAGAAAATCAGGCCGATTCGACTTCCAGATCTTTGCCTTCCTCGTGCTGGCGCAGGAGAGCGCGTGCGCGGGCGGGCGTCCACTGGCCCGTTTCGGTGAGGATGGTAGGCAGGAAAACGATCTGCCCGGCGATGCACACCCACCACCAGGTGCCCCATCCCTGCCCGGCGCCGACCACGATGGGCAGGACCAGCGTTGAAATCACCACGATCCAGCGCAAGATAAAGCCCCAGAGTGCCAGGCCCGTTGCCACGAGTGCTGGATTGATATCCTCCACGGTTTCAGTATAGCCGGCCATCCAGGTAACATAGGCTATCGAGAGGCAGATCCCGATAAGGACCAGCAGAACCGTCATCAGCCCGGCGCTGGTGGGCTGCCCGATACGGCCGATAAAGAGCAGCGTCACGATAATGAGCGCGACGGTGCCGATAACCATAAACGGCTTGCGTACCAGCACCGCGTCGGAGATGAAGCCGACAACGATGGCTGAGAGGACGTTTACCGCCCAGAAGATGCTCACCATGCCGTTCGCTTCGGCTACCGAAAACTTGAAGATACCATTCAGGTAGATGACGAAGAAACCGACGGCAGCATAGTAGATGAGCAAGAAGAGGCTGATGCCGAGGGAACTGATGATGAGGCGCGGGCGTATCATCTGGCGCCAGGGATGTTGTATGGCGGCCTCGACATCGATGCCGCTGGCTCGCGCTTCAATCAGCGCTTTCTCGCGCAGAGAGTTCATGATCTGGTCGCGCAGGCCGGCCGAGAGTTCGCGCAGGCCGAAGAGGCAGATCACGAAAATCACCAGCCCGACGACGCCAGCAATCACATACTGCGATTGCCAGGTGTGGTAGACTGGCAGCGTCTGGCTGGCTACGAAGGTAGCGAGGACGCTGCCACCAACAGGCCCGACAGTCCAGAAGCCCATCGCAGCCGCGCGGCCCAGGCGCGGAGAGAAGTCGCGTACCAGCGCGGGTGTCACAGTGAGGATAATGCCTTCAATAAAACCCAGCACCCAGTACAGGATCAGGAACGGCCATAGCGTGCGTGTTAGCGAAATAAGCAGAGTGCAAATACCTGTAACGAGCAGGCCATAGACGATGAGGTTGCCGCGCCCTACACGGTCCGAGAGACTGCCCAGAATGGCCGACACGGCCCCGAGCACATTGCCGAGCACAAGTGCATAGACGTAGTTTGATAACGATAACTTGAAATCCGCTTGCACCAGCGGGGCTACCGATGCCAGCGTGTACGATTCGTAATAGAGGATAATGGTGGCGATGACCGAGAGTGCCAGATACCAGATACGCTGAGCATTTTCGGGGTAGTGGTCCAGGCTGCGATTCCATAGCCTCTTGAGGATTGTATCCATCTCTGTCCTCCTGCGCTTATTTTGTCGTACTACGATGTACAGTCACAAACGGATATGCCAACCGGAGAAGTTCGAGAGGTCTCTGCTACAGGGTGTGACATCTGTCACAATGCCTGCTTAGAGTGTAACAGATGCATCAATGCCCCGTCAAGAGCAGGAATTTTCAAGATGCACATCATATTTTCACTATTCGTTCCAGCTTACGAGCACATCGAGGGCTTCGATACGCTCTCCATCGATCCAGAGCGGATTGATCTCAAGCGCGTTCAGCCGCGAAGCGAGCGAGCGAGCCAGCAAACTCGTGCGATAGATTACGTCGATCAGCGCATCACGGTCAACCGGCGCCTGCCCGCGAGCGCCACGCAGCAGGGCCGCGCCGCGCAGTTCATCGAGCATGGTGGCAATCTCCTCGCGCCCGACGGGAAGGACACGCACCGCCGTATCCTTGAGCACCTCCGTCCAGATGCCACCAAGCCCCAGCGTGAGCGTCAGTCCCCAGAGCGGATCGCGCACAATGCCAACCAGCAGTTCTATACCGGCTGGCCGCATCGGACTCACCAGCATGCCCTCGATCTCGATGCCTGGATAGCCAGTCTGCGCCCGCTCCATCATCGCCGCGAAGGCCGCGCGCACAGCGGCCGCATCTTGCAGGTGCAGCGCGACGCCGCCAGCATCGCTCTTGTGTGGCAGCGCGGGTGACTGGATCTTCAAGGCCACAGGAAAGCCGAAGCGCTGTGCCACCTGCGCCGCCTCCTCCGCCGACGTGGCGAGCGCGCCGGGAACGAGCGGGATGCCTGCCTCCCGCAAGAGCGTGCGCGCCCTGGCCTCCGACCAGCGTCCCTTGCATAAAGACAGATCGGGTGCCGGCGGCAGGGCCTCCTCCCCGGCTTTGACCGGCGCCGCATTGATGAATTCGGACCACCAGAGCAGGCGGCCAAGCGCGTGCAGGCTGTGCTCCAGGCCGGCGCCGAAGTGGAGGCCGGTGCGCTCTACGGCGGCGCGCGCGACCTGCTGGAGATCCAGGCAGGTATTCGAGCTATGCACAACCGGGTGCCGCGCCGCGCGCACTATCGCGGCCAATCTGTCGTACTGCTCCATCATCACAGCCAGCATGGCGGGCGTAAGCTGGCGCGCGCTCTCGACGCTGACAAGGTTGAGCACAAAATCGATCTGCGGATCATCGACGACGGCGGCCAGCGCGCGGTGCTGCAACGTGCCATCTACTACTACGTAGCCCGTTACATCCAGGGGATTATGCGGTGTGGCGAAGGGCGGCAGCGTAGCGCGCAGCCGCTCCAGCGTCTGTGGCGCGAACTCTGGCAGGAGAATGCCCTCATCGTGCGCCAGATCGGAGATGATATCGCAGGCCCCGCCCGATGGCGTCACCACGCCCATACGGCGGCCCGGCAGCGCGCCGACATAGCCAGCGAGCGCGGCGGTGGTCAGCAGATCCTCCAGTGAGCGGACGCGCATGATACCAAGCTGGCGCAGGGCCGCATCGTTCACGGCATCGTTGCCAACCAGGGCGCCGGTATGCACAAGCGCACTGCGGGCGCCCTGTTCGCTGCGCCCGATCTTGAGTGCCACAATCGGCTTGCGCCGTTCGCGCGCCTTCTCCGCCACGCGGCGCAGCTCCTCAGGATGGCGGATGCTCTCCAGAAAGAGCGCAATAGAGCGCGTCGTCTCGTCCTCAAGCAGATAATCCACCACGTCCGTCACCGAGATCATGCTCTCGTTGCCCATCGAGACCAGCAGGCTCAGGCCGATGGCATGTGCGCGGGCAAAGGCGAGTACCGCGCTCGCCAGTGCTCCGCTCTGCAACACCACGCCCACCGGGCCGGCATCCAGCGGCGGCGCGATGGGCAGTCCATACGGCGTAATGCGCTCGCTGACGTTAATGAAGCCGTTGCCGTTGGGGCCAAGCAGCGTCAGTCCATGCTCTCGCGCGAAGGTGAGCAGGTCATGCTCGAGCTTCGCGCCTTCAGCGCCCATCTCGCTGAAGCCGGAGGTGAGGATCACAAACCTGGTTGTGCCCAGTGCGGCGGCCTCGGCAACAACTGGCAAAACCAGGCGCGTCGGCACCATGACGAAGGCGAGATCCACCGGCTCCGGCGCTTCGCTCAGCGATTTGAGCGTGGGTTGCCCATGCACAATTTCGTGATACGGGTTGACCAGGTAGATCGGGCCGGGAAACTCGTAGTTTTTCAGGTTCTCGAAGGTATAGACCGACCAGCGGGAGTTGTCGGTTGCCCCGATGAGGGCGATGCTGCGCGGGCGGAAGAAGCTGTGCAGCCGCTGCGCTGCGGATTGCTGTGTATTGGTCATGTTCTGCTACCTTGCGTGATCTTCAGCTATTCAGCGAGACGGAAATACGGAAGCGCCGGGCCATCGGCGAGGGACTCGATGGAGAGGCGCACCGGTGCGCCAATCTCGATGCGCTCGCGGGACGCGCCGAGGATGCGCGTCATCATACGCACGCCCTCTTCCAGTTCGACGAGGGCAATTACGAATGGAATCTCGCCGGCAGGCGCCTGGTGCGCAACCGTGTACGAATAGATGCTGCCCTTGCCCGATGCGACAACCCACGCGAGCTGGTCCGAGTGACAGTATGGGCAGAGAGCGCGCGGATAAAACACATGGTGGCCGCAGGAGGCGCAATGCTGAATGCGCAGTTCACCCCGCGCGATTCCCTCCCAGAATGGCCGCGAATCGCCGTCGCCTTCGAACGGCGCGGATGGGATCTGTTCAGGCATGCGCATCAATCCTTTCCAAGAATGACGGTTGCGGCGGAAGAGAGCACGCCGCCCGTGCCATGCGCGAGGGCCAGGCGGGCGTTCGGCACCTGGCGCTGGCCGCACTCTCCGCGTAGTTGACGCGTGGCCTCGATCAGCAGGAAGATCCCGTACATGCCCGGATGGCAGTAAGAGAGTCCACCACCGTTGGTATTCATCGGGAAGGGACCGCCAGGGGCCGTGCGCTGCCCGCTCACGAACGCGCCGCCCTCGCCGCGCCCGCAGAAACCGAGGGCCTCCAGCGTCAGTATAACCGTGATGGTGAACGAATCGTAGATCTCCACAACATCCATTGCGGCGGGAGTGAGTCCGGCCATAGCGAAGGCCGCGCGGCTAGAGTCGATGGCGGCCTGATGCACAGCCAGGTCGGGCATATTCGCAATCGTGTTATGCGTGTGTGCCACGCCATACCCGAGTATCCATACCGGAGCTTTGCGTGTGTGCCGGGCGCGATCTGCGGAGGTGACGACTACCGCGCCCCCGCCATCGGTGACGAGGCAGCAGTCCAGCAGGTGCAGCGGTTCGGCGATCCAGCGCGAATTCAGCACGTCCTCGATGGTGATCGGATCGCGCATCATCGCCTTCTCGTTGAGCGTGGCCCACTTGCGTGTGGCAACCGCGACCTCGGCGAGTTGCTCGCTTGTCGTGCCGAACTCGTACATGTGACGCATCGCCGCCAGAGCGTAGGCGCCGACGGGCGTTGGCAGGCCGAAGTAGCCCTCATACTGCTCGGTCAGCCTGAACGTGCGGCCTCCGCGATATCTGCTACGATCCGAGCGCTGCGTACTGCCGTAGGTGATGAGCGCAACATCGCAGAGGCCGGCCTCGATAGCGGCGACGGCATGCTGGATATGCGCTTCAAACGAGGATCCGCCGATATTGGTGGCGTCGCTGTACCTGGGCCTGATGCCCAGGTACTCGGCGAGCATCAGATTCGGCGACCAGGCCCAGTTGCCGGCGCAGAAAAGCGCGTCCACATCGCTGAATTGCAGTCCGGCATCGTCGAGCGCGGCCTTTGCGGCCTGGGCCTGGAGTTGTAGCACCGTCTTGTCGGGAGTGCGCCCGAGATCCGACTCGGCGACGCCGACAATCGCGGCGCGGGGAGAGGAAGCCATGAAAATCCCTCCTCGGTCCTGATAAATAGTTCAATATAAATACAGTGTAGTCGGCAATGCGAAAAAATCAAGGGAGCGGCGCCTGCTGGCGAAACGGGGCGTTTGAGGTAGACAGAGAGGGCATGATTTCGGTTATAATTAAGCCATCGGGAAGATTAAGACCGCATTCGTGGAGAATGCTACAACCAGGCACACAGGGAGAAGAGAAGGCTTCATGTCGATCCTGACAAATCATCGGACACATACTGCGCAGTTGCCCGGGCCGCAGCCGGAGGCCGCCAGTTTTTTACGTGTCCTCAAAAATCGCAACTTCTTGCGCCTGTGGATCGCCCAGCTTATCTCTCTCACCGTGCTCAACGCCGCCAACTTCGGCCTGATCTTGCTTGTGCAGGAGACGACGAACTCGGTGATCCTGGTAAGCCTGGTCATCATCGCCTTCCAGTTGCCCGCGTTCCCGTTCGGTGCGGTGGCCGGCGTGATCGTGGACTGGCTGGATAAGCGCCTCGTCCTGTGGGTGAGCAACGTACTGCGTATGGGCACTATGCTGCTCATGAGTATCTCGGTGGTCACTGATCGCACCAATCTGTGGCCGCTCTTTGTCCTGATCTTTATCACTTCCTTGATCGGGCAGTTCTTCACGCCCGCCGAAGGCTCTTCTATTCCGCTGCTGGTCGGCGAACAGGAGTTAATGCCGGCCCTGGCGCTGTTCAATATTACGCTCAACGTCGCCCTGGTCGTGGGCATCCTGCTGCTGGGCGGCGTGCTCGCGACGCTGCTGCCGCCCTTTACCATCCAGCTAGGCTCATTCACGCATCGCATTGACGCGGTGGATATGCTCTTTGTGATCGCGATGGCGCTCTATGGCGTGTGCGCGATCTTAATCCTGAGCATTCCTGATAGCGCCTTTCAGGGTGAGCACGTCGCCGAGCATAAAAGCCATGCGCGTATGAGTATAAACGAAGCGATAACGGATATATGGCGTGACATGGTTGAGGGTTGGAATATTGTGCGCGCGGACCGGCAGCTCTACTTCTCGGTGATCCAGCTCTCGGTGACGGGCAGTATCCTGCTCTTGCTCGGTGAACTGGCCCCCTCGTTCGTGCAACACATCCTGCACCGCCCACCGGCGCAGATGGCGATTATTCTGTCCCCCGCAGGTGTCGGGCTGGTCGGAGCCTCGATTCTGATGCCGCGCATTACCGCGCGCATAGGGAAAGTGAGGCTGGCGCTCATCGGGGTGATCGTGCTGGCCGCCGGTTTTGGGCTGATACCGCTGAGCCAGTGGGTTGCCTGGCTGCTCGATCCCGTGCATGGCTCCCAGGCGCCGCTCCTGCTCTGGTTCTCGGTTATTCTCCTGTTGTTCATTGGCGTAGGCATGGCACTGGTCAATATCCCCGCGCAGACTATCATGCAGGAGCGCGCCCCGGATGGCGGACGCGGGCGCGTCCTCTCGCTCCAATTTATGCTCTATAACGTCGGATCGATCCCGGTGCTGCTGTTCGCTGGAGTGATTGCACAGTTCCTGGGCTTCAACCGTTTCGTTTTGCTGGTCGCGCTCTGCCTGCTGCTCTTCTGGGCCTGGGGCTGGTGGTACATCAAGAAAACCAGTCATGCCACCCGGCCGCTCGTAACAGAAGAATAAAAGATGGTGTAACTCTTCGATTCTCTCTTTCCCTGACTGCTCAGCGCCGTAGGCGCTTCGCATACGTAGGGGAAGACGGGTTCGCGGCGTCCGCAGGACGCCGCGAACCCGTCTTCCCGTATGAGCCAGCGCAGGTGGAGACGCAAGCCGCACCCTGCCGCGAACCCGTCTTCCCGTATGAGCCAGCGCAGATGGAGACGCAAGCCGCACCCTGCCAGAGGAGGGGGATCTGCATGGTTGCAAGATGGTATACTGTATCATCAACTTGCTGTCGGATGATATCACCTCATCTAAAATAAACGAGGGGTGAAAATGAACGAGTTTCGCTATACAGGCACGGCGCAGGAAATCATCTTCGGGCGCGGCATGCTCTCTCACCTCGGCGAAGCGGTGGAGCGTTTTGGGTGGCGCCGCCTGCTGCTCTGCTCAGGTGGCTCGCTGCGTCGCAATGGCACCGTCGCGACTATCGAAAGCATGCTGGGGGAGCGCCTGGTGGCGACCTACGAGGGCATTCAAACGCATGTTCCCGACTTTCAGGTCGCCGGGGCGCTGGCGCTGGCTAAGCAGCACGATATCGACGCGGTAATCGGGCTGGGTGGGGGCAGTCCGATAGGGCTGGCGAAGGCCGTCAGCTTCTCGTTCGAGGAGGAGCGCAGCGCACAGCCCGCGCGTGAGGTTCCCGGGGGTGAGCAGCCCCTTGTTCCCAGTATTGCCATTCCTACCACCTATGCGGGATCAGAGATGACGCCGGTCTACGGAATCACACGCCAGGAGGGTGATGTAGCGCGCAAAGTCACCGTGAGCGACAGCAGGATCACGCCCAGGCTGGTGATCTACGATCCGCTGCTCACACTCGATCTCCCGCCGGAGGCAACCGCGTCAACCGGTATCAATGGCCTGGCCCACTGCATCGAAGCCCTCTACTCGGTCACGCGCAATCCGCTCGCCACCTCGGCGGCAATTGGCGGCATATCTTCTATTATGTCCGCGCTGCCACGCTGCTACCAGGCCGGAGATGACCTGACGGCTCGCAGTGAAATGCTTGTCGGGGCTTATCTGGCTGGCACCGCGCTGGCTCACGTCTCGATGGCGCTGCATCACGGCCTCTGTCATGTTCTGGGTGGCACCGCCGGCGTGCCGCATGGCATCGCCAACGCTATCATCCTGCCGCATGCGATGCGCTTCAATCTGGAGGCGACGGCCCCACAACTGGTGCTCGCGGCTGCGGCGATGGGCATCACATTGAGCGGGCGCAGCGCCGGGGCTGCTGTCTCCGAGGCCATTGAGAAAATTTATGCCCTCATCAGCCAGATGCGGCTCCCGCAGCGCTTGCGCGATGTAGGTGTGCGGGAGGCCGATCTGCCGCGACTGGCGGAACTGGCTTTCCAGAGCCGTACCGTTCAGAACAATCCCAGGCCCATCACTTCGACGGCGCAACTCGAAGATCTGTTGCATTCAGCGTGGTAACACAGGAATAATGCTAGAGCGAGGTACAACCATGTCCAATATGTCCAGGATTCAGACGCAGGGAGTGCATCATATCACCTTCGTCGGCTCTAATCGCGAGACCATCATCGACTTTTATCAGGGCGTGCTGGGAATGCCTCTGGTCATGGACCAGCCCAACCTGGACGTTCCCGAGGAGACGCATCTCTACTTCGATGCCGGCGATGGCCGGCTGATAACCTTCTTCGTGCGTCCCACGCGCAGCGATGATCCGACGCCCAATCCCGAGGGCATTGGCAACCTGCATCATCTGGCCTTTACCGTCTCGCGCGCGACCTATACCCAGGTTGCGCAGCGGTTGAACGAGCGCGGTATCTGGAACACGGGGAATATTGATCGTGGCTTCATGGATTCGATCTACTTTCGCGACCCCAACGGGCAATTGCTCGAGATGGCCTGCTACAAGTTCGTGCCGCCGGAGGGCTACACCATCGCCGATGTGTTGGCGACGGCGCATCGCCTGCGCGTGGCCGCCGGAGCATATAACATCACTGACGAACATCTCGCCGACGCTATAGCCGAACTGACGGAGCGCCGGGCCATGCCGATCAGCGAGAGCGCCCTGACATGACACAGCCCTCAGAGCGTGATGTTAAACATCAGGGCACGCTCTGGATGATACAACTTGACGCGCCCCTGCCCGATCCCCCCACGCCACGCGTGCCCGCAACCTTCGCGCGCGCCGGGCCGGAAATCGCAGGCGAAATCGCACCCGGCGACCCGGCCAGTGTGCTGCAACGTTTCGCCATGGGCCGGCGCTGCTATACTGCCAGCGTCGGGGGCCGGCTGGCCGCGTATGGCTGGGTAAGCTTCGACGAGGAGGCGATAGGAGAGCTGGAGAGCAGCATTCATCTCCAGGAGGGCGAAGCCTACATCTGGGGCTGTGAGACGCTGGCGGCGTATCGTGGGCAGCGTCTCTATCCCGCGCTGCTGGCATATATGCTCGCCGCTCTCCAGGCAGACGGCGTGCATCGCGTATGGATCGGTGCCGATGCCGATAACCTGGCCTCCCAGAGCGGATTAGCGCGCGCCGGCTTCCAGCCCATTGCGGATGCGATGATCGAATCTTCGCCAGAGGGACGCCGGCTCCTGGTGCGCGCTCACCCCGGCGCGCCAGAAGAGGCTGTTGCCACAGCAAGGCGCGCTCTGCTCGGCATGTAGAGAGCGCACCATATCACTCTGAGCATGATCACGTCATCCTTCGCGGCTGCGAAGGATGACGTGATCATGCTCAGGATGACAGGTTCCAGCTTGCATCGGCGGCTGCCTGGGGCGAGCTGGCATCGATTTGCATCAACTCGATGCGGTTGCCATCGGGATCTTTTAGCCAGTACTGCCAGTTGCCGTCCACTCCGCGCAGCGGCTCACCTTCAATCGGCAGGCCGCGCGCCTCCAGCGTTTTGAGCGTAGCGGCCATATCGTCGACGAGCAGGCAGAAGTGGTTATAGCCGAGCGGGCGCGTTTCGTTCTCGCCATGTCCTCCTGGAAAAAGCTCGATGAAATGGCCGGGCGCAATCTGGATGTAGACAATCCACGGCGAAGGCGTGCCCTCACGATCCAGGTGGAATGCCCTGCGGAAGCCGAGCTTGTCGCAATAAAAGTCCAATGACCGTTCCAGGTCGCTGATAAAGAAGGCGATATGGCCGATGCCGCTAATCACGCGTTTGCTCCTTTGCTGCTGGTCTGAAAATATCGCAATCTCGTAACTCTTCGCTTTTCTTTGCCGACTCCGGCGGCCGGGTGTGCATGTTGTTGGCGTATGGTGCGGGCAGCGCCCGCACCACACGCCAACAACATGCACACCCGCGAAGCGCCGCGAGCGCTTCGCTGTCCTGGAGACGCCTTGAAGCATTATGCAGTCTCCTGCTGATACTTCAGCACATGGTGGCCGGAGGTGTCAAACTTGCGCGGTGGACCGATGTGATAAAATATGGAGTGTATTTCCGGCGACCTCGATGAACCATCACCCGTGTAGCAGAACCATCATTAGTGTTGGGACAAGGAAGCGTTGACATGCATGATACACTCTCTTCACTGGTAGACAGGGCTTTAACAGGCAACCAGCGCCCACTGGAGTTCTACCTGCTTGAGAACAGCCGCTTACCGGGGCCGCGTGCGAATCTGGAGCTTGCCAATGATGTGAGTTATCTCCTCGCCGCAGCCGCTTCCAGAAATCCCGAAAGTGTGCGCACACTGCTGGATTATTTCACGAATGGGGATCACAGGGTAGTTACGAGCAATACGCCCTCCGAGTTTATTATGCTCTGTGGCATCATTGCCTCGGGTGCCTGTGCCTCCGTGCGGCCTGATTGGCGTGAAGAGACGCTGCGCCTGCTTGACCATTATGCCTGTAGTTCTCACTGGCGTGTGCGCGAGGGGGTGGCAATTGCCTATCAACATTTGCTGGTCGCCGAGCCTCAGGAGACTGTCGCTCATCTTGTCGAACTGGCGGCCAGCGGCAATTATCTTCAGCAGCGTGCCACCATTGCGGCCATAGCGGAGCCACCCTTGCTCTACACCTCTACGATGATCGCTGCGGCCTTGAAGCTGCAACGCATCGTCCTGGAGCGCCTGCGCGAAGCTCCGGCGGCGGATCGTAAGAGCGAGAACTTTCGGACGCTGCGCCGCACGCTGGGTTATACAGTGAGCGTGGTCACGGCGGCTGCACCGGAGGAGGGCTTTGCCCTGATGCGCGAGTGCGCTGCCTGGAATGATGCCGACGTGGCGTGGATCCTGCGTGAAAACCTGAAAAAGAAACGACTGGCGAAATTTGCCAGGGATACCGAGGTCGTCGCCAGGCTGCTGATGTAGTCTCAACAGAAGTATTGGAACTCCCTTTTGCATGTCATAGAGCGTATCTGGTTCTCGACATCCTCACCATCTCTGGTGAAGATTGGTCGCGCAGCCCCACCACGCGGTGGAGATAGTGTATGGTGTGGGAAAATGCGTTGCGCGCATTTTCCCACACCATACACTATCTCCTGGCGAGTGCCGCAGGCGCGAGGGCATTGCGAGATGCCGCGCTCTATGGTATCATGGCTCGCCGATAGATAACGAAAGGGAGGGGTCGCATCAGCCCTGCGAAGAAGTTGTCGAGGGATGGCACATCTTTTCTATGTTATGACGATGCCAGGGTTGGAGACACTGGCCTTTAGCGAAGTTCGTTCGCGCCTGGGGGATGCTGAGCTGGTCAAGTTCGCACGAGGCATCGCGCTCTTTCGGACGACAGCGCAGCCTGGCGACCTGCTTACCCTGCGTACCGTCGAGGACGTTTTTTTTGTCCTGGCGCATGTCACCGGACTGGGGCGTGGTCGCGATGCACTGAAGGTGCTGCATAGCGCCACGCTCAACTCCGATATAGCGACTGCTCTGCAAGTCTGGCGCGGCTGCCGTCATGGTGCGCGCGCTGTGACCTGGCGCGTTGTGAGCCAGATGGCCGGCGAGCATGATTTCCGGCGCGTAGACGCCGGCCAGGCCGTGAGCGATGCCCTGGCTCGTGCTCTGCCGCGCCAGATGCAGCAGGTAAAAGATGATGCTGACAGCGAGTTCTGGCTCTGGCTGAGCGGCAGCGAGGCGCTGATCGGGCTGCGCCTGAGCGATGCCACCATGCGCCATCGCAGCTACAAACACGAACATGTTCCGGCCTCGCTGCGTCCTACCGTTGGTGCCGCTATGAGCTGGCTTGCCGCGCCAACGCCCCGTGATGTCGTGCTCGATCCGTTGTGCGGTGCCGGAACGATCCTGATCGAGCGCGCGCTGCTCGCGCCTCTTGCGCGTGCGCTCGGCGGCGATATGCGCGAGGATGCCGTGGCTGTGGCGCGGCGGAATGCACGTGCCGCCGGCATCAGGGCGACGTGGAGCGTATGGGACGCGCGCTCCCTACCGCTGGATGCTGCCAGTGTGACGCGGATCGTGACGAATCTGCCCTTCGGCAAGCGTGTTGGCTCGCACGAAACGAATGCAGCGCTGTATAGCGCCCTGGCCGAGGAGTTCGCACGCGTGCTCGCGGCTGATGGGCTGCTGGTCACGCTTACCAGCGAGGACCGGCTCTGGAATATGATCCTGTGCGATCATGGTTGGAACATAAGGAAGAAAATCGTACTTGTCGTGCTTGGGCAGCCGGCCAGCATCTTCGTTGCCAGGCGCGCATGAAGCGGGAGGTCCAGGAGGGCGGCCCCAGAAAAAACACTTTTTAAACGGATCTGCTATTATTAGTTGATAGAGAGGAGAAGACTCCATTGGCTAATGCAACTACCGCCGATTTTCGCAACGGCATGGTTATACGCTATAACGGGGATTTGTGGAGTATCAGCGAATTCCATCACGTCAGCCCCGGAAACTGGCGCGCGTTTGTTCGTGTGCGCCTGAAGAATGTGAAGAACGGGCGCGTGATCGAGCAGCGTTTCCGCGCGGGCGAGGAAATTGACGAGGTGCGCGTCGAGCATCAGAACTGGCAGTTTCTGTATATCGACGGCGACGACTATATCTTTATGAATACCGATACCTATGACCAGCAGCCGGTCTCCAGGGAGATGCTCGGTGATGGCGTGAAGTTCCTCAAAGAGGGCGATGTCGTTGAGATGCTGGTTGATGGCGAGAATATCGTTGCTGTCGAACTGCCGAACTTCGTTGAACTGGAGGTCACGAGCGCCGAGCCTGGCCTGCGCGGCGATACCGCGACTAACGTCACCAAAGCGGCTACGCTGGAGACGGGTGCCGTTGTCAACGTGCCCCTGTTCGTCAATCCGGGCGAGAAGATTCGCGTTGATACACGCACCGGCCAGTATGTTGAGCGCGTGAAATAACAAAGCCTGATATGGTGAGGGCATCCGGGACCCCGGATGCCCTCACCATATCAGGCTTTTTAATGCATATGCATACCCCCGTTGATATCGAGCGTGACGCCCGTCAGATAGGCGCTCTCATCTGAGGCCAGGAATAGCAGGCAGGGCACAACATCGTTGACCGTGCCGATGCGGCCCAGCAGAACGTCCTTCGACAGCGCGGCCTTGCGCTCCTCGGTGAGCGGTGCGCCGGTGATATCCGTGTCGATCATCGAGGGGGCGACGCAGTTGACGCGAATGCCGCGCGGCGATAGCTCGCGCGCCAGAGCTTTCGTCAGGCCCATCACACCCGCTTTGGAGGCACTGTAGGCGCTGGCGCCAAAGACGCCGCCGCCGCGCTGTCCCGAAACCGAGGCCAGCGAGACAATCGCGCCGCCGCCGCGCTCCAGAAGCGCGGGAACGGCGGCCTGAGTGGTCAGAAACATGCCCTTGAGGTTGATGTCGAGTATCAGGTCGTACTCTTCCTCGGAAGTGTCCAGAAAGGGCGTTGGCCGTGTGATGCCGGCAATATTCATCAGGATGTCGAGGCCGCCGAATTCTGACACGGCCCGCTCGACCACGCGCGTCATTGCCTGCTTATCGCGCACGTCGGCCACTGCGCCAAATGCCGGGCCGATCTTATTGAGTTCGGCGGCGACGCTCTGCACCCCTTCGGCAGCGATATCGGTAATAGCGACCTTCGCACCTTCCTCGGCAAGCGCCAGGGCCGTCGCTCGCCCGATGCCGCGCCGGCTCCCTGCGCCGGTCACTAATGCAACCTTGCCCTCAAATCTCTTTCTGTTCATCGAAACACCTCTTTCATCTGGAAGACAAATAATCATCGCGCTCATCAGAATGTGTCTGATTGCCAGCCTCACCTCAGGCTCGCACCACCCTGGCGATCCCCGGGTGCGGCGAAGCCGCGCCAGCGCCCGGCGAGAGCGCTGAGCCTCGGACACTCTCTTAACATGGTATGAGCGATACGAGCGTGGTCAATCGCGCGCCTGCGAAAGTGAAAATACACTCTAATATTATGGCCTACCGCCCGTTGTACACATCCAGTTTGGCGCCGGCTACCTGCGCCAGCGCCTCCGTAAGCGTAAGTTGAAGCTCCAGCAGGCGAGAGCCGCGCGCCATCTGTGGGGCCTGCTCGGCGGCAACCTGAACATAGCGGCTGCGCAGCTCGGTATTGACGTTAATCTTAGCAATGCCATAAGTAATCGCGCGCCGCAGATCCTCATCGCTCAGGCCGGAGGCACCGTGCAGCGAGAGCGGTGCCGTCGTTTGCTCGTGGATCTTCTTCAGGCGCTCCCAATCCAGCGCCGGAGGGTGTTGATAGACGCCGTGCACGTTGCCAATCGAGACGGCGAGACAGGCGGGTTGTGCCCGCTCCACGAAAATGGCCGCCTGCTCTGGATCGGTGAAGGCTCCGGCCCGCGCAGCCGTCGCGATATCCTCATCTCCCTCGACCCGGCCAAGCTCCGCTTCGACGTATCCTCCGTAACGCTGCGCGATGGCGACGGCCTCGCGCACAAAGGCGATATTCTGCTCGAACGACAGCCGCGAGCCGTCGGCCATTACCGCGCCGACGCCAAGCGCGAAGGCCGCCTCGATACGCCTGAGATCGCTGATATGGTCGAGTTGCAGGCAGACGGGCACGGGTGCGCGCTCGGCTACGGCCCGCAGAGCCGCGACGAGATAATCGCCGTGGGCCGTCGCGAAGGACTTTTCGCTTATCAGGATGATAACGCTGTCGGTGCGCTCCTGGGCCGCCTGTAGCACAGCGGCGGCGGTCTCGAAGTTATAGCAGGTGAAAGCTCCCAGCGCCGTTCCTCGCGCGCGATGCTCCTGGAGCAGTTCGGAAAAAGATGCCTGCATGGTTATTCATCCTTCGTGGTTGTGAGGGGCGCAGCATGAAATTGGGCAGCGATATGCAGCAGCGTTTGATCGGTGCCGACGTTGCCGGGGATGACCGCGTAAGGCAGGCTGCGACCATCGGGCAGCGTGAGATTCCACAGCGAAATACCGGGTTCCAGTTGCCCACGGACGCGGGCCTGAGTCGCGCCGAGGCCATCCGTAGCAACCTGGGCCGAGGTAATGCCCCCTTTGGCAATGACGGCATCGCAGTTACCTGCGACCTTTGCCACTATCGCCGTGAGGGCATCCATGACCCGCGCGCCCGTCGCCAGATCGCCATGCTGCGCCTGCCGGATACGCTCGGTTGCCAGGATGGCGAATTTCTGCCGCTCAAGATCGCCCCTGATCGCCTCCGCCAGCCCTGGTACGATGGCATCCGGTCCCTCTTTGAGCAGGCGATCAGTAGGAATGATGATCGGCGCCCGGGTGCGCTCGATAAGCCTGTCGAGCTGGCGAGAACTGGCGGCGGTATGTGAGCCGCACACGACCAGTACGCGCCCCCCGGCGGCGCTCTCCACGGAGTCTATATGCGCACTATGCAGCCCGGCGCGTATGGCGGCAAAGGTTGAGGCTGTTCGGACCACGACCTGCCGCCCACGCGCCTCGGCGTCCAGCAGCCCATAAGCGATGATCTCAAGATCGCTGCGCGTCTCAGCGTCGGGCACGACCACCGACCCGGCGGGCGCATCGAGCAGTGCGCGCGTCACCACTGCTGGCCCTTCCACGCGCAATAGCTCCAGTGGCAGCGAAAGCGCGCGCCTGCCCTGTCCCACCTCTGCCACCCAATCGACCAGGCGCTCGCTGCGATAGCCGAAGACCGTATCTCGCGCAAACTCGGTCTGCGCTACCGGAATCCTGCCTTCTGCTGTGACCAGATAATGCACGCCACCAACAGTGGCGCGCCCTCCTTCGGGAAACGCCGGAACAAAAAGACTCACAGGGTTCTCCAGTCCTGCCGCAAGCACATCGATCTCCGCGAACACATGCCCACGCAGCGTGGAATCTCCGCGCAGCAGGAATGCCACGCCCGCGCGGGCCTCCCGGGCCGCGAGTCTGACCTCATCGCGAATGCGCGCGACCAGGCCGGTAGCCCCTTCCCGATTGAGTGAGCGTGAATTGGTCAGGACGTATATAGCGCGGTCCGGGCCGGCGAAAAATTGCCGGTAGGCGTCGAGTGACGGATGTAAAATAACCTCGACATCCGCAACCGTCTGCGTTCCAGTGGGATCATCGTCGAGAATCACCACGCGGCGCCGGTCTTGCGAGAGGCGCTGTTCCCATAAAACGGATGTGTTCATCTGCCCTCCTTCATCTTTAACGGTAGCCTACAGTCCGCTGCTTTGTCAATCCGGTGTTTAGCCCGATTACTGGCAATCTGTCCTTCTGACCAGCGTAGCCAGGAGAAATGTCGTGTTAAGCTGAGCATAGCAATGGATCAGGATGTTTGCGCTATGCCTTATCTAGAAGATGACATCGTGCCGGCCAACGCTCTGCTCTCTTCGAGCTTTAACCTCAGCCTCGTTGTGGGACCCGGCCTGGGTGGTCTTCTTTTCGC
>DATGLE010000306.1:0-13222 GCA_035294325.1 Ktedonobacteraceae bacterium | reverse complement strand
CCATCGCGGCGCCCTGACCATTGCCGAACTGCCGAGCGAGGGCATCTATTCGCTGACAACGATGCAGGTCTGGTCGGAGCCGGTGATGGCGCCCGATCACGCTTTTGTCTGCTTCGAGCCGGTTGTCACGCGCGAAGATGGTCTCAACCGCCCCGAAGACAGGCTCAATATCGAGCCACACGATCAGCGACAGATCATCCTGCAACTGAAGGCGCGGCCCGTGTGAGCGCTTACGCCGGTTTGCGCGCGCGGATAAACGCGCTGACGACCTTCCCCTCCAGCGCGGCTCGCTCCTCGGCGGAGAGAGACGCCAGGGAGGAACCGGCGCCGCTTTCCACCATATCGTTGAACGTATAGCGGCGCGTGACCTCGATGGCGATTTCGACGAAGCCGGCTTCGGCAAGCAGACGGCGATAGGTCTCCTCTTCGAGCGCACCCGCCATGCAGCCGGCCCAGGCTTCCATGTCGCCGCGAATGCTCTCAGGCATCTGACCGCAAACGACGATATCCGAGACGGCGAAGCGCCCGCCCGGCGCCAGCACCCTGTATGCCTCGCGCAGCACGCGCCCCTTGTCGGCGGAGAGATTGATGACGCAGTTCGAGATTACGACATCTACGGTATTATCAGGCAGGGGAATATCTTCGATGATGCCTTTGAGAAACTGCACGTTCTCGATGGCTGCCTGCACCCGGTTGCGCTCGGCCAGTTCCAGCATCTCATCGGTCATATCCAGGCCATAGGCAAAACCGTTTGGCCCCACACGCCGCGCTGAGAGCAGCACATCGATGCCACCGCCGCTGCCCAGGTCGAGCACCTTCTCGCCCGGCCTCAGTTCCGCCAGCGCGGTGGGATTTCCGCAGCCAAGCGAGGCGAGGGCTGCTGCCAGTGGTATGCCCTGCAACTCCGTGCTGCTATACAGGTTCTGAGTAATAGCATCGCCTGCACTATTGCAGCATTCGCCGCCACAGCAACCACCTTTTGTTCCCGTCTGCAAAACCTGAACCGCAGCCTGTCCGTAGCGCTTACGCACTCTCTTTCGTAGTTGTTCGTCATGATTGGTCATGCTTGATTATCCTTTCTTCTTTCGAGGAGACATTGATAATCTTCAATATCTATGGCAAAAAAAATCAGGCCGATTCAACCTCCTGGTGCGCAGGTTCGAGCAGTCGCAATAGTTGGCGAACCGGCGCCAGCGCGCCCGGGCGCAGGAAATAGTAGGCCCAGACACCATAACGCACGACATCGATAATCCCCGCCTGGCGCAGCAGTCGCAAATGGTGGGAGATAGTCGATTGATCCAGGTCGAAGTTGCTGGTAATGTCACACACACAGACTTCGCCGGCATGCCTGGCCAGCATCGTTACGATCTGCACCCGCGTTGGATCGGCCAGCGCGCGCAACTGCGCAGCTATCACGCTTGCCTCCTCCGATTGCAGCGCGGGCCGTATCGCTGGCGGGCAGCAAGGTGCGGTGCCCCCTACGGCACCGACGCGTCTCTTGCGCTCTTTCACCGGGATAATTTCCTGTTTCTGGGCCATTCTTCCTTCTTCCTCTATCCAAAGTATAGCGAAGATATTGATGATTGTCAATATTTCCCCGGCTTCGTAGAGAAGAGAGCAAAGTCGGACCATGATTTTCTACGCCTGTCGCTTGCCCGGTACTGTTCCGCTCATATGAGCATCTTTTCGCATCTTAATATTGCTGTTATAATATGAGCAGTCAATAGTTACCAGTGTATGTGTCTTATATAAGTTGGAGTGGGCCAGGACCTCTATTATGAAGATCCGCTTGAAAGTCAAAGAAATAGCCGATGCCAGAGGCGTATCGATGACCCGGCTGCATACGAAATCGGAAGTTGCCTATAACACCATACGGCGCATCTTCAGAGATCCGTATGTCGAGGTTACAACGACGACGTTGACACGCCTGGCGAACGCGCTGGAGGTCGCTCCTTCGGCGCTCATCGAGGATGTGCCCGACGAGCAGCGAACCTGAGAAGCTCCCTCGCCTTTCTCTCAACAGGTCGCAACGGCTCTCCTTGCAATCGCTGCGCCATCATGGTATGATAGTATTTAACATTCCCTTAACATTTTGTTAACATTCCCTTAATGCCTTATCTTGATCAATAACTCTTCCGATTTCTTGCCGCCTTCTGCGGCCTATCTGTGAGGAGGGGTTGTATATGGTGCGGGCTGCATCCGCACCGCATATAACCACTCCTCACAGGTGCGAAGCGCCGCAGGCGCCGGGCTGTCAGGGAAGGAGAGAACTTGAAGGGTTCCCTCGAGCATTAAAGCTCATTATCGCGCAGCCACGCAGAAGAACGTGAGTCCGGGGAGGAGCGTATCAGTGATTGACACCAGCAATCCTACGATTGTTCTGAGCCTGATCGTTGGCGGCGTACTGCTGCTGCTCTACGGAGTGCATCTGATTACCGACGCTATGCAGCGGGACGCGGGCATGCGACTGCGCCGCGCACTGATGCTGCTCACCCGCCATCGCCTGGCCGCCTTTGGCGTTGGTGTATTGATAACGGCGCTCACGCAAAGCTCTGGCGCCACCTCCTCGCTGCTGGTCGGATTGGTGAGCGCGCAGCTTATTCCTCTGACCGTCGCCATCATTACGCTGCTCGGAACGAACGTAGGCTCCGCGCTGGTCGTGCAACTGCTGATCTTCAACATTACAGACTATGCCTTTCTCTTTGCCGGCATCGGAGCCGCCGCGGCCTTCTTCACGCGCGGCACAACGCGGCGCGGAACAGGGCAGGCGGCCTTTGGTATTGGCCTCATCCTTCTGGGGCTGGCCGCGCTCAAAGCCGGCAGCACTCCTCTTGCTGACAGTCATGTCACAGCAGCGGTCTTCGAGGCGCTGGTCAGGGCGCCAATTGTGCTGGCGTTGATCGGCGCCGGGCTGACGATGGCGTTTGCATCGAGCGTTGCCGGCGTGGGCATGGTGATCGTGCTGTCCGCCAGCGGCGCATTGCCGCTTGTGGCAGCACTCGCTCTGCTCTTCGGCTGCAACGCCGGCACCACGATCACGGCGCTGCTTACCGCCCTGAGCAGCGGTTCGCTGGCCGGGCGGCGGCTCGCCTTCATCCATTGCGGTACCAAGCTGCTCGGCGCTCTGATCGCACTGGCGCTGCTGAACCCGCTCACGGCGCTGCTGGCAATGCCGCACCTGGCCCCGGCGGCACTCGTCGCACTCACGCACCTCGGCTTCAATCTCGCGCTGGCTATCGTCTTTGTTCCCCTGGCAGCCCCACTGGCAAGCCTGGCGACGAGGCTGCTCCCTGAGCGCGCCTCCGAGGAGGGCCGCGAACCCTGCTATCTCAATCCCGATGTGCTTTCGATGCCCGCTGTTGCGCTGGGGCAGGCGACGCGCGAGGTTCTGCACATGACCGATCTCGTGACCGAGATGTTGCAACTGAGCATCCACGCCTTCGAGGATCGCGGCAGCAAGGTGCCCATGCGTATCGATAAGCTCGAAGACCAGCTCGACAGGCTGAACGGTGCGATCAAACGCTATCTTACGCAGCTCGATGATAGCGCCATGAGCGAGGAGCAGAGGGGCCGCAAGACCTCGCTGCTCTATGTCATCACCGATCTTGAGGCTATCGGCGACATCATCGACAAGCAGTGCATGCGGCTCGCGCGGCGCAAGCGGCGCAACCAGCTCGTCTTTTCCGACGAGGGCTGGCACGATCTGCTGACCTACCATCATGAGGTAACAACGGCCTTGCAGCAGGCGCTGGCCGCCCTGGCGGCGCAAGATCCCGCGCTGGCGGAGGAATTCTTTGCCCGCAAGCGCCAGATCAACCAGATGAAACGCGAGTTCCACCTGCGTCACCTGCGCCGCCTGCAATCAGGAGTCCCGGTGAGCATCGAATCGAGCGCCATCCATCTCGACCTGCTGACGGCGATGAGCCGCGTCCTCTCACACGCCTCCAGCATCGCCCATGTAATTCGCGGCGACTGGTAGTATGTCCTGCATCGTGGCTTTTAACATTCAAGATCGGCAATCCGTAATATCAAATAGTGAGAATGCCTGTATATTGGTCCCTGGCTACTTCCGTCTTTGCAATACCTGTGCTATAGTATTGTCACGTTCCACCAATGCTACTCTAGCATTTTTCTTGCGAAATCGGGAGGGCTAAGATGCCATTTGCAGGAGTGCAGCTTGGTCATTATCGGCTGATACGCCAGGTTGGCAGCGGCAACATGGGTGAAGTCTACGTGGCGGAAGATACACGCATCGAGCGCCAGGTTGCCATCAAAGTTATCCGCAACGAGGCCACGCCTTATCCCGATTCAGAGGCGACGAAGGAGGCTGAACGCCTCTTCCAGCGCGAAATGAAGGCAATCTCTTTACTCGACCACCCGCACATTCTCCCACTGTTCGATTTTGGCGAGGAAGAGGTCAATGGCGCGCCTGTGACCTATATGGTCATGCCCTATCGCCCGGAGGGATCGCTCTCCGACTGGCTGCGCCAGCATAGCTATAGCAGCCTGCTCACGCCGGAAGAGATTGCCGATCTACTCTCTCAGGCAGCGGATGCGCTCCAGCATGCGCACGATCACCAGATCGTGCACCAGGATGTCAAACCCTCCAACTTCCTCATCCGAGACCGCACGGGCGCCGGTAAGCGTCCCGATTTGCTGCTGACCGATTTCGGCATCGCGAAGTTCACCAGCGCTACAGCCAATACCAGCCAGAGCGTGCGCGGCACACCAACGTATATGGCGCCTGAACAGTGGGATGGCCGGCCCGTCGCGGCCAGCGATCAGTACGCGCTGGCGATTATGGCTTACCAGTTGCTCACGGGCCGCCCGCCCTTCATCGGACGCATGGAGCAGGTGATGCGCCAGCACTTCACGGCACAGCCCCAGCCGCCAGGCATCTTCAACTCGCGCGTCTCGCCGGCCATCGATGCCGTCATTCTGCGCGCCCTGGCGAAGAAGCCGGAGGAACGCTTTCCCTCTATCGCCGATTTCGCCCGCGCCTTCCAGCAGGCCACTCAATCAAAGGGCGATCTGCGGGCAACACTGAGCATTCGTCGCAGCGAAGCTTTGAGCGGCACCAGCCGCACCCTCACCCTGCCGGGAGGACGCCGGGTAACGGCGCAGGTGCCGGCAGGAGTGCAGGAGGGACAGGTGCTGCGCCTGGAGGGGCAGGGCGAGCCTTACTACGATGGCGGCCCTCCCGGCGCCCTGATCCTCACCATCAATATTGCTGCCACCGAAGAGGCCAGGAATCTGCCTTTCCCACAGAGCAGCGAATTGCTGACCTCTCCCAGCAACCTGCCCGCATCCCCCTCCGCATGGCAGGAGAGCCGGACCCCCATTCCTCAGGGCGGTTCTCAGCAGAGCATGAACATCGTCGTGCCACCGCCACCGCCCGCCATTATTACCGCTCCGCCGCGTAAGGGATCTTCCGGCGCCAGAAAAGCGCTGCTGGCGCTTATAGCTCTGCTCATTATCGTGGCGGGCACGGGGTATCTGCTGTATCGCGGCCTTACTTCGGGCCAGCAAGGCGCGGGCCAGGCAGGAGCGGCAACAGCGACGGCGCAGGCCGCGATCACCGCGCAAGCCGCGACGGCTACCGCGCAGGTGAACGCGACGGCAACGACCTACGCCGCTGCGACGGCAACGGCGGCGACGGCCAATCCTTATCCCTCTTATATGAGCGGCCAGGGCACCCTCGCGCTCTATGATCCACTCAATCAGGCCACTCCCAGATGGGAGATGTATAGCAACAAAGCCTTTGGTGGTACCTGCGCGTTCGCCAATGGCGTCTATCAGATCAGCGAGACAAAGGCGCACAATAACTTCCTGTGCAACCTGGCTACCCATTACGGTAATTTCGCCGTTGAGGTGCAGATGACGATCTTGCAGGGCGATTGCGGCGGGATAGCTTTTCGTAACGACGGTTCAAATGGCAAGGTCTATTCCTTCAAGGTCTGCTCGGACGGATCGTATGATCTCTATGTCTATAGGGATAACAACACTTCTTCGACGCTAATCACCAATACGTCTTCCGCGATCCTTACAGGAGCGAACCGGCTCAATACTATCGGGGTTGTCGCCAATGGCAGCACCATAGAACTGTACGCCAACCAGACGAAACTGACCTCCATTACCGATACCACCTACGCCAGCGGAGAAATCGGCCTCATCGCCTCGGATATTACGAATGCGACACGCGTGAACTATAGCAACATCAGGGTGTGGATACTGTGAGATCTTTAAGAAAAGACGAGGGCAGGCCCAGACGGGATGGGCAGGCCCAGACGGGATGGGCAGGCCCAGACGGGGGGCACAGGCCCAGACGAAGGGGACAGGCCCAGACGGGATGCACAGGCCCAGACGGGATGCACAGATCCAGACGGGGGGCACAGGCCCAGACGGGGGGCACAGGTCTAGACGAAGGGGACAGGCCCAGACGAAGGGGACAGGCCCAGACGAAGGGGGCAGGCCCAGACGGGGAGCACAGGCCCAGACGGGGGGCACAGGTCCAGACGAAGGGGACAGGCCCAGACGGGGGCAAGCCCCGTCTCTACACCTCGTGAATGTAGAGACGGGGCTTGCCCCCGTCTTTTACCTGCCCCCCGTCTTTTACCGTGTCCCACCCTGGCTCGATCTGCCCCCCTCTTTTACCTGCCCGCTTTGTCTCGACCTGCCCCCCGGCTTTTACCGTGCCCCACCCTGGCTCGATCTGCCCCGTCTTTTACCTGCCCACTTTGTCTCGACCTGTCCCCCGGGTTTTACCGTGCCCCACCCTGGCTGCGCACGCGGATCAATGCCCGGCCAGGAAGGTCAGCAGGCTGCTGGCGGCAGGCGTTGACGCGTTGAGGATCGCCTGCGCGGCCACAGTAATCACCAGCAGGGCAGCCGTGGTCAGCGTGATCGAGGTCATCAGGCCCACCGGGGCCACCAGGCGATCATTCTTGGGAGGCGCATCAAAGTACATCGCCTTCACGATGCGACCATAGTAGACGAGCGAAACGATGGTGTTGAGCAGAGCCACAATCACCAGCCATTGCAGCCCCGATTCCCAGGCGGCCGTGAAGAGGAAGACCTTGCTCCAGAACCCGGCCACCGGCGGAATGCCGGCCAGCGATAGCAGGCACAGCGCCGTTCCCGCGCTCAGCAGGGGAGCGCGCCGGCCAAGCCCACGAAAATCATCGATTGTCTCGCCTCCGGTCAGATTGGCGAGCGCGATGATGCCGGAGAAGGCACCCAGGTTGGTAATCACGTAGACCAGAATGAAGAACAGCACGGAGGCATTGCCCTCCGGGCGGCCGGTAGCAAGGCTGGCGATGAAACCAACCAGGATATAGCCGGCCTGCGCGATGCTGGAGTAAGCCATCAGACGCTTGACGTTCGACTGTACGGCAGCCACCAGATTACCGAGCGTCATCGTGAGCACGGCCACAATCGAGAACACGATGATCTGCGAGGTCAGGTTCACCTGACCAAGACCACCGTAGATGAAGACGCGAATGAGCGCGGCAAAGCCTGCCGCCTTGGAACCCACCGAGAAGAAGGCCGTCGAGGGAGTTGGCGCACCCTCATAGATATCCGGCGCCCACATATGGAAGGGCACCGCCGAGATCTTGAAGCCGAAACCGGCAATGGTCAGGATGACCGCGACGATGAGCAGCGCATTGCCCTGCTGGACACCCTGCCTGACCGCCGTGGCGATGCTTACCAGGTCGGTTGTGCCCGTCAGGCCGTAGAGCAGCGCGAAGCCATAAAGCAGGATCGCCGAGGACATCGCGCCCAGCAGCACATACTTCACCGAAGCCTCCGCCGAACGCTCGCTGGTGCGCATCAGGCCGGCCATGACATAGAGCGGGATGCTGGTAAGTTCCAGCGAAATGTAGATGGTGATGAGTTCGCCCGTGCTTGCCATCAGCGTCATGCCCGTCACCGACAGGAGCATGAGCGTGTAGAACTCGCCGTCGGCCCTGACGTACTTGCCCACGTAGTCGTAAGATGCCAGGATCATCAATGCCGCGATAATCAGGAAGACTATCTCGAAGAAGATGGCATAGGGATCGATCACCAGCATATTGAAGAATGCGCGCTGCGTCCCCGTCTGCGTCACAGCCAGAGAAATAGCGAAGCCGAAAGGCACGATCAGCCCGAGCAGCGCAACGGCGGCTGTGACGACGCGGCGTTTGACGAAGAGATCCACCATCATTACGACCAGCGCGAGCAGAGCCAGCGTTAGCTCCGGCGCCAGCAGGTAGAGATCAGCTACTTTAAACATTTATTTATAACTCCTTGCCCCACCTACTTTATCATAGCCACGGCCACATGCATAATCTGCGCCAGGCTGGGCCTGAATGCATCGATCAGGGGCAGCGGATAGATACCGACCAGCACGATAAAGACGGCCAGCACAATGAGCGGGACCGCCTCACGCGCCGAGGCATCGGGCAGCCAGTGCCACTTTGTATTGAACGGCCCGTAGAAGACGCGCTTGAGCATCCAGAGCAGATAAGCACAGGTGAGAATCATGGTGAAGACCGCGATAATCGTCGCCGCCGACCAGATGCGATAGCTGCTCGTGAATACCATGTACTCCGCGACGAAGCCGGCCAGCCCCGGCAGGCCGAGCGATGCCAGGCCCGCGAAGGTGAAGAGCGTGGCGAGCAGCGGCATCTTCTTCGCTACTCCGCCGAAGACGGCGATCTCGCGCGTATGAGCGTGGTCGTAAATCACGCCCACGCAGAAGAAGAGCAGCCCCGTAATCAGGCCGTGACTTATCATCTGCACCGTCGCTCCGGTCAGCGCCGCCGTGCGGAAAGCTATATCTCCACTGCCAGCCGCCGCAGCGACACCCAGCAGGATGATGCCCATGTGGCTCACGCTCGAATAGGCGATTAGCTTCTTCATGTCCGACTGGATGAGGCAGATGCCCGCGCCATAGATGATGTTGATCACCGCCAGCACGACGAGCACGCCAGAGAAATCGTGAACGCCCAGAGGGAAGAGACCCAGGCAGATACGAATCAGCCCGTAGGCGCCCATCTTGAGCAGGATGCCGGCCAGGATCACGCTGACCTCGGTTGGAGCATCGGTATGTGCGTCGGGCAGCCAGGTATGGAACGGGAACATCGGTATCTTGACGGCGAAGGCGACGAAGATCAGCAGGAAGGTCAGCAATTGGAAGCTGATCGTCAGGCCGAAGACCACTACCGGCCCACCAAGCATATGCGACGCGAAGTAGATCATGCTCGCCGTCACCGTACCGCCATTAGCGATATTGGTGAAGTAGAGCAGGAAGATGCCTGCCAGCATGAAGATACTGCCGAAGAAGGTATAGAGCAGGAACTTCCACGCCGAGTAGATGCGCCCGGGCATGCCGTGCTTCATAACCTCATTACCCCAGATGCCGATGAGCAGGAACATCGGCGCCAGTTCGACTTCCCAGAAGAGGAAGAAGAGGAAGAGGTCCGTTGCCATAAAGACGCCCATCACCGCCGCCTCCAGGATCAGCAGCAGGGCCATATATTCCCTGACGCGCACCTTCTCCCAGCCGCCAATGATCGCCAGCCCGCTCAGCAGCGCATTGAGCATCACCAGTGGCAGGCTCAGGCCATCGACGCCCAGCGCGTAATCGATTCTGAGCTGGATGCCGCCAGCCCTGAAATTGATCCACGGAAGATCGATGACGCCGCCAGCAGCGGGCAAGTGCTGAATATCGCCGAAGCCCTGCCCGGCGGCCAGAATGTTTACCAGCACGACGATAGAAACCGCGAACGTCGCCGCCGCGAAGAGCAGCGCCAGCCAGCGCGCGATGCGCTCCGGCGTAAGATAGACTGCCACCGCACCGATCACCGGCAGCAGGATAATCCAGGTAAGTGGAGTTGTGAAGATTGCCATGACCTTGTTATCCTCTCACGAACGTGACCAGTGCGATGACGATCACAGCTAACACGGCAACGCCCCCAAAGAAGGCGACCATATACGCCTGCACGCGGCCTGTCTCTACGCGGCGCACGTCGCGGCCAAAGGTCGTGATGAGGGAAGCGATGCCATTGACGATACCATCCACGACATAGGCATCGAAAGCCTGCTCAAGATGCGAGAGGCCCAGCACGACGTAGCGAATCAGCAGATCGTAGAACTCCTCGATGTAGTAGCGATGATAGAGAATACGGTGCACCGTGCGCAGGAAGGCATTGCCCTGAACTATAGCGTTGAGCTTCGCCAGCTCGACGTTGCCGTACAGGAAGTATGCCCAGCCGAGGCCGATAAAGGCTACGATCACGCCGACCAGCGTAAACGGGGAGGTGAATACGTCGGCAAGGTTGATACCAGGCGCCTTCGGGCTGAGGTAGGTGTAGAAGTTGAGCCAGTAGCCGGCCAGCAGCGAAGGGATCGCCAGCAGGATCAGCGGCACTGTCATCGTCCACGGTGATTCTTTCGGATTGCCCACGCCTCGATACGTGCCGCCCCACAGGCCAAACACTTTGCCCCCCTTGCCGCCAAAAGCCAGGATGAAGGCGCGCAGCATATAGAAAGCGGTCAGCCCTGCGGTGAAGAGCGTAATAATGTACAGCGGCCAGTTGTGCGCCTCGGTCAACGTCAGCTCGATGATCGAATCTTTACTATAGAAGCCGGCGAAGAAGGGGAAGCCGGAGATCGAGAGCGTGGCGATGAGCCAGGTAATCGCCGTGATCGGCATTTTCGGTCCCAGGCCGCCCATCAGACGCATATCCTGAACCTCTTTGTGCGTGGCATGGTGCAGCGCATAAAGCACGCTGCCGGCGCCCAGGAAGAGCAGGGCCTTGAAGAAGGCGTGCGTGAAGAGATGAAACATACCGGGGCCAGGACCTAACGTGGGACCGGCGACGCCCAGGCCGACAAACATATAGCCAAGCTGGCTGATCGTCGAGTAGGCCAGCACGCGCTTGAAGTCGCTCTGCGCCAGGGCAATCGACGCGGCGAAGAGCGCGGTAAAGGCGCCAATCCAGGCCACAACCGCGAAGGCGGCGGGATCGGCCGCCAGGAAGAGTGGGAAAGTACGCGCGACCATGTAGACGCCGGCGGCCACCATCGTCGCAGCGTGGATCAGCGCGCTCACCGGCGTCGGGCCTTCCATCGCTGGCGGCAGCCAGACGTGCAGCGGAAACTGCGCCGACTTACCGATGGCCCCACAGAAGACCAGGATCATTGCGATGGCGAGGACCGCCTTGTCCATGCCCTGCACCCTGGATGCAAGCTGCGTGAAGTCAAAGGTACCGGTGCTGGCAAAGAGGATCATGATACCGATGATAAAGCCAACATCGCCGATACGAGTTGTTACCATAGCTTGCAGCGCCGCCGATGCCGGGGAGGGACGCAGCTCTTCCGGTTTGGCGCGCTTGTTGATCCAGAAGCCGATCAGCAGGTACGAACTGAGGCCGACCAGCTCCCACCCGATGAACATCACCAGGAAGTTCTGCGCAAAGGTGATGACCAGCATGGAGAAGGCGAAAAGCGAGAGATAGGCAAAGAAGCGCGCGTAGCCCGCCGAATTTCCCATGTAGCCCTGTGAATAGAACTGAACGAGCAGCGAAACCGTCGTCACCACCACCATCATCACCACCGTCAGATTATCCAGGTGGAAGGCGATATCGAAGCCGGGCACGCCCCAGCTATAGGTAAAAATCGGATTAATGTTCGCGGGAATGGGAGTAACCAGCGTATTCGCGAAAATTACCCAGGAGTAAATACAGGCCAGGCCCATAATCAAAATAGCCAGATAGCCGCTTACCCTGGCCCCCATTGTTAAAGAGGGTACTGTAGGATCATCGTCATATTCTTGATCCTGGACAGGTTCTTCGCCGTGCCCCTCCCCTGTGGCCCCATGCGCGTCTGACGCGTGGGCGGTGGAGGCATCCCCATGAACGCTCGCGGCCCCGGCGCGTGGACGGCTAAAGATGTCCCACATGCGGGTGCCGAAGACAATTACAAAGAATGCGCAGAGCGGAGCGAAGAGAATCAGCCAGGAGTATTGATACAAAGCCATACGATCTTTGTGCGCACACTGTCATTACCTTTATCAATAAACACTTGCTACGTGACAGGAAAGGCGCACATCTCCTTTCTTGAGCAACCTGGTCTGAATCAGTACTTCATCATATCTATCTCGCTAACATCCACCGTGTCTCGCTTGCGATAGATAGCAATAATCATCGCCAGGGCAACCGCAGCCTCCGCCGCAGCCACAGTGATAATGAAAATAGCGAAGATCTGACCGGTCAGGTAAGTAGAAAAAGGCTTGACCTGATTAAAGAAAGAAAAACCTACCATTGTAATATTGACGGCATTGAGCATAATTTCGATGCCCATCAACACGGCAATAGCGTTATGCTTGCTAATCGCACCATACAGGCCGATGCAGAAGAGTATCGCACCGAGCACCAGAAAATGATTGAGCGTGAGCATGCCGTTAATCCTCCCTGCCAATGACAATCGCGCCAACGATGGCTACCAGCAGCACCAGCGAGGCGATTTCAAAGGGCAGCACATAACTATACGTTGTGGGACTGTATAAAAGTTGTCCGATGCGCACAACGTTATTGATGCCTGCGGGCAACTGGCCGGCCGCGTTCCCTACATTCGCAATCGCACGGCTGCTGAACGTTGCAGCGTAGATGATGCATGCCCCCACGAGAGCGCAGATAATGACCGCGACCCACCACAGCCGGTTCGTGGGGTTTGTCCTCACCCGGCCGCCGATGCGCGTGAGCATGAGCGCGAAGAGAATGAGGATGGTCACGGCTCCCGCATAGATGAGGATCTGTACAATAGCAATGAATTCGGCGTTGAGCAGTATGTAGATACCGGCAGCCATCGCAAATACCACAACCAACGCCAGAGCGCTATGCACGATGTTGCGCAGACTTACAACCATCAACGCCGCCCCTACCAGGACCACCGCGATGATCCAGAAAATGAGGGTGGCTAAGTCCATAAAAAATCTACCTCCGGGTTATGTTGGCTCGTAATCTAAAGTTCTGGACAAGAGGAGAACATCCTTTTATAAAAGCACCGATCTATTGATATTTTACCATGACAGCACGACGCAGTTTGCCACATCGTGGGGAAGGGATACGTTTGTACCCCTTTGCGGATTCTAACAAAACCTTTGCTAAGTGACAAGAGCAAAAAGTCAGGGCACAGCCCAGGGTAATAGCTTCCTCGCGCCTGCGGCGCTCGCTTCTTA
>DATGLE010000305.1:0-18575 GCA_035294325.1 Ktedonobacteraceae bacterium | reverse complement strand
GCGCATGTTTCCACGCCACCAATATATTCCCTGCGCGGCGAAGCCGCGCGAATATCCGGCGTTCGTGTGGAGGACGGGACCACAGTCGTATAGAATCCCGCCTTCAGACGCATCCTTGAATCCCTGAGAGCGGATATGCTTGTATCAGATCGCAGGGTGTGGTGGAGGAGTCATCTCACATCTTTTTGCAAAGCTTTACATAAATGAAAGGATCAAATCAAAATGAACGCCACAGTAAAAGGCGCTGGCTTCTTCTCTCGCCAGCCATTGAGCGCTTATGGTAAGCTCACACTCGCCTCTTTGATCGTCAGTGGCATCCTGTGTACTGCCTTCAGTTTACTGATAAAGAATAGCAGCGTTACCGTTCTGGGCATCCTCCTGCTGGCCGGCGCGGCCCTCGTCGCCGCTGGCCTGCGCTGGGCGCCACTGCTCGGCAGCATCCTGGGTGCCGTCTACCTGTACATCTTCCTCACTGTTACGTCCTATCCCGTCTATCACTTGCAGCACCCTAAAGACTTCTTAGCGGCGGAAGGCGCGACGATATCCTACATCTCTTTTGTGATTATAGTGCTCATCCTCGGCTGCTTTATCAGCGCGTTGATCGCCGGGATAGTAGCAACGGTACAGAACTACCGCCAGGGAGAGCGCCGCTCTTCGCGTTTCTTTGCGCCTCTGCTGGCGGGCCTGGCCGGCATCCTGATCGGCTTCCTGCTGCTCGGCGCGCTTGTGCAGCCATCGGCGACGACAGCCGCGCCTGCTGCCGCTGCGGCGAGCGCGAACGGCGTACCAACCGTGCATATGGGGCCTACCAGTTTCGACCAGTCTTCGGTCACAATCGCCAAAGGCTCGAAGCTGCTGCTCGTCGATGACGGCTCATTCTTGCACATTCTCTCTAACGGTTCCTGGCAGAACGGCCAGCCAGAGCCGCAGCAGGAAGCAGGCGCGCCCTCGGTCAACCACGTCCAGGTTAACGGTAAGAGCGTCGAGATCGGCCCTTTCAACGCTGCCGGCACCTATCACATCTACTGCTCGGTTCACCAGGGCATGAATCTGACCGTGATTGTGCAGTAATAGCGAGCGTCCATCAAGCGATGGAAGGAGAATGGATATGTGGTGTGGCCCAACTGCGAAGCGCCCGGGCCACACCACATATCCATTGCGCGGCGGAGCCGCGCGACTGCCCGGTGTGGGAGGATCGATCAGGTATGCTCTTAGTTATACACAGTGTAGTATGATATAGCGTGATAAAATAGGATAAATTGATGAAAGGAGAAGCAGGCAGGTGACGCGTCAACCGATATCATCCTTGCTCAAGCCCGGTAGGGGCGAACAGAAGCCGCCGCGCAGTTCAAGAATACAATGGCGCATGACCATCTCCTATGTCGTAATGACCGTCGCCGTCGTGCTCCTCGTCGAGTTCATCTTCGGTTTATTCTCGTATATAGCGCTGACACGTTTTTACGCCAACAGCAATGATCTGATTACAGAAACAAGACAGCTCGCGCAGGTCTACGCCCTGGCCGCCGCCGCGCAAGCTTCGGGAGGGCAGCTAGATCCGCGCAGCACCTTTATGTCCGGTCAGGCTGCTTCGCTGATCCCGCCGGGACAGGATGCCAGTGGCTACAAAACGGTGCCTTATCTCGATACACGCAACCCGGACGTGCAGCAGGTAGATTTCGCGCTGTTGATTGCCCCCGATGGCCGTGTGCTCGCCAGTTCCTACCCGGCGCGCTATCCCGCCGGTGCGTCAGCCGCGCGCCTGCTGCCCGGCGCATCTCAGGTCATAGCAAAGGCGCTGCGTGGGCGGGCGACGAGCGCGCCAATTTCCACCACGCAGGGACATGCTGGCTATACTGTACAGCCGGTGCTGGATAGGACAAAGCAGCCGATAGGCGCAATCTATGTCCAGGCGCCAGATCACGCCATTCAGGGCTTTCTCCAGGGCTATCCCCTGGGTGTGTTAGTCAGCGCTATATTCTGGGCCATGTTCATAGCGCCCTTTGGTGGACTCTTTGGCTGGCTCACGACGCGCGGTCTGGTCAAACGTATCCGGCGACTCGCGGTTGCCACGACGCTCTTTGCCGACGGCGATTATGCGCAGCGTGTACGGGTGGCAAAACAAGACGAGGTTGGGCAACTGGAGCAGCAGTTCAATCGCATGGCCGGGCAGCTTGTCGAAAGCATCGCGCAGCAGCAGGCGCTGGCCGGCCAGAATGCGCGCCTGGCGGAACGCTCCCGCCTCTCGCGCGACCTGCACGATAGCGTCAAGCAGCAGGTCTTCGCCGTCACTATGCAGCTCGATACGGCGCTTTCATTGATAGATGAGAAAGATGCTGCTCGCAAACACTTGCTGGAGGCCGAGGCGCTGGCCTACCAGGCGCAGCAAGAATTGACGACGCTGATCCAGGAACTGCGTCCCGCAGCCCTCCAGGAGAACAGGCTTTCGGAAGCGCTGCGAGATTACATCCTGGCCTGGAGCAACCAGCATGGTATCGCCGTCGATATGCATATCCCGCCCTCCTGGGCGCTGCCGCAGCCAGTCGAAGAAGCTTTCTGGCGCATCACCCAGGAAGCGCTCTCAAACGTCGCCCGCCATAGCCAGGCTACCAATGTACAGATCGTGCTGGAGTGCGATCAGGATCAGGTTACGCTTACCATCGAGGATAACGGGCGCGGCTTCGCTACGGCGCAATTGAATGACTCCGGCGTCGGTCTGCACTCGATGCGGGAGCGGATGCAGGCGCTGGGAGGTTCGTTCGTCATCGAAAGCCATCCCGGACAGGGAACGCGCCTTGTTGCGCATTGCTCCTGTATGCAGCCTGCGCAGCCATAGCCATTTAAAAGTCGCGGCATGAGATCCAATGGTGTGTGACGGCGCGATTGATCGCGCCGCTGCGCAAGGAGAAGATGACACCTGTACACGTATTGATGTATATGAGCAAGCTCTGCACAGGCTGTGCCAGACACAGCGCCATTATACATGATTAATCTGAAAGCATCATTACTATAGATAGAAATCGCATAGGGATAGAATAGATGAGTCGCGCAACCATACGGCCTGCTGGAGCCGTCAACGCTCCCGTTGTACAGACCACGCCTCGTAAACTCAGGCACACCTGTGGGCAGATAGGGCGTGGCTGCCTGCTCGCTATCGTCTGGGTGATACGGGTTGGCCTGATTCTGGGCGTGCTCTCTGCCTTTGCCCGGCAGGCTTATGTGGCCCTTGTGATCCTGCTCATCCTTATAGGTATCGCCTTCGCCATCATCCGCACACGGCTCATCAGCTTCCGGCTGTTTCTCAACCGCTCGCTGGTCTACACGCTGGTAAGTATCTCGCTGGCCGTCGTCTACTTCGGCCTGATTACAGCGTCGCAGCTCCTGCATGTTAACCAGGGCAATCCTGCAAGCGAGGTTCACCCTGTGCGTGTAGGCAGCCAGCTTATTGTTCAGATCAGCGGCAACGCGCCTTTCACATCCGAAGCCTCGATTGTGATTTCGACGCTGGTGGCCGTCGCGCTGTTCAATCCCTTGCGGGAGCGCATTCAAGCCTTTATCGACAGGCGTTTCTATCGCAGCAGGTACGATGCCGCCAGAGTGATCGCGGAGTTTACTGCCACGCTGCGCGAGGAGATCGACCTGGACCAGTTGAGCGCGCGGCTGATCGATATTGTGCGAGAGACGCTGCTGCCCAGTGAAATCTCGCTCTGGCTGCGCGAGGCAGCTCTGGAGGGCGCTGGCGGCGCCTACCAGATGGCGCAATGGAAGCAAAACGGGCGCAAGATGCCGGGCAAAGCCGGTGAGCATGCGCGGCTGAGCGCCGGGTCGATGCCCGATCCGCTGCGCACGACGGAGCCTTTAAATATCGAGATTACCGATGATGATGCTCTGATTGCCTATGCACTCAGGACCGTCGACGTGCTGGAGATTGACCGGCTGCAACTGGATTCTCCGCTTGCACGCGCATTGAAGGAAGCGCGAGTGGCGATAGCGCTGCCCTTAATCAGCCACGGCGATCTGGTCGGGCTGCTCAATCTCGGACCGCGCCTGAGCGGACAGCAGTACTCCTCGGAGGATCGCTCTCTGCTCAATACACTCTCGGCCCAGGTTGCGCCGGCGCTGCGCGTGGCGCAGATGGTGCGCGAACAGCAGGTGGAGGTGCGGCAGCGTGAGCGGATCGAGCAGGAACTGCGTACCGCGCAACTGATCCAGCGCTCGCTGCTGCCCGAGGAGGCGCCCGCGCTGGAGAGATGGCATGTAGCGACGTATTATCAACCGGCGCGCGAGGTCGGCGGCGACTTTTATGATTTTATAGCGTTTGAAGATGGGCGGTTGGGACTGGTGGTCGGCGATGTGGCTGACAAAGGTGTACCCGCCGCCCTGGTGATGGCAAGCACGCGCAGCATGTTACGCGCCGCCGCCCAGACCACCGATTCGCCGGGCGAGGCGCTGGCGCGGGTAAATGACCTGCTTTATGCTGATACGCTGCCCAGGATGTTTGTCACCTGTTTCTATGCTATACTTGATCCAGACAACGGACGACTACGTTTCGCTAACGCCGGCCAGGATCTACCGTATCGACGGCATGGCCGCGAGATATGTGAATTGTATGCGACTGGCATGCCGCTGGGGTTGATGCCAGGTACACGCTATGATGAGCAGGAAGTTGTGCTGGATGGGGATGATGAACGCATCCTGTTCTACAGCGATGGCCTGGTAGAAGCGCATAATCCTCAACGTGAGATGTTTGGTTTCCCGCGCCTCAAACAGTTGATCGCGGATCACGCTGATGGGACCTCGCTCCTTGAACGTTTGCTTAATGAACTCAGGAGCTTCACCGGCGAGGGATGGGAGCAGGAGGATGATGTCACCCTGGTGATGCTGCTAAAGAACACCGGAGCAGCCTACAATGAAAAAGCAACAGGAGAAGCCAGATCTGCTCCTGGAGTGGACGATAGCGAGTGCGCCCGGCAACGAACGGGAGGCGATGGAGAGGGTGGCCGGTGCGGTGCAGCCTCTGCACCTGGAGGCCGGGCGCCTGGCTAATCTCAAGACCGCTGTGGCCGAGGCGACGATGAACGCGATGGAGCATGGCAACCACTATCAGCCTGACAGGGTAGTGGCTATCAAGGTGCTGGCCTCTCCTTCTCGCGTGATCGTGCTCGTCTCCGACCAGGGCGAGGGCTTCGCCATGCCCGATGTGCTGGCCGCGCCCAATCTCACCGCGAAACTGGCGGGACTACAGACGCCGCGCGGCTGGGGACTCTTTCTTATCAAAAATCTCGTGGATGAACTGCGTATAGAAAGGGTAGAAAGCCGCAATGTCGTTGAAATGGTGATGTACCGCCAGAAAGATGAACACCATATGCAGGAGTGAACTCTATGCCAGAGACCAATGTTGTCATGAATGTGCGCCAGGTCAGCCCGACAGTGAGCGTTATCGATATCGAGGGCGATCTCTCAGCGGCTGCCGAAAACGCTCTGATGGATGCCTATGCGCGTACCAGCGCGACCACCCGCGTTATCATCCTGAACTTTACCAGATTGGCATATATGAACAGTAGCGGTATCGGCCTGCTCGTCACCCTCCTGGTGCGCGTCAACAGGCAGAAGCAGCGCCTTTTCTGCTATGGCCTGAGCGAGCACTATCGCCATATTTTTGAGTTGACGCGGTTAGGCGATGTCATCAAGACCTATGCGAACGAGAGCGAGGCTGTCGCGGCCGCGCAAACATAATCCCATACACTGTGTAGTCGCGCGATCTATCATGCAAAAGGAGTTACACATGCCGAAAGAGCACGATAAGTCGCACGGCTGCGCGATAGAGTGCCAGTCCATGCGTTTCTTTGCTCGCGCTAAAAGAAAGGATCAAACGTCATGGGAACCGATCCTGAAGAGGTCAAATTGCCCCGCGATGCGGCATACTGGGCGAGCCAGGTCGAGACGCTGCGTGTCTCCAGAGTGCCAACCGGAGCTATCAATCTGAATGTAGAAGGGCGGCAGGTCGTGGGACCGCTGCAAGGCTTCGGGCAACTCTGGGAGCGAACCTATCGCGTGCGCCTGCCCGGCCTGGCGCTGACGGCAGTCGAGGTGATGGAGATCTGGAAGAAGAACTTTCCCACCTTCATGCCGCCCGGGCAGCGTTTCTATCCGGTCATGGGTAAACTCGAGCCAGGCCAGCTTATCCTTATCAACGCTTCTGTAGGTATGCCCGTCTCGACAGGCGTGATGGTGCTCTATGCCGACGATGAATCGTTCACACTGATGACGCCCCAGGGCCATCCCGAGTCCGGGTGGAATACTTTCAGTGTCTCCAGGGCGGATGATGGCTGTATTATCTGCCAGATTCAATCCCTGGCGCGTGCTAACGATCCGCTGTATGAGCTTGGCTTTCGCTTGATGGGCGCGAGCATACAGGAAAAGATCTGGGTGCATGTCCTCACAAAGCTAGCAGAGCGCTTTCATGTCAATGGGGTGGTGCAGAGCTACAAGACCTGCCTCGACCCGCGTCTCCAATGGTCGGAGGCCAGAAATATCTGGCAGAACGCGGCCATTCGCACGATGCTATATATGCTCTGTGCTCCGCTGCGCCTGCTCTTCCCCGTGAGGCTGCTCCGCCGGATCCCGCCGGATACAGTCCTGGTCGTGCGGCAGGAGAGCAGCAAGGTAGAGGTGATAACGTCTTCATCCGATGAGGGCGAGTCGGAGTTGCAAGCGACGGCTTCTCCAGTCGAGAAGGACGAACCGGAGGAAGGGTAGCAAACAGTGGCAGAGCGCATTACCGTATTGATTGTGGACGATCACAGCGTGGTCCGGCAGGGCGTGCGCGCCTTCCTCGAAACGCAGCCCGATTTACACGTAATCGGTGAGGCGGAATCGGGCGAGGAGGCCGTGCGCCATGTGCAGGAGCATGTGCCCGATGTCGTGCTGATGGATCTGCTGATGCCCGGCATAGATGGCGTTGAGGCCACGCGGCAGATCAGGCGCATCAGCCCGCGAACGCAGGTGATTGTCCTCACTTCCTATCACGAAGATGAAAATATCTTCCCCGCCCTGCGCGCCGGGGCCATCTCCTACACACTGAAGAATATTCGTGGCGCGGAACTGGCGGATATCGTCAGGAAGGCGGCGCGGGGAGAATCGGTGCTGCACCCGCGCGTGGCGAGCCGCGTCATTCAGGAGGTACGTGAGTCCAGGCGAAGGGTGCCCCCCGCCTTCGCCGATCTCACGGAGCGCGAACTGGATGTGCTGCGCCTGATCGCCGAGGGGCAATCCAACACCGCCATCGCTGAGAAGCTTGTGCTCAGCGAGAAAACGGTCAAGGGGCATGTGAGCAATATCCTGAGCAAGCTGCATATGGTGGATCGCACGCAGGCCGCCGTCTTCGCCTGGCAGCAGGGACTTATGGGCCGCGATTGAGGATGCGCGTCTCTTTTTTTGCACTCGTCACCACCTTCGGTGGCTCGCACAGGAGAAGGAGGATGAGCCGACGGAGAGCTTATGTGCCCTCATCAGCACCCTCGGTGGCTCGCATAGGAGAAGGAAGGATGAGCCGGCGGAGAGCTTATGTGCCCTCATCAGCACCTTCGGTGGCTCGCACAGGAATAATAAGGATGAGCCGGCGGCGCCAGTCGGCGCCGCCGGCTCATCCTTATTATTCCTATGCGAAGCGCCGCAGGCGCTGAGGTGTCAGAAGCAGGGAACCAATGCCGCGAAAAGATGACAGATGCCGCAACCAAAGAAGAGTGGATAGTAAAAGACAGAATCTGCTATACTGTGCGCATGGTTTAAACGCAAACGTTGACAGATGGGGATGTGTTACGCTCATGGTTTCCAATCCTTCCTGCCAATCACCACAACCCATCGTGTCGCAAGCCTCATAAAGCAGTAGAGGTTATAAAAGTGCAAGAGCAAACAGAACCAGCGATGGGTGAGATGCGCTATTATCATACGATCCTTGAGGCCATAGGCGACACGCCGCTGCTGCGCCTCAATCGTGTTGCCAGCGACGTGCCGCCGCTGATGCTGGCAAAAATGGAGATGTTCAATCCCGGCGGCAGCGTCAAGGACCGCATCGGGCCGGCGATGATCGAGTATTGCGAGAAACGCGGCCTGCTGCGCCCCGGCTCTACCATTGTCGAGCCGACGAGCGGCAATACCGGGCATGGCCTGGCGATAGCCGCGGCGATCAAGGGCTACCACTGTATCTTTGTCATGACCGACAAGGTAAGCGAAGAGAAGCGCAGCCTGCTGCGCGCCTATGGAGCCGAGGTCGTCATCTGTCCCAGCAGCGTTTCCCACGACTCGCCCGATTATTACAAGAACGTCGCTCACCGACTCGCCGACGAAATTCCCGGGGCCTATTGTCCTGACCAGTACTCCAACCCGGCCAATCCGGAAGCGCATTACGCGACGACAGGCCCGGAGATATGGCGCGACACGGCGGGGCGCGTAACCGCTTTTGTCGCTGGCATCGGCACCGGAGGCACCATCTCCGGCACCGCGCGTTTCCTCAAGGAGCGGAATCCGAACATCAAGATCATTGGCGCCGATCCCGCCGGCTCGGTCTTCTCCGGCGACACGCCCAGGCCCTACAAGGTCGAAGGCATCGGCATGGAGGTCTTTCCGGCCAACTACGATCCGTCGGTGGTAGATGAAGTGATGCGCATCGATGACCGCACCTCGTTCTACTGGGCGCGCAGGCTGGCGCGCGAGGAGGGTATTCTGGCGGGCGGCTCCGCCGGCACCGCGCTCGCTGCGGCCCTGCTCTATGCGCGGCGCCTCACGCCGGATGATGTGGTGGTCGTGCTGCTGCCCGACACGGGGCGCGGCTACCTGAGCAAGCAGTTCAACGATACATGGATGCGCGAGAATGACCTGCTCATCCAGGCCGAGACAGCTCAGCCGGTGCTGCGCGATGTGCTCACCTACCGGCGCACGCATATGCGCAGTATGCCGCTTGTGGTGAGCGTCAGGCCAACCGATTCGGTGGCCGATGCCGTTGAACTGCTGCGCCGCTACGGCATCAGCCAGACGCCGGTAATCGAAAACGGCAGGATGGTGGGAAGTCTGACCGAGGACCTGCTGCTGCGCCGCCTGTCCAGCGGTGAGCCGCTGACATCGAGCGCCGTGCGCGAGGTACAGGGGCCGCCCTTCCCCATGCTGGAGGAGGACGCACCCGTGCGTGAAGCCTATACCCTCTTTAGCAGCGGCCAGTCGGCGGTGGCCGTCATGGACAAAGACCGGCTGACCGGCATCGTCACCAAGAGCGACCTGCTGGAGTTCTGGGCGCAGATCCGCAGCCACTAAGGAGGCCCATACAACAGGAGCGGCAGGGCCAGTCCTGCCGCTCCTGTTGTATGGCAGGGCTATTGAATGCTCGCCCGAAGCGGGGGTCAAGGGGGCGGCCGCCCCCTTGCGGGGCGCGGGGTGTCCCCGCCCAAACTCTTCCTTTCGGGCGAGGGGTGGGGAGCATTACATAGCCCTGGTTGTATGGGTCTCCATCTTGACAGATCGCAAATTAATAGGTAAACTGTAAATGTTCATTGAGCGACTTTATTACGGAAAGGAAGGGAACAGCTATGCATTCCGGCCATAAATCCCCTGTCATTTCCGTCAGATTCATGCGGCAAGCAGCGTAACGATGGCTCAGCCGCCTTACGAAGTATTCGAGCATACGGCTGATATCGGCCTGCACGCTTATGGCAGCACCCTGGCAGAGCTGTTTGTTCATGCCGCGCAGGGCATGGAGAGCCTGATGGTGCCGCTTGAGCAGATACGGACCGTTACCAGCCGGGAAATCACTGTCGAAGGCCACGATCCCGTCTCATTGCTCGTGGCCTGGCTCAATGAACTGATTTTTCTGTTCGACACCGAGTACCTCCTCTTGCGCGACTTCGTAATCGAGGCCATCAGCGAAACACGCCTGACTGCCCGTGTATCTGGCGAACCCTACGATGCGCAGCGCCACGAGTTGAGCAGCGCCATCAAGGCCGTGACCTGGCATGAGGCCGCCATCAACTCCACCGCGACGGGCTACCAGGCCCGCATCATCTTCGACATCTAGGGCTGTACCGTATTCAAAACTGTCCACACAGGAGAGATCTTTCATGGGCAATACGACTGGAAAAATTCCGCTGGAGCGCGTCGATGCGAATCGCTGGCGCATTCCGCAGCGCTATAATCCCGAGATGCGTGTGCCGGGGATGGTCTATGCCGACGACGAATTGATAGAGCAAATTCTCCAGGATAACGCGCTGCAACAGGTGGCGAACGTCGCTACGCTGCCGGGCATTCTGGGCTATGCGCTCGGTATGCCGGATATTCACTGGGGCTACGGCTTTCCCGTTGGCGGCGTGGCGGCCACGAGCGCCGAGTATGGCGTTGTGTCGCCCGGCGGGATCGGGTTCGACATCAACTGCGGCGTGCGCCTGCTGGCAACCGATCTGCTGCATGAGCAGATACGTGGCAGGGTTGATAAGCTGGCCGACGAACTCTTCGCGGCCCTGCCTTCGGGCGTGGGCGGAGCAGGCATGCGTGCGTTAAGCGCCGGGGAGCTGCGAGCAGTGATGGAGCGCGGTGCTGCCTGGGCTATCGAGCAGGGTTATGGCTTCGCCGAGGATCTGGACGTTACCGAGGAGCATGGCTGTCTGGCGGGCGCCAATCCAGATGCTGTCTCGGATCAGGCGGTGCAGCGCGGCAGCAAGCAACTGGGGAGCCTGGGTTCGGGCAACCACTTCTGCGAGGTGCAGCAGGTCGATCACATCTACGACGAGCAGGCAGCGCGCGCGCTCGGCATCGGCCAGCTCGGCCAGATCGTCGTCACCATTCACTGCGGCTCGCGCGGCTTCGGGCATCAGATCGCGGAGGATTATATCAGGATCGCGGAAGCCAGGCAGGCGGATTACGGTTTCAAGCTGGTGGACCGCCAGCTCGCCTGCCTGCCCTTGCAGTCGGAGATGGGAAAGGCATACCTGGGGGCGATGGCCTGCGGCGCCAATTTCGCCTGGGCCAATCGCCAGTTGTTGATGCATGGCGTGCGGCAGGCATTCGCCAGCGTCTTCGGGCGCCGGGCGCGTCCGAAAGAGATGCCGCTGGTCTACGATGTCTGCCACAACATCGCCAAGATGGAGGAGTACGTCATAGACGGAGAGGTGCGGCGCGTGTGCGTGCACCGCAAAGGGGCGACGCGCTCGTTCCCGGCGGGCCATCCCGCCGTGCCGGAGCAGTACCGCGCCGTTGGTCAGCCGGTGCTCATCCCCGGCGATATGGGGCGCTACTCGTTCGTTCTGGTCGGAGCGCCCGGCTCGATGGAGCAGAGCTTTGGCACGACCTGTCACGGCGCTGGCCGCCGCCAGAGCCGTACCGCCGCCAAAAAGTCGCTGACCAGCAAGGAACTGCTGGCGCAACTGGAGGCCCGGGGCGTTACCGTGCGCGTGCATAGCAAGGGGCTGCTGACCGAAGAGGCGCCATCGGCTTACAAAGATGCGCAGCAAGTAGTGAACGTTGTGCACAATGCCGGTCTGGCGAGCCTGGTGGCGCGGCTCAAGCCCGTGATCGTCGTCAAGGGCTGACAATATGTGTCGATATGATGTGCGCGCATGGGCGCAGCCCATGCGCGCACATCATATCGACCTTCATAATTCTACTAATCGCTGCTCCTCCAGATCGAGTTCGCGTTCGATACGATGGAATATCTCGTCATCGATCTCGCCTTTGTTGCGCAGCGCGATAAGCCTGGCGCGTTCCACCTGCCGCAGTTCGTGATGGAGCCGCTTGTGATCGCGCAGACCCTTGCGCAGCGCCTCTCTATCCTCCGCTTCGGTGTGCTGATCGATGATATCCAGCTTCCGTTCATAATAGGCGTGCAGGTGGTGCGCGTAATTCTCCGGTATCTGGCCCTGTTCCGTCAGCTCATCGAGCCGTGCAAGAGCCGCAATGGTCGCCTCGTGTAGCGCCTCTCTGGTCTCCCGGGCAACGCCGGGATCCGGCGCCAGGCCCAGCCGGCTAATCAACGGTCCCAGCGTCAGACCTTGCAGCACGAGCGTCGAAAGGATAACGCCGAAGGTTAAAAAGATAACCAGGTCGCGGTCTGGAAAGGGAGCGCCGCTGGCAATTGTCAGGGGAATCGCCAGCGCGGTTGCCAGCGAGACGCCGCCGCGCATGCCGGCCCAGCCTATTACCTGCGTGGCGCGTGGGCCGGGCGGTTGATAGCGTGTCAGCGAGCGTCGATAAAGAAAGCCCAGAATTGAGTTTGTGGCAGAGGCCCAGGCAATTCGCACTACAATCACAACCAGGCTCACAATAGCAGCGTAGCCAATGAGCGTGAGCAGAGATGTATTCGGTATGCTCTGGACGATAGTGTAGAGCTCGAGTCCGATCAGCAGGAAGATAAAGCCGTTGAAGAGAAAGACCAGCACATTCCAGAAGGAATAGGCTTGCAGGCGTGTGCTGGAGGAGAAGAAGGTCGCCGATTGCCTGCTCAGATAAAGTCCCGCCGCAACCGTTGCCAGAACGCCGGAGAGATCAAGCGATTCGGCGAGCAGATAAGCAGCGTAGGAGGCCAGCAGCGTGATAGTAATCTCGCTGGGCGCATCTTCGATGTAGTAGTGGATGCGCGAAACGGGCCAGGCGATGAGCAGCCCGACTGCGATTCCTCCCACACTGACCAGCACAAATTGCAGTCCTGCCTGCCAGAGCGAGAAGGTTCCGCTGATAACGGCGGCGACGGCGAAGCGATAAACGACCAGTGCGGTTGCGTCGTTGACCAGGCTTTCACCGCCGATGATTGTTGCGACGCGCCGCATCAGGCCGAGCCTCTGCATGATCGACTCGGCGGCCACGACATCGGTAGGCGAGACCACTGCTCCGAGCACGAAGGCCGTCGGCCAGGAGAGGCCGGGGATCAGCGTGTGAGCGGCCATCGCGACCACGACCATCGTTGCCAGCACCAGGCCGATTGCCAGCAGCAGGATCGAGCGCAGTTCGCAGCGAAAATTGCGCCACGATGTGCGCCAGGCCGAAGAGAAGATCAGTGGTGGTAGAAAGAGTAGAAGTACCAGGTCAGGCTCAAGCGTGACATTAGGCAGGGCGGGTATAAAGCCCATGATGACTCCCCCGATCACGAGCAGGATCGCGTAGGGGATATGGAGGCGTATGGCGATAGAGGCCAGCAGCACAATCGCTATCAACAGGCCGAAGGTCAGAATAATCGTGTCATGCAGTTGTAGCACTAACTCATCCCTTTCTGGCCTATCCCGTCAGTGCGGCCCATATGATCGCGGGAACCTTGAGCGGCGAGGGCGCGGCCTCCAGGTCATTGAGCCTGGGAAAGACCTTGCGCGCGATCCTGCCACGTGTCGCGAACCAGGGCGGTGTGGGTATGCTGCGGAACGGGCCGCGCACCACCGACTTTTGCGCGCGTGAGAACATCAGTGTATTATGTACGACGCCTGTCCCGGACTGAATATTGTAGATATCATGGCCCGGAAAGGCGCCCCACGTTGTCGCGGCCAGTGCATAGCCCGTGCCAGCCCAATAATTGACGCCAATCGTGCCGTAGCGGAGATCGGACACTGCGCGCTCTACAGCAGCCGCTATGGCCGGATCCTTGAGCGAGTCGGGATGGACGAGCAGCGTGACGTTGAGCGTGCCCCAGAGCCGCTCGTTGGCGAAGGCTGCGGCGCGCGCGATATATTCAGGGACGTTTGCAGCTTCAAGCGCGGTCTCGGCGAAGAGGCCGCAGAAAGCCTCCGTGGTAAAGCAGATATCGTCCTCCTGCTCGGGATCGAGGCCGGCGATGAGCGTCCAGGGGATCTGCCCGCTGGCCGCCGCGCCGAATTGCTCGGCCTCCGGGTGCTTGTCTACAAAAGCCTGCCAGCGCTCCTGTGCCCCCGGATAATAGGTGTCGCGTGTGGGAACCAGGGCCAGCAGGCGGCGGATCTGTTGCAAGAGCGCTTCTCGCTGCTGCCAGAGGGAATGCTGGATGATAACGCGGGTGGCGTTACAATTGAAGCCGGCGTTATTGGTGAGCATCGAGACGATGTGCTCGGCCTGGTACGCCAGGTCGCCGGGACGCCAGGGGCCGGGCACGACAATCACCGGGCTGACGTTGCCCAGTTCGCCGGTAACGGGCCGCGTCTGTAAGGGCTGATGTGCCGCCTTGCGCGCCGCTCCTTCCGGTCCCGTTCCGAAGATGATGGCCTCGAAGGTTTTATCCGAGCCGGTGATGTGGATCGCATCCACGCCTGGATGGTTACAGAGATACTCGCCCTGTTCCGCTCCTCCATATGCCAGTCGCAGGAAACCGGGTTCAATCAACGCGCGAAAGCCTTCTTCGAGCAGCGGTCCCAGATACGCGTTGATCGGATTCATTTTCAGCAGCACGACGGCATCCTCGACGAACAATTTGTAGAGAATGTCCATTGGCCCGATGCTCGAAACATTGCCGGCCCCCAGTACCAGCACGACCTTGCCGGGGTGTTCTTTGTTCTGGTAAGCCAGTGCCTGCGTCTGCGGAAGCTCCTCCGCCGTGACGCCCGGCTCCATCCAGATCTCTGCCGTGACGCCGCTAAAAAAGAGGCGATCATAGGGCGTTTGCGGGAAGACACGCGCGACGACCTGGCCGTCCGGCCGCATCGTCAGCGGGCCGGGGATGCGCGGGCGCCCGTGGACCTCGATGTCGATCAGAGAGCGACGCAGCTGACTCAGATTCTTGAGTACAGGCCACGGCCCCAGCGCCCACTCTTCGCCGGCCAGCGGCGAATCCGCCGCGATACCTTTAGCCTGCTGGCAGGCGCTGACCCAGCGCGGCGCCACGGCGGCAAAGTCTTTCGCCAGCCTCTCGATAAGCGCGATACGCTCGTGTACCGGAAGCGCCACCCAGGCATCCTTATTGGCCTGCAAGGTCTCCACTGCGGCATCCATCGCCTCACGCGTCGATGGCTCAATATTTCCTGCAATGCCGGGAAATTGCGGGGAACCGCGCCAGCCTGTCGTCGTCATGATATTTTTACCCTCGCAAATCTTGATCTCTTCCTGAAAAGCAATCGCCTCAGATCGACATTACTAATTGTACTCAACTTCGAGGGCAAAGTCATAATGGATCTGTAACCAGATTTATCCATTCATATTTTATTAATTATCGCCCTTCTTGTTTCGCCGCGCGATGAGCGCATGTAGGCGCGGGCTGACCCGGGTTGCACAGCAGCGCCAGCAGTTTTTGCTGTTGCAGCTTTGATCCTGGAGCAATCAAGATCTCTCCTATCCTGTTGCCAGCCGTGTATCTGATTGATATACTCACTCAGAGTGTGTCCGATGCTCAACGTACTCGCCCTCTCTGGCAGAATGGTCGCGCGCCTCTGCACAACACTCTCCCTGAGGCGAGCGCCGAGGGCGCGAGCACCCGGATACACTCCCAGGAGAGCGCATATATTTGGATGGAAAGAGCAGTATCTAAATAAAGCAAGCAAGGAGCAATCGTGAGAGTACTGGTAACGGGAGCCGCCGGTTTTCTGGGCGGCCATCTTGTTGATATGCTGGTAGAACGTGGCGACGAGGTGCGGGCAATGGTGCGCCCGGTGGAGGATAGCAGTCGCCTGCGCACGCTGGAGGGCATCGATATCGTCTATGGCGACCTGACCGACGCGGATTCGCTCAAGCGCGCGGTAGAAGGCGTGCAGCGCGTATATAACGTGGCGGCGAAAACGGGACCGTGGGGACCGGAGGATGTCTATCGTGCCGTCAATGTGCAGGGCCTCGCGAACCTGGTGCATGCAGCCGTGGATGCCGGGGTCGAACGCATCGTGCATACCAGTTCAATTACGGTCTATGGACATCATCTGAAAGGCGTGATTACGGAAGATCATCCCTTTCACGCCGAGGATAATCCCTACAGTCGCACGAAGATCATTGGCGAAAAAGTGATCGCCAACCTGGTGAAAGATCGCGGCGCGCCCGTAGTGATTGTGCGCCCGGGCTGGATTTATGGGCCGCGCGACAGTGCCAGCTTCGGACGCTATCTCTCCCTCATCGAATCGGGCAAGATGTTTTTCTTCGGCTCCGGCAAAAATATTGTGCCCATCGTCTACGTGCGCGACGTGGCCCAGGGCCTCATCAAAGCCGGTGATGCCGGCGATAAAGCCATCGGACAGGCTTATACCATCGTCGATGATCGCCGTGTGACGCAGGAAGAGTATTTCAACGCGATGGCCGACGCCCTGCACGTTCCCCGCGTGACGCGACATGTCCCCTACTTTGCTTTGTATGCTGCGGGCCGTAGCGCCGAACTCCTCTGGCGTGCGCTGGGACGGAGCAAGGCAGCCCCGCCGCCGCTGACGACCTACGGCGTAACGCTGACCGGCGGCGACCAGCAGTTCTCGATTGAGAAGGCGAGGCGCGAACTGGGCTTCACGCCGGAGTTCGATGTCACGCGCGGCGTGGCGGAGGGCGTGCGCTGGTACCTGGAGACGAAACGGGACAGCCAGGGTGCGGCAACACAGGAGATCGTCAGGGCGCAAAAGTAATGCAATATTAACGTTCCGGTTGCTGAATCACATAGGGGAGAGCGGAGGAAAAACCTGGAGAGACCTCTAAAAGCTCTTGATGGTTTTACTTGATTGTTCGTATTGTTCCTGAGAGGAAAAGACTTCGATAAAGGACTTGACCTTCCCATTGCTGGAAGGTGTACACTCCTGAACAGAAGGAGGTGAGGTTCATGGTGAACCTGCGGCAAGCCGCGAGAACATCGCGGGAGAGTGAGCGCCTGACCATCGGGCGACTGGCGTCGCTCTCTGGCGTCAGTGCCAAAGCTATTCGTTACTACGAAAGCGCTGGCCTGCTCCCGCCGGCACAGAGGAGCGCGAATGGCTACCGCAGCTACAGCCGGGCGGATCTCAATCGCCTCATCCTGCTACGTCGCCTGCGACTGCTTGGAGTGTCGCTCGAAGCGCTGAAGCCTTTGCTGGAGGAAGCTCCTCATGCCCGCTGTGTAGAGGTCCAGCAGGAGACGCTGCGACTTATCGAGGGGCGACTGAGAGCCATCGATCAGGAGATTGCGGAATTGCACCTGCTCCGCGATCAGGTGGAGCACTATCACAAACAGCTCCTGGCTTGCTCCTGTGACTCACAGGAGCAACTCCTGGCTTGCTATCCTGATGCTCAGGAATCCTTCGGGGAATGCCGTGATCTGTCCTGCCTCGCTGAGAAAAGCGAGACACTGCGAAAGGAGGGAACACATGTTGCTGTATCCGGCCTTCGACGACGCATGTGAGTGCCCATGCGGCTGCGATTGTCCATGTGGCTGCGGCTGCGGCTGTGGCTGCTAACTAACGCCATGTGCGAGTTTCGCTGCCGGCCCACCGCTGTGCGGCTCGCAGGCTCTTCACCATAGCGTGCGCCGCAGGCGCCCAAAAACATGCACATGGGGTTAATTAACCACAGCGGGCAGATTTTTTGCAGGCTGTGAGATCCCTATAGGGACGCTGCCGTGCTGGCGGCGTCCCTATAGTATTGTCAGTATTGTCGCATCCCTGCGTGCATGTTGCGAGCGCGGGGGTTGCAACACATCGCGCGCGTTACTCTCGATGAAGGTGCGCTGTAGAGGGTATCTGATACCCGGCCTCCTCGCTCTCTGGTGGGGAGTCGCGTGACTCCGCGACACAAGGGATGAGACAGGTGGGGTGGGGATCGCGCATTGCGCGATCCCCACCCCACCTGTCTCATCCCTTTGTTAACTGGATGGTTGATCTGGTAGGGGATCAATCTCAATACTGCTGAAAGCGGCGGTGACGCCATCGGAGGTGCTGCCATTGGCGACGAAGAGCGCGATCTGGCCGTGAGTATAGTCGGTATCAATGATTGAGGTTACGGTTGTACCATTGATGCTCAGCGTCAACGCCGGCCCCTGCATAGTAACGGTGAGCGTATTTGCCTGGCCGAGCGGGTGGAGCGCCGCGCTGTGTGTGGGCGGGACAAGATACGAAACCACCTGCTCATTGTTAGCGTCCAGTGACTCTTTGCTAATAGAGTACATAGTGTTGCCGGAGATAGCGATACGATAGTCGTGGTCGAGGTTGCTGTCGCCGCGCATATAGAGGCCCACACTATCGTTCGCATCAGCCTGGAGCAGCGTAACGGTTGTTGTGAGCGTAAAATCGTCAAAGGTCTGGTTCGCTGGCACGCTCTCAACAAGAATTTTATGGTTGGTGGCTGAAAGTGTGAGTCGGTTATTGCTGACTGTACGTGTATAGCCAGAGACATCGCTCACATACCATCCCTTGCTATTATCAGCAAAATTATCGGAAAATAGGGGCTGTGGCGTCGGTGTGAGCGTTGGTGTCGGTGTGAGCGTTGGTGCCGGGGATGGCGTCGGCGTAATGGACGGCGTTGTGGTGGGCGTGCTCGCACGCGGATGCTGAGCGGACCTGGCCGGGCTGCCCTCGATTTTCGTCACAAAAAGGATACTACTGCCGGCAATTACCAGCAGCAGGATCACCAGTCCGATGAGGGGTTTGTAGCGTTTACCCGGATAATTGGTCATGAGGATAAGGCGCTCCCTATAATAATACATATGCTATTAC
>DATGLE010000304.1:0-6208 GCA_035294325.1 Ktedonobacteraceae bacterium | reverse complement strand
AGCTACGCCAGACGCGATCACGTGTCAGTGGATTATCGAGCATAGAGAGTAAGCGCAGGCGTGAGTTGATGACCTGTGGCTTGAACGTTACGTAGGAGCTGCTTTAATGATCGTCCCGCTCTCCATGCAAGCGAGCAAGTATGTCTCGATTGCGGCTGAGATCTGATTCTTGCCCGACTGACGGGCTAACATGATTGTGAAGGTGAGGCCCTTGCCATTGAGTACCGAGTCAAGGATGGCATTGCAGATTTCTTCTTGAAAAACGTAGAGAGGCTTATGAAGAATTTCGCGCGCGAACCAGCTAATGTCGATGCCAGGCATGTTGCTGCTCCATTCATAATTGCGCTCTGGACGTGGGGCGAGCTTTTGGAAAAATTGCTGCGTTTGTCGTTCTATCATGATAGAGGCGCCGTTGACCAGCTTCTACAAAGGGTACGTACCTTCACTGAGCTGGGAAACGGTACCTCCGTTGCACAGTTACCCTCCTCACACAATCAACCGTCATCTATTCCGTTGCCTATTTTTTATCATGCAATGGAGACGGGTTCGACGGCAATGTAGACCGATAGAGGTTCCGCTTTGCGCCGGATTGCACGCCATAGAGCGCTCAGACTATAGTAGATCCAGCGGATGGGAAAGTATTTGTGCGCCAGGGCCGCTTCGGCAACCTTCATCTCCTGCGGATCGCTGACAATGCGCGCGCGGCACTCCATTGTGGGGCCGGTAATTGCGCCACCGAAGGTGCAGGGAGCCAGGGTGACACGCGCAGTATGACGAATGCGCTTGACCTTGCCGGTGTGAGCCAGGGAATCGATATAAATGATGCCTCCATGCTCGGCGAACCAGACGGGAGTTGCGACCGCTGCGCCATTTTTGCGAAAGGTGGTGAGGGAGGCGCATTGCGCTTTATTGAGGGTGGCGAACGTGGGAGGTTCTGCTTGACTTGCTACCATGAATACATAACCTTTCCGATCATTCTACCTGATCGTTATGATGGCGTACCCTTATATGATTGTATTTACGGTACAGGTAATGATTTTGTTACTACAATAAGCTATATGTGGGTCCTATGCCTCAAGCAGCGTGATGGTCACTTCATAGGATGCGCCGGCGCTGCTGCCAGCGGCCAGAGCGATGATCTGGCTGTGCAGATCGATGATCTTCTCCTCGTAGGCATCAAAGTGGACCGGAATGCTCGCGCTGCCGAGTGGATCGCTATAATTGATGGTCGCGCCGGCGCTGCCGGTGTAGGATGCGCGCAGGGCGTCGCGGTACTGCTGGCCGCTCAGAGCGACGGGTGTGCCGTCGTAGCGCCTGAGTTCGTTGATGCAGAGAATGGTCATGGTCCAGGCGCGCTTGCCCGGACCAAGATCGACGTAGGCCAGGGAGCCGTCGGCGCGATAGCTCGCCTGGCGCACGCGCGGCTGCTTAACGCTGTAGCTGCCAGCTTTGATCCAGTACCCGGTGCCATCGATCACGACCTCACAGTCCACCCCTATCGTATAACTCATCGCTTATCCTCTCCCTGCGCGCCCTTGATGCGCACGGAATGAGTGGTGTTGCCGTCGGTGACTGTGACAAGGTTGCCATCGATAGAGACAACGATGCCGCGCTTTTTGAGCGCCTCGCACAGCGTGACGAGCACCTGATCGAGACGCCGATTCTCGGCCTCCAGGTCTACGATGCGCATATGCAGGACGCTGATCTCCTGTTGCAGAGCGTTGATGACGCGCTCCTGCACTTCGTTGGCGGTTCTGGTGAAACCATTTTTGAAGGCGAGGATGCCCCCCAGGATACCGGCGACGGTGAGAAGCATGCTGATGACACTGATGACGCTATAAATTTCCGGCATGGTTCACTTCCTCCTTCATAATCCGCCTCCCTGTGGACGAGCCGCTCTGGGAGAAGTCGTCTCTAAACATTCATTTTTGTCTTTTGTTCTATATTTACAAGCATATATCAGAACTTGCCTCAGGACTGTTGCAAAGGTGATTTTGCCACCTGCGGCGGCGAGGGAAGGGGAAAAAGTGGGGACATCCCACTCCTCGCAAAGTGGCAGTCGCCCCTTTGACCCCCGCCTGGCTGCGCCGCTACTTTCCACCTGGCAACAGACCTGATGATGGCCCCACAAGAGTCACTGACAGAGCTAGAGACGGGCATAGCGGACGGGCACGTCGCCCCAGTGCGCCCGCGCGCTGCTGGCGAAGTCTCGCTGCTGCTTGATCTCTTGCAGGCGGCTCTCAAATTGCTGCATCCTGTATTTCGCGACGGCCAGCCACGCGCCGGGAATAGCGGTATCGTCGATGCGATCCCTGAGCGTGCCGTCCTGGAAGTCGAAGTTATCGTTGGTGGGAATCTGGTAGGCTTCGAGGGCATACGCGATAGCGCCGAGCACGATGATATCGCGGTGAACCTCGGGTATGGTGCTGCCGCTATTGTCGAGTTGCTGCCTGGTGGCATAGAAGACGCGCATAACGAGCGTGTTATCTTTGGGCAGTTCGGCGGGGCTGAGCGAGAGTGTGAAACTGGGAGCCTGCGTTCCGGTCGGTCCACTGGCGTCACCGATGGCTCCGAGCAGGCCCATATTGCCTCCGGCGGCGAGCGCGGTGCTCGAGTCGTACATGTTGCTATACTCGGAGAAGCTGCGCTCATAGGGCGGCCAGACCATGACGCCCGAAGTATTGACGCCGGGCGGCTGTGGCATGCCGGCGAGCGCGCTATCGGAGGCGTTGTCGGTGTAGACACTCGTGCTGTTGTCCTGGAGGGAGACCAGGTAGTGGAAGGTCGAGCCACCGGCCAGTGTGCGATAGAGGTTGCGCCCGATGACGTTATTGGTGGCGATGCCCGGCTGCTGTGGCTGCGCGGGCGCGATGGGGATGTTGCTCAGAGCGACCTGCTGGCTGCCGCTGCTGGTACTTACGCTGACAGCGGGACCGGCGGTGGTCTCGCCGCCCTGCGTGAGATACGTGACGCGATACTGGTAGAGGCCGATGCCCAGGCCCGCCCCGGCGCCGGCTGCGGCTACTGGCGCGGTCAGGGGAGCGGCGTATTGCGAGCCATAGACCTGCAAGGGATAGAGCACCTTCTCGATCCAGAGCACAGGATAGGCGGGATTCCACGACGGCGGATACGGGTAAGTGCGCTGGTAGGGCTGCATCTGCATATCGACAAAGGCGATGTTGGGGTAATAGGCGGAATAGCGGTCAACGGCTTTGTCGATGGCGCGGTCTATGTCGCTGTTCTGCCAGCGCGTGGCGGTGGTGTCGAAAAGGTCCTGGCGCGTCATGTTTTCGATGTCGCTTAAAAGCATTTCTTCCTCCTCATGTGCATTTTGTTCTATGCTCACGCCTGCGGCGCAGCGCCGCGCGCATCTTTCATACATCCAGCCGGCTCCTGGCGCAGCTCAGCCACGCAAACGCACGGCGAGAACGCTGAGGATCGGATGCCCTCTTTATGGGAGATTGCCCGGCGGGGTAGTCAGGGCGGGCGGGTTGTCGACGACGGAAGCTTCGGCCTGGTGCATGAGCCATACCTCGGCTTCGATGGCTGCGCTGAGCGCGGCGGTTCCGGGAACGGGCAGGCCGAAAGATTTGAAGAGGGCGGCGAGGGCGTTCATAGCCTCCTGCTTCTTGCCCGAGCCGGAAAGGTCGCTGTAGAGCTGCTCGGTGCTGGTGACGGCCATGCGCGCGAACTGGCTCAGCGTCGCACGCTGCCTGTCAGGCAACCACTGGATGAGATGCTGATAGAGCCAGGCTGCCAGGCTGATGATGAGCGGGAAAAGGACGATGGCGAGATTGCCGATTAACTGTGCGGTACCCATTTCAAACTCCTTCCAGATCAAGGGTCATTTCATATATACCCTTCTGCGCTTCGTATTTAATCTCGCTTTTGACAATGCGGGCGTTGGAGGTGAGGCCGGTACCTGCGGGCAGCGGCATGTCTGCGAGCGTGATTACGTCGAGCGCTTGCAGGGCAGGATTGGCGGGAACGGTAATGGTGTGCTGTGCCTGGCCGCGCTGCTCCTGCTGCATGAGGAAGGCGGCCTTGCTGGCGCACTGGCTGGCGGTGACGATCTTCTGGTCGGCGGTGAGCAGCAGACGCTCAAGGCCGACGGTATGCAAATTGGTGTCGTCGTAGGCTTCGCCGCTGGTGATGGCTCCAAGCGGGCCTCCAATGGGAGGCTTGCCGGAGACGATAATATGATTGGCGCGCAGGTCGTCGCTGCCAATGGCAAGCGTTTCGACCTCTGGCTGATAGCTCCATACGCTGGCATCCGCGCTGGAGAGTTCGCGAAATTGCAGCGTCTCGTTCTGGTCGAGGAAGTAGTCAAGCCAGTAGACGCGGCAGAGTTCATCGATGGCCGCGCGATACGTCTGGCCCGCGTGCAGGACGAAGGAAGGAATGATGAGCGCCATCTGCGCGGTAGTGGGCAGCGCGAGCGAGAAGAGGCCAGCGCGGGCGCAGAGTTCGCTAATCAGCCAGGAGAGCGATTGATTGATATATGTAATCTGATAACGGTTCTGCATATCGAGATTGCGCGAGAGATCGTAGGCGACGAGCCGTATCTGGTTAACCGTGGGCGAGCGCTCGACGACGATCTGGTTGATGTGATAGCGTCCGACGGTGACGGTTTCAGGATTGCCCGGCGGCGTTCCCGTCTGGTATCCCTCGCTTAAGACGAGCGTGGCATTGAGGCCGATGGGAGCGAAACCGGCGCCGTATCTGGCGAGGCTGCCAAGCAGCGCGCTGCCGCTGTTATCGAGCGTGACGATAAGTTCGCCCGGCTTCTCAAGCTCATCGCTGCGCTGATAGCTAAGGACGCGGCCAGAAAGATCTACGCATTGCGTGCTGTCGCTCTGCTGGAAGTCCAGGCCAAGCTGTACGGCGGCCATGCCGGCCGCGATGTAACGCGCGCGGCTCTGTCCGGGCGGTGTGGCCTTGAGCATGATCGCGGCAAAGGATTCGCTGAGGTCGTGCAGGATCATGCCGGTGGACCAGTGCAGGAGATCGGCGCTCTGGCGAACGCGCGGATACGAGTAGACGGTGCCGGTGAGCGCGCCCGTGTCGATTTCGACACAGGTCAACTGGTAGAGGCCGTCGAAGAGGGCGATCTGGGGATTGCTGCGTCCGATAGCGGTACTGGTGGCCGGGGCGATATCGGGAAGCGCGTTCCAGGTAGCGCCGTTGCTGGTCGTTGTACATTCCTTGAGTGTGTAGCCGTCACTGTAGATGACGTAATAGAGTCCGCTGGCGCTCACCCAGACCACGGCCAGGCCGGAGCAGTTGGGAACGGCGGATAATGTCCAGGTGTGCAGGGCTGACCAGGATCCGTTATAGAAGGAGCAGCCGAGTGCCTCGCCACCCAGGACATCGTAAGCGAAGAACACGTCGTTATGGCCCGCGCTGCCCATGCCTTTGCAGAGTGCATTCGATGGCGGCGCCAGCACAGAGCCGGGGCTGGAACTCCAGCTCTGGCCGTTATTGGTGCTGGTCCAGACGTAGATGCTGTTGCCGCCGCTGCCCTGCTGGGCGAAGGCGCGCAGCGTGCCATTGTTATTGGAGACGCAGCAGCCGCCATCCTCGAACATATTGTTGGAGCCGCCGCTAAAGGTTGTCCACGCACTCCACTGGCTCGCGCTCGTCGGATCGCTGATGTGCTGCCATTGAAAGGACTGCTGGAGCGCGTTGCCGCCGCGCGTGAGACGCACACGGATGATCGAGCCATCGCTGGCGACACAGGCGTTGCTGATCGCGGCGCTATTGCCGGCCGTGTTGATGCTCTGCGCGAGGTGGTTGATATGATCCTCTGCCGTCAGAGTGATGCAGGGCCGGCGCGTGCTTGCCGCAACGGCGGCGCTGAGCGTTGTCGTGAGTGTGCGCATTGTGGCTCCTCCCTGGCGCCTGGCGCCCGCAAGGGGCGCCTCTACATCTCGCCTACATCTCGCCGCGCATATGACGCATGAGCGCGGCGTTGAGCGCGTTTTCCCGCTCGCTTTCGTCCTCGCCGGGCGCGCAGTTCAGGCGTAAAGCGAGCAGGCGTGTGTGCAGGGGCACGATTTTGATGGTGTAGTTGAGCCGCTCGGCGCTCGAAAGTTCGGTGAGGTCGAGTCCCGCGATAAGTTCAGCAATGATCTGTTCGAGCCGTGCGAGCTGGCGCTCGCAGCGCTCCTCGATGTCGCTGTGCGACGCTTTGCTCATGTTCTTCTCC
>DATGLE010000303.1:0-2175 GCA_035294325.1 Ktedonobacteraceae bacterium | reverse complement strand
CTTGCCTGCTGCATCCACATCGCTGCTCCATCCACCATGCGGCAGAAAGATCTTTCACCTGTTGCCAGACTGTCGCCTTTGTGCCGTGCTGGAGGCGCACCTGGTGTTGCGTTGGGTGGATCGTACCTTGCAGCGGTCAGGATTTCATGCCCTGGCTGCGAGCCTGGCAGCGCTTCCGGCACAGCGGACCGCCTGGCGCGAGGAGCAAGCGGTGCAGCAGTTGATCGATGCCGTTGCTCTGGCTGCCGCCTGGCAGCCATTCAAAGCCCTCTGCTTACACGAGTGTCTGGCGCTTTGCTACATGTTGCGCTGCCGCCATATCAAGGCCGACCTGGTAGTCGGCGCCTACACTCACCCGTTCAGCGCTCACGCCTGGGTGGAATGTGCCGGCCAGATCATTTTCTGGCAGGCCGGACTTGGTTCTGCTGTGGGGATCGAGCGCGTGCAAGCCATGCAGGTGCTCTTTCATAGCGCCAGGCCGCTCGTTCAGAAGGGAAGCAAACCATGATGAGCGGCATAGCAGCCATCTATCCATTCCACGGCGCCCCCTGTGATCGCATGCTGTTGGCATCTATGGGGGAGACGCTTGCCCGGCGCGGCAATACCATAACGCTTTGGACGGATGGCGCTATCGGGCTGGCAATGGCCTGCCAATCCGAGTGCACCCAGGACACGCCTTTCCGCTGTCAGGCCGGCGCCTATCATCTTGCCACCGATTCTCGCCTGGACCGGAAAGGTGAGTTGATTTCTGCGCTCCGCGCTCATCACATGCCACTCCCTACACCATCAGATATGGAGCTACTTGCCGCCGCTTATGGCCTGTGGGGAGATGAGTGTGTATATCATCTCCAAGGGGATTTCGCTTTTGTGGTGTGGGATGCCGAGCGCAAGCGCCTCTTTGGGGCGCGTAGCCCCAGCGGGCTACGCCCGTTTGTCTACCATGTGAACGCACAGCGATTCCTGTGTGCCTCCACCCCACACCAATTGTTGGTCGATCCCGCCATTGCACGCGATCTCGATGCGACCTGGACCGCGTTCTGGCTCATCGAGGGAGCGAACCATTGGGAGCATACCGCCTTCCAGGAGATCCGACCACTCGTGGCTGGTCATTCCCTGGTGGTAGATGCCACCAGCCTCCACATCACGCCGTACTGGCAGCCGCACCCCCGTACCCATCTTCATTATTCCAGGCAGCAAGACTACAGCGAGCGTTTCCGCGACCTCTTAGGGGAGGCCGTCCGGGATCGGACACGCCCCGAAGATGGGCGCGTGTTCTTCGATCTCTCCGGTGGGCTGGACTCCTCCTCGCTGGTCTGCCTGGCCGCGGAACGGAGGCACCAGGAACAGAACGACGCCCCCATCGTTGCCATCCATGCCTACTCTCCAACCTGTCTCGAAAAAGATGATCGCGCCTACGCTCGCCTGGTCGCTGAGCGCTACGGCATTGACCTGCGGTTGTTGTCCTACGAGGACTATCCGGTCTGTGATGGTCTCGGTGAACCTGGTCCCTGGACAAGCGCGCCGGCCATGCCCACGCTGTTCTTTCGCGCGCTCTATCGAGAGCAGTGGCGCCTTGCCGCAGAACTTGGAGCGCGGGGGCAGATCCGTGGCGATTTTGGCGATCAGCTTCTGTCGGCCTCTCCCAGCTATCTCACCACTCTCTGGGATGAGCGCTGCTATACTGAGCTGCTGCGCGAGCTTGTATGCTGGCGAAGGCTTCCCGACGTATCATTGGCCTCGCTCAGCTATCGTACTCTGGTCAAACCACCCCTGCTCCGACGCAAGCCGAATAGTGTCCTCAGCCCCGCGCCCTGGCTATCTCCGCCGGTCTGGACGAGCTTTGAGCAGCAGCGCCGACAGGATGAGGCCGAGCTACGCCGGATCGCTCCCGATCCGCTCGCGCGCCGACTCTTTCAATGGATGCGACGCCACAATGACGATCTTCCCGCCCACGAAGCGATCCTTGCTGGCGGCCTGGAGGTCAGAGAGCCGTATACCGACCTGCGCCTCATCGAATTCCTGCTTGCTTGCCCCGCCCAGTATCAGATGCGGCCAGGTATCTCGAAATTCCTGCTCAGAGAGGCGATGCATGGCATGCTGCCGGAGCCGATCAGGATGCGGCGCGACAAAGGGCGCATCGCCCGGCTTCTCTTTGGTGGGATCGCCAGGCAGCGC
>DATGLE010000302.1:0-5420 GCA_035294325.1 Ktedonobacteraceae bacterium | reverse complement strand
GTGCGGCGCTCTGGCTTCCAGCGAGTCGGCGCTGGCTCGCCAAGCGTATTGCGCAGAATGCCGATGCCGGAGACTTCAAGCTCTACCACGTCGCCGGGCTTGAGCAGCCTGCCCAGTTCGAGGCCGCAGCCGAAGCCAACCGTGCCCGAACCGATCAGTTCTCCGGCCTGCACCCCTTCGCCTCTGGAGACGTAAGCGATGATCTCTTCAACGCGCCACATGATCGTCGCACTCGATCCACGCGACCACTCCTCCCCGTTCACCCGCGCAATCATGGTCAGGTTATGCACATCCACTTCATCCGCTGTGGTGATCCACGGACCGAGCGCCGTAGCGAAATCCTTGCCCTTCGCCGGCCCGAGCATACCCCCCATCTCATACGATTGAATATCGCGCGCGCTGAAATCGTTGAAAATAGTGACGCCGAAAAGACACGCACGCGCCTCCTCGGGCGTCAGATTTCGGCCCGGGCGCCCGATCACGAAGCCAAGCTCAAGTTCGTAATCCATGCGCTGCGTGTAATCGGGCCAGGGCACGACCTGCTCATGCCCGATGAGCGTTTGCGGGTTGCCCTTGTAATAGATCGGCATCGTGTAATATTGCTCGGGGACGCTCCCGTGGAGCTTCATGAAGGAATTGCGCAGGTGCTGCTCGAAGGCCAGGCAGTCGCGCATTACGGGGGGATCAATCGGCGCGAGCCAGTGAACGCCGCCGATTGGCAGTGTGGCATGCTCGACGGCCGGCGACTCAATGCTGCGCTGGACCGTCGCTAAAAACTCAGGTCCCTCCGCTATCGCGTCCCTCATGCTCGGAGGATAGAGCGCAGAGGCGATCCGGTACGCCGCGTCCGTCGTCGCGCCTGCGTGCAAGAGGCGCTGGTACTCGGCGCTGGCAAGGTCGATCACGCGGCCAAGCTCCGGCTGAGCGACTACCAGGCGAGGCACAGTGCCGTCAAGCGTTTCACGGAGAATACGTCCTAGTTTCATGCAATCTACCTCTAATGTGTTTTCCCGATAAAATCAACGATAATCTGCGCTAACTCCTCCCCCTTGTCTTCCTGGAGGAAGTGGCCGGCGCCCATAATCGTTCTGTGGGGCTGGTCCCTGGCTCCGGGAACGAGCGACTGGAAGGCGCGATCACCACCCCGGGTGATGGGATCGGAATCGCTGAACGCGGTCAGGAAGGGCTTTTCCCAGCGTTTCAAGACCTCCCATGCCCGTCGATTAGGAATAGTTGCGGGATCATCAGGTGAAACAGGCACGAGCATCGGGAACTGGCGCGCGCCCGCCAGATAGCGCTCGTCGGGGAAGGGTGCATCATAGGCGGCGATGATTTCGGGCGCCAGATCATTAACGGTGGCGCCTTTGACGATGCCGCCGGCATGGAAGTTCGGCGTCTCCTGAGAGTAGCGCCGCCAACGCAGGAAGGCTTCGCCGGGAGGCTGGTCCCCGGTGGGAAGAAAGGTGTTGGCAGCGACTATGCGAGCGAAGCGTCGTTCGTGCTCGGCAGCGAGCCGCAGGCCAATCAGCCCACCCCAATCCTGGCCGACAAGCGTGATGTGCCTGAGATCCAGCGCCGCGATCAGGCCATACATCCAATCGACGTGGCGCTGGTAGGTGTAATCCTCACGCCGCGTCGGCTTATCCGAGCGCCCGAAGCCTATCAGATCGGGCACGATGGCACGATAGCCAGCAGCGGCAATAATCGGGACCATCTTACGATAGAGATAGCTCCAGGATGGCTCCCCGTGCAACATCAAGACCGGCTCGGCATCTTCGGGGCCTTCATCAACATAATGGATGCGCAGGCCGGCAATCTCGATATAGTGAGGGGGAAAGTTGTAGCCGGGCAAATCGACGAATCGTGCATCGGGCGTGCGGAGAATCTCCATTGGTGTACTCCTCTCATTGTACATGGCGGATTCTGCCCCTTATTCTACCACTTTTTTCGCACGCCTCACTCATGTTGAAGCTGGCCCTGACACCTATAAAAGCAAAGCTGGCCGCTCTGAGGATACAAGGTCAAGCGCGCCGGCGGCCGATCTTCATAGCCACGGCACCCGCTGCCGCAGCGCGGGCAGCGCCTGCTCGACAGCTTCACGGCCAGCGGCCACGAATTTGCGCCCCTCGGAGAACTGGCGCAGCGAAACGCGGTGCAGCCTGGGACGAATCACGACATCGGCCTCGCGGATGCTGTGCATGCCGATGGTTGCCATTGCCAGATCGTAGGTACGCAGCAGGAGATCGATAATATGCGGAGACGTTGCGCGCGGGTTTGACGCAGCGGCCTCCTCGATCCACGGCGTGGCGCTGGTAAGCGAGGGCGGTCCCTGCTCGCCCAGCTCGGAGGCCAACAGGATGTGTGCTCCCATCTGCCGCACGACGCGGATCGGCACCGGATCGTGCATGCCCGCATCGACAAGGATATGCTCACCGATCAATACAGGAGGAAAGATCCCCGGCAGGGCCACGCTCGCCAGCCCCGCCTGCCAGAGCAGGCCGCGCTCCAGCACCACCCCGGAGCGCGTGGTGAGATCGGCGGCTACCATCGCAAAAGGCGTGGTCAGATCCTCAAAGCGCAGATCGCCACAGAGGCTGCGCAGCATGCGCCTGATCCCCTGACTGGAGAAAATAGCGGTGCGCGGAAAGCTCCACTGCACGATATGGCGCTGGATCTCCATGAAAATCTCTTCGCTCTCTCTTATCGATTTCCCCATGAGATACATGCCAGGCGCAATGATGCCGCTGCTACAGCCAGCGATATAGTCGAGCGGGATGTGATGCTCCAGCAAGCCTTCCAGCACTCCCAGGTGAGCAAAGCCGCGTGCGCCCCCGCCGCCGAAGGCAATGCCGAGGGTCTGGCGCGCGATATGCCTGGCGACAAAATCGACGGCCCTGCTCAGCGCAGCATCCGGCGCGAGCTGGCCCGGCGCAGCTCGCGCCCGCCAGCAGCGCTCAAGGAGTTCGGCGTCGGCGGGCAGCAGTCGCCTCACACCCTGTCCCAGTTGTCGCGCATAGCGATCCTGCGCGCCGATGGTTGGCGGCTCCGCTACATGCGTGACGAATATATCGTGGGGAGAGGAACGCGCCGTAGCCGGATAGCGCTCCAGAGCACCGGCGGAGATGAGCGTGATCGTTTCCGTGATCAGATCCGCCTCACGGCCAACGGTGAGGGCCTCCAGAATGTGTTCTGGCGTCTTCTCGCTCGCCACCAGCAGCAGGTAATCGTAGAGCAGAGCCAGTTCACCGAGCACGAGCAGCGAGCTGGCTTCCAGCGTTTGCGCCTGCTGCTGAGTTTCGGCTAGAGTCGCGCTGGCTGCAATGCAATGGCTATCAGCGTTGAAGGTGGGGGTGCGATGCGCCTGCAAAAGCGTGCGGTCCGCGCCGCAAGCGCGCAGGTCGGGGCGCACCTGCCCGGCATGGACGGCGAAGCGAGGACCAATAGCCTGGTCGCGCCCGCATAGTTCGAGCAGCAGGACGCGCCGGCGGCTGCGCCCGGCAAGAGCATCTGCGATGTGAAAGGCCAGCGCGTGCTCCGAAGCAGTTCCGGGCGCCTCGATGACGATAAGGAGCAGCATCCGCGCCGCCTGTTCGGAGATGAGGTGCCGGTTAGCGCGCGCCAGGCGCTGCGAGAGGATGCTGTTGATGTTCTGGAGCAGCGTCGGACAGGTGCCGATGAGCGTGAGGAAATCGGTCTGCGTCAGCGACCAGAGCACGGTATCCTCCTCGGCGCGGATCGTGGCGCTCGGCGGCTCGCCGGTGATGAGCGACATTTCCCCGAAGCATTCGCCAGGGCCAAGCCGTGCCACGACGTATGGCCCGTTCGCGCCGCGTTTTCTACGTTCCTCACGGCCCCCGATGCTCTCTTGCTCCTCCCCATCCTCGTCTTGCAGCAGGACGCTGACCTGCCCGGACGCAATGATGTAGAGACGCCCATGCCAGACGCCGCGTTCGAGGATACGCGCGCCACGAGCATAGCGCGAGGGCTGGAGCAGCGCACGTATCGCCTCCGTTTCGTATGGCTGCATGTGACGAAACAGCAAGCTTTCCGCTATGAGATGCTGTGGTTCTGGCTCCTGCATGCCCAGATTGTAACGGCAATACAACACGCTTGTCCAGTAGTAGTTTCCGCTTTCTCGCTCTCCATTGAGAATAACGGGGTAAAGGTTACTGCTGTTGTCTGCAATGGTACGCGAACGAGAGGAATGCAATGAATATCAATGAGCAGTTTGAAAGCTTCCTGGCAGAATTAGGAGTAGAGATGGAACGACCAGAAGAACGCTATGATGATGGCGACTCCCTTCCAGAAGTATCCATTTTCCAGGCATCACGCGATCATTATGGTGTCTTCTATCGCCTGGATATCGTCAATCACAAACCGGAACTGCGCATCATGGTCCCGGTAGATAAAGGCGAGACGAAGATGGATATCTATCTTGTGCGACTCAGTGAGCGGACGCCACTCAATGCCAGCTTCGGTGCCATGTCTGCCTACGAGGGCAGCGACGCCTATGAGCACGGACGCGAGGCCACGCTGCAACATCTGCTCTACGCCGTAGCTGAGATGATGAAGCAATTGTTCTGGTCCGGCGATACATCGTGCATGAGCTTTCCGCCGGAGATCGTGGTCACTCCGCTGCTCCTCTCCGATGAGCGCAGAAGCACGCGCTGATCTCACGCTAACTTGCATACACAAGGGCAGGCGGCTCATGCTGCCTGCCCTTGTGTATGCGAGATGGTATGCCTCATTTTGCGCCCACAGCCTGCTATGGTACACTATGGTCAGGCATCAATTAACAAGAAAAAGGGATTTCGCGCAATGTCCGATCTTATAGAGCTTGCAGGCAGAGAGGCGCTGGAGCATCTGGCACTCAAACACGCGGCGCGCGAACGTGCGCTTCCCAAATCGCGCACCGCCATTCGCCATTGCGCCAATAGCGTGCGCGCGACGCACCGCCACGAATTCCAGACCGCCGAAGAGTTGATCGCCCAGGCCGCGACGCTGATCGCGGAGATGGCGAACGACCTGCGCGACCACCAGGATATCTATTACGCAGGTTTCGTGCAGGATGCCCAGAAAGAGTACGCGGAGGCTGTAGCCTTCGCCGCTCTGGCGCGGCGCCGCCCTCTGCCAACGGCGGACGAACTGGCGATTGGCGCCGCTCCCTATCTAAACGGGCTGGGCGAAGCGGTGGGTGAATTGAGGCGCTACGTGCTCGATCAATTGCGTCGCGGCAACCTTGAAGATTGCGAAACGTTTCTCGGCTTTATGGATGATATTTACGCCCTGCTTATCACCGTGGATTATCCCGATGCCATTACTGGCGGGCTGCGTCGTACCACCGACGCGACACGCGGCATCCTGGAAAAGACGCGCGGAGACCTGACCTCGGCCATGGCGCAGGCTCACTTGCAGCGCTC
>DATGLE010000301.1:0-8934 GCA_035294325.1 Ktedonobacteraceae bacterium | reverse complement strand
CCTGGTGGCGTGCGTGGACGTATAGTGCTATAATAGGGGCAAGATAGAATGTTAATACGCCGCTCCCGTCTCATATAAACTCTGCAAAATATCCAGATTGAGCAACAGGTGCTGCTAAACCTTTGCATGAAGGAGTACGTTTTTTATGAGCAGCGATATAAAACGGAATGGGGAGGCGCCAGCGACCACGACACGGCGCCGGCCGGTGCCAATTACAATGGCCTCGGGTCCCCATGAGTATATTCCTGGCGATCAGGAGCTGCCGGTACAGTTGACCAGTCTCGCCGACATGTTACAGTGGGCGCAGAACTGGGCGCGCTCGAAATCGGTGTGGCCGCTGGGTTACGGCCTGGCGTGCTGCGCTATCGAGATGATGGCTTCGGCGCAATCGCATTACGACCTGTCACGCTTCGGCTCGGAGGTCTTTCGCTCAAGCCCGCGCCAGGCGGATCTGATGATTGTGGCCGGAACGGTCTCTGTCAAGATGGGGCCGCGTCTGCGCCTCCTGTGGGAGCAGATGCCGGAACCCAAGTGGGTGCTCAGCATGGGGCAATGCGCGAACTCTGGCGGTGAATTCTACGATAGTTACTATACCGTCCAGGGTGTGGATACCATCGTTCCGGTAGATGTCTATGTTCCTGGATGTCCTCCGCGCCCAGAAGCTCTGATCGAGGGTATTCTCAAGCTGCGAGAAAAAATTGCAAAGCAAGGTCTCAAGATCCGTGGCGAGACCGAAATAGAGGTGTAGTGTATGCGTGGTATCCTTGAAGGTATGAGCCTGACGTTCAGCCATCTCTTCCGCCCGAAGGTTACGCGGCTCTATCCCTATGAGAAACCCAAGCTGCCCCCGCGCAGTCGTGGGCTGATCCAGCTTATCGCCGAGGAGGGCCTGGGGACCGAGTTTAACCTGAAATGCGAAGCCTGTCTGCTCTGCGAGAAAGCCTGCCCGCCGCGTGCCATTACTATCGAGTACGAGCCGATGCACGAATGGAAGGACCGTCCCTGGTTCAAGTCCTACATCCGTGAGGGGGCCGAAAAGTTCACTTCGCGCAAAATTCCCCCCGCCAGCGGCACACCGAAGGCCGGTTTTTACAAGACGCGCATCTCCGAATATGCCGTGAACTACTTTAATAAGCCCGTACCGCCATGCGTCGCTATGCCCGTCAAGGACTATCTGGAGCCTGAAATTGATCTCAGCAAGGTCGACGCGCTGTTAGAAACGTGGTCGCAGGATGCTGGCGAGCTTCCGGCGCTGCTGGATACGATCATGGATATCTACGGCTATCTCCCCTTGCAGGCCGCCAAACGCGTTGTGCAGGCGCGAGGCGTGGATCTGAGCGATATCTTTGGCATTGCGACGATGAGTCCCAGGTTCAAGCCCGCGCCGCGCATCAAAGGCATCACACGCGACGATCAGCCAGAGCGCGGCCTGGCGCCAGATACTCGTGGTGTCTGGGGAAATATTCATCATGTGAGGCAGCCAAATGCCTGATTTTGAGCATTCTTATCGTGTATTGCGGCGGCGGAGCGATCCTGACCTGCGTTCGCTCTCCGCTTATCGTAATGCCGGCGGCTACTCTGCTCTTGATAGAGCGCTCCATCAGCAGACGCCAGAGCAGATTATTCAGCAGGTCAGCGAGGCCCGGCTGCGTGGGCGTGGTGGCGCTGGTCGTCTCACTGGCGAAAAATGGCGCATCGTTCGCCAGCACGACGATGAGCAGAAGTATGTTATCTGTAACGCCTATGATGCCGATAGCCGTTCGTTGGCCGCGCGTTCTTTGCTGGAGCGCAGCCCACACCAGATAATTGAGGGCATTCTACTTGCCGCCTATGCTGTGGGAGCCTCGGAGGCGTATCTTTTCACGCGCGGCTTCTTCTATGAAGGCATTGATGCGGTGCAGGCCGCGCTGCGCGAGGCGCTGGAAGCTAACCTCGTCGGGCGCGACATCCTGGGCACCGATTTCAGTTGTACGATCAATGTGCTGGGTGTAGATATCGGGTTTATGGGCGGCGAGGAGACGGTGCAGATCGCGCTCATCAAGGGACGGCGCGGCATGCCCGAGCAGCGCCCGCCCTTTCCGGCGCAGTACGGCCTGTGGGATAAGCCAACGGCGATCAATTCTATCGAAACGCTGGCGAATGTGCCCGTTATCATGCGCGAAGGGCCGGCGGCCTTCACCAGCCTGGGCACGGCCACGACGGGCGGGACGAAGGTGCTGACCGTCTACGACTACGCGCCTGGCAGCGAACCCGTCGTCGTAGAAGTTCCGTTCGGGACGACGCTGCGCGATATCCTGGCATATGCGGGCATAAAACACGCCGAGGATGAGATGCGCGCCGTTGTCGTCGGCGGCGCGGAGGGTGGCGCCCTGCCGATGTCGCTGCTGGACACCCCCTATGATTTCGATCCGCTGGAGCAGGAGGGCGCTATCGTCGGTTCCGGCATTATCGAGGTGCTGCCGATCAATACCTGCATGGTCGCCTGGGCAATGGAACGCAGTCGCTATCTCTCCAAAGAATCGTGCGGCAAGTGCGTGCCCTGCCGCCTGGGCGTGAAGCGCATCGCGGGCCTGCTCGAAGGGATCGTCAGCGATCTTGGCGTCAACGCGGACCTCGATGTGCTCGATGAGTTCGCGGGCTATGTGACCAATGGCTCGCTCTGTGGCTTTGGTGTGCAGGCCCCCAACGCACTCAGGACGGCGCGCCGCTACTGGCCCGATCATTTCACGATGCACATTCAAGAGATGCAATGTCCGACGGGAACCTGCGTCCCTGTGCGTTCTCATCGTTTTGTGACGAAGCATGTCCTTCCTTGAAATGAGGAACTAGATGGCTATATCAGTCCGAGATAATTTCTCACCAATCACAGCGGAGCCGCAAGCGCCGATGGTGCGCAACGATGTTGGGCAGCCCGGCTTTACCTTCACCATCGATGGCAAGGAGGTGCAGGCATATCAAGGTCAGACGATCCTGAGCGCGGCCATCGACGCGGGTATTACCGATATCCCGAATCTGTGTAACGATGAAAAGCTGGAGCCAACTTCGGCCTGTCGTATGTGCCTTGTGCATATCGAAGGAGTGGAGCGGCCACTGCCTTCCTGCAATACGCCCGCAATTCCCGGCATGGTAGTGACGACGAACTCGGATGAGCTGTTCCATATCCGGCGCACGAACCTGGAAATGATGCTCTCCGACCACAATGCCTACTGTCAGCCGCCCTGCCAGATCGATTGCCCGACGCATATCGACATCCCCGGCTATCTGGAACTGATCGCCAAAGGCTCGATGAAGGAGGCCGCGCGCCTGGTCAAAGAGGTGCTGCCCTTCCCCTATATCCTGGGCCTGACCTGCCCGGCGCCATGCCAGAAGGCGTGCCGCCGCGCGCTGGTCGAAGAGGAGATCGCTATTTGCCGCATGCATGGTCACGCGGCGGAAACCTGCCTGCTCGATCCCCCGGTGCCGTTCGTGAAAGATCCGCCGACGGGCAAGAAGGTGGCGATTGTCGGCGCCGGTCCCGCGGGCCTGACCTGCGCGTATTATCTGGCGCTCAAGGGCCACTATTGCAAGATCTTCGATATGCAGCCGCAGCCTGGTGGCATGCTGCGCTATGGTATCCCGGAATATCGTCTCCAGAAGGATATGATGGATCGCGAGCTGGATCACGTCTGGCAGCTGGGCGTCGATCTCCAGTGTAACGTCAAGCTGGGCGTCGATTTCACCATCGATGACCTGTTTGCTCAGGGCTTTGATGCCGTCTACCTGGCTATCGGGTGCTGGACGAGTAAGCAAGTGCCAATCCCAGGCGACGATGCTCAGGGCTTCGTCAACGCCATCTCCTATCTCGGCGAGAAGGTTGAGGGCAAGTCGGTGCCGGTAGACGAGACCAAAGAGGTCATCGTGCTGGGCGGCGGCTTTACGGCCTTCGACTGCACGCGCACCTCGCTGCGCCTGGGCGCGAAGGTTCATACGATGTATCGCCGTGGACCAAACGAGATCGGCGCAACGGTTGAGGAGCGCGAAGATGGCGAGGCCGAGGGTACGGATATGCAGTTCCTCGTCAGCCAGACAAGGATCATATCTGAAAACGGCCATGTCACGGGCGTCGAATTCCAGCGCAACAAGCTCGGCGAGCCGGATGCCAGCGGGCGCCGCCGCCCGGTGCCCATCAAAGGCTCCGAGTTTGTGGTGAAGTGCGATACCGTGATCCCGGCCTTCGGGCAGGACCCGGATACCTCGGTGCTCGATGACAAATCGGGGGTGAAGTGGACAAAGTGGAAGACGATCCAGACGAACGCGCACAACTATATGACGGATCGCCCGGGTGTCTTTGCTGGCGGTGATGCGCAGATCGGCGCCAGCACGATCATCGAGTGCGTCGCCCAGGGCAAGCTCGGCGCACGCTCGATCCATGCCTTCCTGATGGGCGAGGATATGAAGGATGTGGCGCGCCGCCTGGAACTGGAGGAGCGCAAGCCTGATCTCTTCGATATCGTGCCCTACAAGCCGGTTGAGCCGAAGGTGAAGATGCCGATGCTGCCTTATGAGGACCGCAAGCGCAACTTCCGGCTCATCGAGATGGGCTATCTCCGCGAGCAGGCCGAGCGTGAAGCGGGCCGCTGCTTGCAGTGCGCCTGCCCGGCTGCCGGTCAGTGCGACCTGCAAAAGTACAGCATCGAGCACGGCCTGGCCGATAATCGCTTCCATGATGGCGAGCCGAGCGACTACCACGACTACGATGTGGATCTGTCGCATAGCTTCATTCTGCGCGATCCCAACAAGTGCATCAACTGTACGCAGTGCGTGCGCGTCTGCCACGACGTGATCGGCCCCGACTGCTACGGCATGTTCGGCAAGGGCTTCGATACCATCGTCTCTACGCCGTTTAACGTCAGCCTGCACGATACGGACTGCGTTTCCTGCGGCGCCTGCGTGCAGGTCTGCCCGACCGGTTCGTTAATGATGGCCGAGCGCTACCTGACGCGCTACGCCTTCGCGCTTGATCGCTGTATCTTCTGCGGCGACTGCGTTGAGGTCTGCCCGCATGGCGCGCTTGGCGAGACGCCGAACTTCGAGCTGTCCTTCTTCCATCGCTTCGGCGAGGATATCACGCTGGAGAAGGATGACCTGGCGAACGCTCCGAACTACCTGGTGCGACAACGCCTGCCGCGCAGCAAGAAGGATCTGCCGGTGATGAGTCCGCTGGTGCGCCCGCTGCCGCCACGCGGCATCCGCGAATAACAATGGAGAGGCAGGGGACCCCTCTCTGGGGCAGGTAATGCCCCTGCCTTTCCCTCAAACGAACCAGACAGACAAGGCAGGGGCAAGCCCTGCCTCTCCATTTTTAGCGTCTGCTATTGGTTTTGCCGCATCTTCTGGTGGTGCTGCATCTGTGCCCATGAGGAGTGCACTGTGGGTATTGCTTACTCTGGATCTAAATTATGTTCTGGAGGAGTCTGACTATGACCATCGACGCGGCATTTACGCGCTTCCCTGTGCTCACGACAGAGCGCCTGCATCTGCGGCAAATCCAGCCGCAGGATGCGGAGGCGCTCTTTGCGATACTTTCCGATGAGGAGGCCATGCGCTACTATGGGCATGAGCCTCAGCGCTCCCTCGATGAGACGCACGCTCTGATTCAGCAGATCCAGGAGCGTTATGAGCGGCGCGAGGCTATCCGCTGGGGCCTCACGTTCAAGGGTGAAGATAGATTGATTGGCACGTGCAGCTTCCATGATTTCGGTCCAGGCTACCATCGCGCCGCCACGGGCTATGACCTCAATCGCGCGTACTGGCGGCGCGGCATCATGACCGAGGCGATGTCTGCCATTCTCACTTATGGATTCAGCGAACTGGGGCTGCATCGCGTCGAGGCTATCATCGACATCGCGAACGAAGCCTCCAGAAACCTGCTGCTCAAGCTCGGCTTTACCTACGAGGGCAACCTGCGCCAGCGCTACGTCATGGGTGATCGCTTCGAGGACGAATACTACTTCGGCCTGCTCAGGGATGAGTGGCGCGGGTCGCTGGAGCCTTCGTGATCCTGAGTTTCGACATGGATGATTTCTGATATATCGCAGATGCGAAACACAGGGCAGTGTGGCGCGGCCTGTGCGAGCTTCTCGGCATCGATAGGCATGCCCAGAAAGCGTTCGAAGAACTGGACTCCGTGCGGGACCTGGCGTGGAAATTCGCGCAGGATCGGCGGGCGCTCCTCAACCGGCACCTCTATCAGCGCCACCTGCTCTTGCCTGCGCCCGCGGGCAAGAATACCACGGCCAGCTTTGCGGGCGTTCTTTACCCACTGCGTCTCAAAACCGGTGGCAATATAGCGCTGACCGTTCACGTGCAGCACGGATACCGGAGTGCTGCGCATCTTTCCGGTCTTGCGCCCTGGAATGGAAAGGATATACCAGGTGCCAAAGCTTCCGCCGAGGCGGTTAAAAACAACGATCAGGCGATTAAAGAACTTGAGCCATCCGGGAAGGGTGTGGTTAGTGGACATGTTTATTCCTTTCACTCGATTGTATATCTATCTCTTGTGATGCCTGGGCGACGACGCGTTCGCGCAGCCGCTGCACCCAGGCAAGTTCGAGCTGCCACTGCTGGCTGATTAGATCCATCAAACTCAGGGCAGTAGTTCCATAGAAGCTGCTGACGGAGCGGCTTTTAACCGGGTTGGTGACGTAATCCTGTGCCTGGGCCTGCTGGTAGCGCAGCCCCATCTGGCAGTAGCTAATGTAATGGTCCACCAGGGAGAGCCGTTCTTCCGGTGAGACAAACTCCAGGTGCAGCGCCTTGATATGAAAGAGCCGCTGATAGGTTCCCTGGTTCGAAGTAGTATCCATCATGAGCTGATGAAAGCGCTCACGCCCCGTCTCCGTAATGGCAAAGACGCGCGAGGGATGCTCCGTAGGGAAGGGCACCTGCTCTGGAGCGGCTGGAGCAATCAATCCCTCCTGCTCCAATCTGGTCAGCAGGGAAGAGAGCGTGCCCCGGCTGATGCGCTCCCACGGCCCAAGAATGTGATTGGCGATCTCTGCGATCAGGTACGCATAGAGCGGCCAGTGCATCAGCAGAGCGAGGACGAGTAACTCATACATCGTCTGGTTATCCCACTTTCAATAGTTTTAATAAAACGTTTTGTTAAAACCAATATAAAAGAAAATTTGCCCGGTGTCAAGTTAATTATGGTTGTTGCCGGTTTCCTGACAGCGAAGCACCCGGGCGCTTTGTATGCGTGAGTTGTGAATGTGGTGGTGAGGCGGACGACATCCGCCTCACCACCACATTCACAACTCACGCATTAGCCGCCAGAGGCGGAAAGCACCTCATGCAGCCTGGTGGCGAAGGCTCTGGGATGACTGACGTAGCCCACATGATGGCCGGGGAACTCTACTACGCCGGTGCCAAGTTGCTCCGCCAGTGCGATGGCGTGCTCATAGCCAATGTACTGTCGCCCACCTGCTCCGGCGGCAATCACGATGCGTGTCCGCGTCATGGCTGATTTGAGCGCGGCGAAGTCAAGCCGGTAGCGCTCGTACATAGCGAATTCGCGCTCCATCAAAAATTTCATATTCTCAGCAGGTCGCTCGCCCGGCCCCGGCAGTTCGGCATCCGGCTCGCGGTCCCTGTAGCTCACGCCGATCTGCGTCAGGAATTGCTGCATGGCTACAGCCGCGCCCTGGCGGCGATAGATCTCTCGGATGGCCTCATGGCGTTCTTTAAGCCCTGGCTCCAGGTGCGATGGCGGCTCATGGGCGACCAGCGTGCGCACCTGTTCAGGATGGCGCGCAACCAGGTCGAGCGCGATGAGGGCGCCGCCGCTGCTGCCAAACACATATGCCGGTTCGTTTGTAAGCGCTGCTAGCAGGCGATGGGCATCATCGCTCTGCGTCTCGACATGCTGCACCTCCTCCGGGTCGTCGAGCGTGCTGCGCGAGAGGCCGCGACGGTCATAGGCGACAACCGTGTAGCAGTCAGCGAGATAGCGGGCCATGCCGTTAAATGCGCGCGCGTCGCCGCCTCCGCCGTGGATCAAAAGCAGGAGCGGGCCGCTTCCGTACACCTCATAGTAAAGATTTGCTCCCGGCACGCGCAGCGTGTCGCTTTTCACAAGGCTCATATTGTTCGTCTCCCTCGGTATTCTCTGATTTCTGGCAAATCACTTGCTCGCGCCTGCGCGCTCGCCTCAGGTTTGTTGTGATGCGGCAAATTGCGCTTCGCGCAATTTGCCGCATCACAACAAACCCACCCGCGCGGCAAAGCTATACGAATGTCCGTTGAGAGCGGAGCCGCCAGGTATCAGACATTGCTGCTGGCTCGCGCCTGCGTGCTCGCCTCAGGTTTATGGTGGTAAGGCAAAGCTGCACGAACGCCCGTTGAGAGCGGGGCCGCAGGATAACAGATATCGGCGCTAGCTGGCGTCCGTGGCGCTCGCCGCAGGAATACGGTGAAGAGGGAAAATGCGCGCAGCGCATTTTCCCTCTTCACCGTATTCCTGGTGCGGCGAAGCCGCGCGAGTGGCAAGCCAGAGAGGACGCTGTGCAGCAGACATCCTCTCTGGCTTGCACATGGGAAAGTGTTCGTGATTATATAATCTAAGAAAGAGCAGAAGCAAGCAACGGCGTTGCAGCACACAGTGAAAGGCAAAGATGGTATGACTCAACGGCGCGTTCTACGTTTTCCCGAAGGCTTTTTGTGGGGCACGGCATCCTCGTCGCACCAGTGTGAGGGAGGCAATACCAATAATCAGTGGTATCGCTGGGAGCAGCAGGGCCGCATACTCAGCGGTGAGCAGTGCGGGGTGGGGGCGAACTGGTGGCAGACGGCGGAGCAGGATTTTGAGCGGGCGGAGCAGATGGAGAACAACGCGCTGCGTTTGAGCCTGGAATGGAGCCGCGTCGAGCCTGCGGAGGGCCGCTGGGAGAGCGCCGC
>DATGLE010000300.1:0-5795 GCA_035294325.1 Ktedonobacteraceae bacterium | reverse complement strand
CTGCTGCCAGTAGGAAAGCGCATGCTGCTGGCTGTCGCGCTCGAAGGAGAGATACAGGGAGAGCACGATCCCCGGATTGGCCCGCCGCCAGGCTTGCAATTTGGCCGGGTTGGCATCGGCTCCCCACACCAGGTCGATAGGTTGCGCGCGCTGTGGCGTGATCTGATCGGGGGCGATGTCGTAGTCGAACATCTGGATCAGGTGAATACTGTTGCTGCTCGCTGGCAGATGGCGCAGGCTGGCAGCGGGCGTCCCCTGGTGCGACAGGCTCGCGCGCGGCAGCAGGTACAGCAGCAGACCACCCAGCAGGGCCACCAGCGCCAGGCCCGCCCCGGCTATGAGCAGGTAACGTGGCTGAAAACGTTCGATTATCTCCTCGACGAAATCGGCCAGGCTTTGAAACATAAATCTACCCTCCCTTTTCTATCAGGAATCCTCCCTCCTTTCCCCTGGCGCGAGCCAGTTCCTTATACTATGCTAAATAAACTGACGCAACTTTCAGGGAAAATAGAGAGGAGATCGCATAAATATGCCATCGATCAAATGCATAGCATGTGGACATCGTATCTTGCTGCCCGCTGTCCTGGCGATCTGCCCAAATTGTGGCACGCCCTTGCCTTCGCCAGATCCGGCCCCTCGCCAGGATGAGAACTGCTATGCTATAGCGAAGGAGCCGGAACTGCTCTGCCCCCTCTGTGAAAGGCCAATTGTTGAGATACCGCATAGTGGAGTATGCCCGCACTGCGGCACATCGCTCACTTCATCGGGCAGGTCGCTGATCGCCAGCGCATCCCGTTCCATGGCTCCCGGGGCGCAGTCACAGCCGCCTGCAAGGGATGTTCCCCCGGATATCTATCTGCACGTTCCGGCAGCGAGGGAGCCGGAACATCCTGATCTCTTTACCGCTGCTCCAATGCCAGCCAGGACGCGCTATCCGTTCTGGTTTCCACGGCGTCCCCCCGACCTTGAGGGGGTCATCGTCCAGGTTCAATCTCAACTGGAGAACGCACACTCAAGCGCGGGCGGCAGCGTATTGGGGCAACTGAGGGATATGATCTGGCCTCTCCCTGTGCAGGAAGCCCGGTCAGAGAAAGAGCAGGTCCTTGTCACCATGCTGCGTGTCCGTATCGCGGATGGCACTCAGAGAGACGCGCGCCTGCAAGGGTATCAGACAGGAGTCAATCCGTCGCTTGGCGATACCGTCTCGCTATGGGGATGGCAACGCCGGGGCGTACTGCGTGTTAGCCACGGCTATAACCATACCACGCGAGGCGTCATCAGCACGACAGCGATGACTTCACCCCTCCCGGCCCTGCTGCTACTCGCGGCTCTACTCATCGTCTTTTCGCTGCTCTTCCACTGGTATCACATCCCGCTCTTACCACACTGGCCTTGAGGCATGCCCGCTTATGCTTTGCCATACCCATCGCCTGGGAACACTTCCGGGAGCAATAAATACCCGTAGTTGAGCACGCAATAGACGTATATGCCTGTGCCCCTCATCTTGCCACGAATTCTATCGATATGCTTATCCATCATAGTTCGCATCTTATCATCGAATGTGTAATTGTAAGCAAGCTGAGCGAGCGTGGCATAGGTGACAGGCGTGCCGTGGCGCAGTGGGAAAAGGAGTCGATATTCGGTTGGGGTAAGAGCAATCGTCGTCTTACCAACGACGATGGCATGCCGCTGATTATCCCATTTAATATCGCTTACCCTGATTGCCTTTTCTTCTCCACCGGACTTAATCGCATGTTCATATGAGGATACAGCCATTTATTTCTCCTTTCCTCTGGACGTAAAAACAATAAGTTAAAGCCCTCGCTTTTTTGCGGGACAGCATAGCAGTCTCATCCCTCTTCCAAAATCATGCCTGTGCGCAACTATGGGTAGTATGTAGCGAGCGGACCCTCTAAGGGAACGACACGACTTGACATTTTTCTCGTCATTTTTTGGCTGTATCGGATTCTTTTTACAGCATCTGACATATGACAAACTGCCTTTACTCTGCTCGTTGTGCAGAAAATAGCATTCTATTTCCGCTCACACCCGTAAAGAATGGGCAGGATAACGTCATAAGATGACGTCAGGGGATGACGCAATATGACGTTTCACTTGCCCGGCGAGCAGCGATAGCATTCGGCTTTCTCTATTCTGTCCCTATGTTCCACTATCCAAAGCCATATTTTGTCCGCATACTACAGTCAGGGTGTTTTGCCCTGTTAGAAGGTGTCAGGTTCCAGCATTCTCACTTGCTCACGCCTGCGGCGCTCGTCTGAGATATTTTGTTGTGGGGGAAAACGCGCTGCGCGCATTTTCCCCCACAACAAAATATCTCCCCTGTGCGGCTCCGCTGCACCGGGAGGACTGATGTGATGAGGGAAACCATAATAAATTCCAGGAGGAGGGAACGTATCGCTCTATGGAGGCGAAGGCTGCTTCATTTCTGGGCAAGTCGGTTGGCAAGTACCGTCTACAGGAGTTTGTGGGGCGTGGTCTTACAACGGCAGTCTACCGGGCTCATAGTGAAGATCAGCAGGATAATCCCAACGCCCTTGTTACCTTTCTCCTGGCCCCTGAACTCCTTTCGTCTCCAGCATTGAAGCGCTTTCAGGACAGATTCGAGCATGAGGCGAAACAGGCCGCCGCATTACAGTTTCCATCCTTGCTTTCCATCGCTGATTACGGTGAGATGGAAGGGTATCCTTACGTCGTCGTTCCCGCTATGCCAGGGGAGACGCTGGCGACGCAGCTCAAGCATCACCGTCGCTTTCAACCGATGCAGGCGCTTTCTATCCTGCTGCCCATTACCGGCGCGCTGAGCTTTCTTTCAGATCAGGGATTGTTCTTTCAGTTCTTTGACCCCTCTCAAGTGCTGGTCCTGGAGAACGGAGACGCCCTTGTGATCGGCCTGAGTCTTCCACAGTTACTCAGAGCGTCGGGACTTGAAGAGGAGACGGAGCAAGGCCCCACCAAAGACGCCCACCTGAAAAGCATCGCCGGGTCCTATCTTGGCGCCCCCGAATACCTGGCGCCAGAAGTTGTCAGGGGAGCCACGCCCGACATACGCAGCGCTGTTTATGCCGTGGGCATCATGCTATTTGAAATGTTTGGCGGGCGCCCACCTTTCACCGGGCAGGGATATATGGAGATTGCCCGTAAGCATCTCACGGCCCCGCTGCCCTCGCTGCATGCGCTGGCGCCAGAGGTACCACTGGCATTAGAACTTGTCGTCAATCACGCCTTGCAGCGCAATGTTGAGCAGCGCTTTCAGACGCCCACTGATCTGCTCAACGCCTATATTCATATGCTCGATATCCTGGAAAAGCGCTCTCGCTCCTTTCATACCCTGAGCCTGGCCCGGGCTATAGAACAGGACCGGTCAGAACGGACGGAACCGGCTGAGGCTTCTCCTCTTCCATCCCCGCCCTCCTCACAGCGAGCGGAGCGAAAGCCAGAACAGATCACGGAAACACCCTCTGAACTTGATGTGATTGATCCCGGGCCACTGTCCCGGCCACACCAAAAAATCGCCGTGCCCGATGGACTCATTCTACCGCATTGAAGGGCGCCCGGCATTTCATCAAAGGAGACCTGATATGCAATCCCATGATTCATTGCCTGCCGGGCAAGCGCTATCCCGGCCTCGTTTGCGCCTCGAATTGTTTATCGCGTCGCTGCTGCCCGTCGCAGCTATCCTCTTCGTTGGTGTGATTGGCGTGAAGCAGATGTCTAACAGTGATGCGCGTTTATTTATCGCAATCTTTTTCATCTCCGCCCTCGCCATCTTCTGCGCCGAATTTACTCTGCTCTATGCCATGCAGCGCAATGGCAGGCTGCAAATCCTTGATATGGCCTCCACCTGCCAGGATTACCTGGCAGGGAAGCGAGAGCGCCGCGCCACGGTTGCCGGCAATAGCGATGCTGCCTTTCTCGCCAGCGCCCTCAATCAATTGCTCGATAGCCTCTCCAGCGGCACGCAGAAGGCTGCGCAGGCGCCTCACGACTCTTCCGTGCTGGGCCGCCATCTCAAGAAACTCATCCTTGATATCAACCCGCTGCTCTCCGGCGATCTGCGAGCGCGGGCCGAGGTGGGTTCCGACGACGTGGGGGTGGTGGCCGATATCTGCAACCGCCTCATCGAAGAATTGACCGGTCATATCAAGGAGATACACTACGTTACCAGTCGCATCATGCAGACCAACCGGCACGTACAGGAATACTCCAGGCAATTCATACAAGCAGCCGAGACCCAGCACGCCCGGCTCACACAGACTATCGAAGCAGTGGAAATGCTCGTCGCCTTTATTCAGCGCATGAGCAGTACGCTCCAGGCAAACGTGGACCTTTCCAGAGAGCTTCAGGCGCAATTACCCCAAAAAACCATTCTGCTCATCGGCACCGGGGAACATGCAGCCGTGCACAAGGATGACCCGCCCGCGGGTGACGTGATCCCCGACGTTTCCATACGCGCCAGGATGCGCACTTCTATGAAGCAGCAGACAGCGCTGCTGGACGAAGTATTGCAAGCGACGCAGCAGCAGGTTATATACGCCGAGTCGATGATCGGCGATCTCTACTCCTTCGCCCATGAATGGCGCCAATCGGGTACGAATATCGTGAGCATAACGAAAAGCTGCGCCTCGCTCGCGGAACTTGCGCAGAAATGGCTGGCCTCGATCTCGGTCTTTAAATTATTAGAGGAAGATCTGCAAGAGGTGACAACGCTGGAGAAAGAGGCGGCGCAAGACCCCACCCACGCCGTCTGAGCCAGAACAAAGGGTCCCCGGCGGAGCCGCACATAGAAGCGGTCACAGTGGAGTGTAGGGGCGACCCTTGCGGTCGCCCTGCCCCTTTTTTAATGGAACCTGCCAGGACTTTTCAATGGAACCTGCCAGGACTTTTCAATGGAACCTGCCAGGACTTTTCAATGGAACCTGCCAGGACTTTTCAATGGAACCTGCTAAGACGGGAGGTAAACAAAGAAATCGTATGAGCCATACAACCTTGCAGCGGCCAGCCCCCAATATGGCGGGAGCCGCACCCGACCAGCAAATTCCTGTACTCTGGAGCGCGAGCAGGGCAAGAGCATGGCAACACGACCTCAAGCTCTGGCTCTCTCTCCTCCTGATCCTCTGCGCGGGCAGCGTGGGAGCGCTCTCGCTGGTAGCGCCGTCCCCCACGGCAGCGACCACGCGCCCCCACCCGCGGCCCCACGCCCCGCAGGCACGCGTGACTGCTCCCCCCATCGCGACCAGCACGCCGGCGACTCCCGCCTTCGCCCAGGGCCAGTGCACGGCCATGCCCTTACAGATGAACTACCTGGATACCGACCCACAGATGCCGCCGCAGCTCCCCGGCGACTGGCTCGCGGCAGGGCGGACAGCGCGGGACTTCCCCATCGCCCAGGCATGCGCCGCCGCCTTCATCACCAGCTATCAATCCTTCAACGGCGCTAACCCCAAAACCTTCGCTGCCTGCGTCTCCATGCTCTCGGCGGGCGCCAAAGAGCGCTTCTATGGCTACGTCCCCAGCATCAAGGCCGACCTGCATACCGACCCCGCCTGGCGCAAGCGGATGCAGCAGCAGCACATCGTGCAGGTAGCGCGCGCCGACCATCCCGTACTCATCGACGCGCGCTACACACGCGGGCGCCTGCTCGTCTGGATGGCCGTCACCGTCCATATCGCGACCACCATCAAGCTGCGCACCACCACCAGCACCGCCACCTATACCCTGCTGCTGCTGGCCGTGCCCATCGACCCCAACGCGCCCGGCACTGGCTGGCAGGTCTC
>DATGLE010000299.1:0-9499 GCA_035294325.1 Ktedonobacteraceae bacterium | reverse complement strand
TGATTTCCAGATTTCCAGAAGTACCCAGGGATCGCCGGAACTGCGGGGATCGTAGATCTGGCCGACCTCGACAAATTGCGCTTTGGCGAAGGCGCGGCGCGCTGGCCGGTTAGCCAGCGCCGTCTCGGCATAGACGCGTATGAGGCCGGGGAAGGTGAAGAGATAACGCACCAGCGTGCGAATCGCTTCCGGCCCGTAGCCCTGGCCCCAGCGTGCTTTATTGCCCAGGCCCAACCCTATCTCGACCTGCCCGGCGCGCGGGTCGAGGTTAAAATAGGTAATCGTGCCGATGGGAGTATGCGTCTCGTCATCGATGATGAACCAGAATTGCCTGCCATTGCCGCGCACATAGTTGCGCTCGAATAATGGCAGAAACTCCTCCAGAGTGCGCGAGTAAGGACGGTGGGGATCGTAGCGCCAGACCTCATCGTCTCGCTCCCAGTTAAAAACGTTAGTGGCATCGGCCATAACCGGGCGGCGCAATACGATGCGTTCCCCGTATAAGAGCGGCCCCTGCGCCGTCCTGGTCTTATTGTGGTGTTGTATCTCAGTCATAGCAGTCCTAACTCGTGTGCAAAGCTCGTTCCCGCCGGCAGGGGACCAACGCCGAATGCTTGCGCCAGCGTTTGACCGAGATCGGCGAAGGTAGCGCGCAAGCCAAGATCGACGCCCGCGCGCAGCGGCTCACCATAGGTGAGCAGCGGCACGCATTCACGCGTATGATCGGTTCCGCGATAGGTGGGATCGACGCCATGATCGGCGGTAAAGAAGATGGCGTCGCCAGGCTGCATCATTCGCTGCACGCGGGCGAACCAGTCATCCACCTCGCGCAACGCCTGAGCATAGCCCTGACTATCACGACGATGGCCCCAGAGCATATCGAATTCTACCAGATTAACGAAGAGCAGGCCGGCGAAGTTTCGTTCCAACCGGCGCAGCGTTGCGGCCATGCTCTCGCGATTCGTGCCTGTATGCTCGCTCTCTGTCAGGCCGCGTCCGGCAAAAAGATCCTCGATCTTGCCGACGCCGATCACGTCTTTGCCGGCGGCCTGGAGCAGATCGAGCAGCGTTGTGCCCGGGGGTGCCAGCGAAAAGTCGCGGCGGCGCTCGGTTCGTGTGAACGCGCCCGGCGTTCCCGTGAATGGGCGGGCGATCACGCGCCCGACGGCATGATCGCCGGTAAGCATTTGGCGCGCGATTTCGCAGATATGATACAGTTCCTCCGGCGGAATAATATCCTCGTGCGCCGCGACCTGGAAGACGCTATCCGCCGAGGTGTAGAGGATGGGGCGGCCGGCGCGCATATGCTCCTCGCCCAGTTCTTTAATGATCTCGGTACCGGAGGCGGCCTTATTGCCGATCACCCTGCGTCCGATGGCCTGCTCAAAAGCTGCGACGAGATCGGCAGGGAAGCCATGCGGGTAGGTGGGCAGGGGCTTCTGGAGGATGACGCCGGTCATCTCCCAGTGCCCGGCGGTGCTATCTTTGCCCGCCGTCATCGATGCCATGCGGCCATAGGAGCCTGCGGCATCGCGGCGCGGCGGCGTGCCCGGGATGGGCGTGATATTGCCCAGGCCGATGCTGCCCAGGTGTGGAAGTTCGAGGCCCCCGATGGCCTGAGCGCAGTGTTCGAGCGAACTGGCCCCTTCGTCGCCATAAGCGGCGGCGTCGGGATTGGCTCCCGCGCCCACGCCATCGAGCACGACCACGATGGCGCGCTGTATCGTTGTCATGGTTGCTGTACCTTCGTTAGTTCTAATCGCGCATGCTGTGGCAGCGGTTCGCCGATCAGCGGCAGAGCGTAATCGTAGAACGCCTGCGTGACCATCGTTTTGCTTGCGTCCAGGTACTCATCCGGCAGCAGGCGCTGCTCGTTGGCTACCTGGGCGAGATCCGCCAGTCCTGTCGTACAATGGTAGCGTGGCTCATTATATCGCACCAGCGTCACCATCTTATCGCTTTCGCCATCGAGCACGGCATGCACGCCCATCCGCCCCACCAGATAGGCTTCGTCTCGATCAGTGGCCGAGACGCAGTTGGAGGCCATACGTTGCAGGTCGCCGGGCTTATCGAAGCGCGCGCGCAGCTTCAACTGCTTTTTGACCAGGTCGACCAGGTATTCCGCCGTCCCGCTGAGCAGTGGATGCTGGAAGGCATCCGTGCCGACCTGCCCGGCGGCGCCGAGCGCCTGCCCCTGCTCATCGCGAATCGTCTCTGCTGCGGCGACAATCACGTAGCCGATGCGCCGGTAGACAGCCTCGACCTGCGCTAGAAAGCGATCCGCGACGAAGCGCTGCTCGGGTACAAGAATGATATGCGGGGCATCGTTCTCGTCGCGCTTGCCCAGCGCCGAGGAGACGGCCAGCCATCCGGCATCGCGCCCCATCGTCTCGATCACCTTGACAGGATAGTGCCAGGGGATAGAGATGGTGTTCATCGTCGAATCCATCGTTGCCAGGGCGATGAAACGGGCCGCGCTGCCGTAGCCGGGGCAGTGGTCGGTAAAGGGCAGGTCGTTGTCGATGGTCTTGGGGATGCTGATGGTTGAGAGTTCATAGCCGCTGCGCTGCGCGGCCTGCGCCAGGCGGTGGGCGGTATCCGCCGAATCGTTGCCGCCGATGTAGAGCAGGTAGCGCACGTTGTAGCGGCGTAATATATCGAGCGCGCGTTCGGAATCATGCTCTTGCAGCTTGTAGCGGCAGGAGCCGAGCGCCGCCGATGGGGTGTACAGCAGGCGCGGCCAGAGCGCGGCGGGCTGCCGGCGCAGATCAATGATCTCTTCTTTAAGCAGCCCTTCGATGCCGTAGCGCATGCCATAAATGCCATCGATGCGCCCATCGGCCAGCGCCGCCTCAACCGCGCCGGCGAGGCTGGCGTTGATGACAGCAGTTGCGCCGCCTGATTGTCCAATAATCAAATTCCCACGTAATGTCGATGCCAAGAGATTCCCTCGAATGATTGTGGTGATGCTCTCCTGGTCACATTATAACAAGGCGGCGCACATTTGTCTTTAGCTCCCTGCGCAATCTGTGCCATTGATATAACACGATATTATGGTGTGCTTGTTTCAATTATATATAGTACTCCATCCTTATATACCTCTTTTGGATCTGGACGGCCTGAGAGACCAATAGTTCCATCTGGGCGAAGATATTGATGAACTCCTGCAACTTTTTCTCCCTGATTGTTGACGTATGTTATATACTGACTTTGTGTGCAAAAAGGTTCGTTTGCTAGAGGGGAACTGGGATGCTTGCTTTTCCGTAATACAGATTGAAGCTGTCCCTTTTGATATTGCTCCCAGTATCCACTATCATTAAATAGCTTACGCATTTCATCTGCCCTGACGCGCTTGATGGGAGGCTCAACCATGCAACATTCCCTCGAATTCGAAATACGTGATCACCTGCTATCGTATCTTGCGGGTGAAATTTCTCTTCATGATTTTGAGGACTGGTTTTTCGCTAAAACCTGGGATATAGATAAATCTGGTGATCCTGGCTTGCTGAATCTCGTATATCAAATCAAACTTGACTGGGCGGAATTTTCAAACGGCGATTGGTCAGAAGAGGAACTACGTAGCATGCTAAGATCCCTGACGGAGAGGATTACAATATCCCCTCCTCCAATCAGGCTAATATACGGCACATCCAGCAAAAATTTTCCTCTTCTACCACTCTCTATCCGTTCTGACCGATCCGCTGGTATAAAATTCTCAGTGGTACGCGGGTGAGAAGTTGTTCATCCAGGATGATGTTAAACCAGTATACCCCTTCCTGATCTACGACCATATTCACCGCTATGATTAGATTGACTCCTCGATCATCACCTTCAAAGAGTACAGGTAGTAACTGATCTGGTTGTTTCAAGCCAGAAGGAGCCTCTATGCTCAATTTTAATGTACCTCTTCCTCGTGCCGAACCAGATTTCAGGGATATCAAAGCGTGAAGATTGATGGATGTCGGGGGCATTGTCTCAGGTGCGTCAAGAGCATTAACAGTTAATGTGATACGATCAATCATTCGTATCACACTGATAATTCCATCCTTCTCCTGCAACACCTTCTCACAGAGGAGAGCGGCAATTAAGTAGGGACCACTATTCTCAGACATGATTTGCTGCTCCGTAGTAGAAAATAAGATTATTGTTTGTCCTTTGCTTTACCTATTAGAGTATGCGTAGCAGGTATAATAAAGCATTTACTCTATTTTGTCAATAACAATTTTTTCTCCTCATGAATGATACACAAGATATATATCCATTTTATATCAATTGCTTTTCGTACAGTATCACCTCAAGTGGCTGATAAGTGTCTTTGCCAACTTGCTGTTGAAGGATAGTTCTGCCAACTTCGCGGTAGCCGTTCTTCTCATAGAGCTTCTGGGCCGGAATCTGCACGATGGCGGTGTCGAGGTGCAGGACCCGATAGCCGAGAGCGCGGGCGCGGGCTTCGAGTTCGCTCAGGATGATCTGGCCGTAGCCGCGCCTCTGATACTCGGGATAGACTCGCATGCGTTTGATCTCGGCCCGCTCCGGGCTGGTGCGCTTCAAAGCGCCCATCGCGACAAACAGGCCATCGCATTCGCCAATCAGGAATTCTCCCTGATTCTTGAGATATACTTCCTCGATGGCATAGATATCGTCATCCCAGGGACCGCGCCCCAGATAAGCCCCTATCTGCTGAATAGCAAGCACATGGAGATGTTCGACGGCTTGCTGGTCGGCGGGAGTGTAGCGGCGCAGCGTGAACATGAAGCATCCTTCCCAGGTGGGCGGGGAACCTTACGTACAAAACTTGTGTGGACTATTTCCTGTGAAATTGTAAGTTAACTGTAGCATATGCCCTGCGATGATGTCAAATGAAATCCCGATGGCCCAAATAGCCCGAATCGATAGCATAATATTGACGGCGAGCGATATACTGAACGACAATCTTATGGAGAGAACACAGGGGAAGGAATTTGCGCGCGGAAGGCGAGCAACAGGTGATGCAGCATGAAACATAAAATTATCCTCGACTGCGATCCCGGCCACGATGACGCCATTGCCCTGTTGCTGGCCGCTCATCATCCCGCGATTGAGCTGGTGGCGATTACGACGGTGGCGGGCAACCAGACGGTGGAGAAGACGACGCGTAATGCCCTCAAGGTGTGTACGCTGGCGGGTATACGTGATGTACCTGTGGCGATGGGGATGGATCGGCCTCTGGTGCGTCCGGCGAGGCATGCCGCCGATATTCATGGCGAGTCGGGACTGGATGGCCCCCAGATGCCGGAGCCTGCTATCGAACTGGCGCCGCGGCATGCCGTCGATCTCATCATTGAACGCTTGATGCATTCCGATGGCGACATCACGCTCGTTCCTACCGGCCCGCTGACCAATATCGCCGCCGCCATGCGCCAGGAACCGGCCATCGTGCCGAAGATCAAGGCGATCTCGCTGATGGGCGGCGCGATTGGCCTGGGCAATGTCACACCTGCGGCTGAGTTCAATATCTGGGCCGACCCGGAGGCGGCGGCGATTGTCTTTGGCTGCGGGCGACCAATCACCATGATCCCGCTGGAGGTGACGCACCAGGCATTGGCAACGGATGAAGTGCTGGCTCGCCTGCGGGATGCTCACCGGCCTGTTGCGACGTTAGCGGCTGACCTGCTGGCCTTCTTCGCGAGTACGTATCGCCGGGTCTTCGGCTTTCCGGCGGCGCCCGTGCATGATCCCTGCGCGGTTGCCGCCGTCATCGAGCCTGACATCATCGAGGCGCATATGATGCGCGTGGAGGTCGAGACCACCGGTGAGTGGACGGCGGGGCGTACCGTGTGCGATGTGCACGACACGCTCGCGAAAGAGCCGAACGCGCGCGTGGGCTACGCTCTGGATGCGCCGCGTTTCTGGGATATGGTGATAGAAACGCTGCTGAGCTATAAATAAGCGAATTAAAGAACAGGAAGAGCGGGCAAGCATGTCATCCTGAGCGGCAGCGAAGGATGACATGAGTTGTTACGTCCAGGCGTGCCAGCCGAGCTTGCTGCCGGGAAGCGGCTGGCGCCACCATGTGACCGCCTTCCAGCGCTTGCGGATCTGTGCCACCTGTTGTTCTGGCAGTGGTCCCGCTGCAAGATATCCTGCGTTCTGCTGCCAGCGCTGCGGATTTGTCGTCCCGACAACCGCGACATCCACGCCCGGGATGCTCAACGTGAAGCGCAGCGCGATGCTGACCGCCGTATCAACGTCACCGTGAAGAAAGTCGTAGTTGAGGATCGCGAGTCGGTGACGGTAGAGACGATGGGTTGAATCATTGCGCTGGCTGAACCAGGCCACGTTGGCGATAGGATGTTTGGCGATGACTCCCATGTGGTGAGCGCGCGCAAGGGGCAGCAGCAGATCTATAGCTTCCTGATCGGCGATATTTATGGAGGTTTGCAGCGCATCGAAGGCACCGCTCTGAACGGCGTAGAGAGCGGGACGACGGTCCCCGCTATAGCCGATATAGCGGACCTTACCCGCCGTGCGCGCGCGTTGGAGTGCCGCAATGACCTCGCCCCGGCGCAGCAGCTCCTCCGAACAGCTATGCAACTGGATAAGATCGAGGTAATCGGTACGCAGGCGCAGCAGGCTGCGCTCGATACTCTGTTCGAGCAGGCGCGGCGTCCAGTTGGGCAAATCCAGGCCGGAGGCATGGCCGCACTTGGTAAAGAGATAGTATTCATCGCGGCGATGTCCAACGGCCTGCCCGATCAACTCCTCGCTCCGCCCGTAGCATTCCGCCGTGTCAATGACGTTCAGACCATCATCGAGAGCCTGCTGGAGCAATCGGCTCACATGCTCAACCGTCGACTGGCCGATCTCGTGACCTCCAAAGCCCAGCGCGCTTACCTGCATATCGGTGTTGCCGAAGAAGCGCCTCTCCATTTTTTATACCACTGTGCATTCAGATGAATGCGCAGTGCTCCTTGTTCTTCCGCCCGGCAGCGCCATTGTGTAACCAGTGCCACGCACCTATCCAGATGGCAAAGTGCGCGCCGCGCGAACGGCATTTCTGGGTGGGCTATCAATGCAGATGTACTACATTTCTAGATGCAGCTATTGCGGTCAGGCCGCAATAGCTGCATCTAGATTCTTCAGGAACGTTGCCAGCGAATGCTTGATGATTTCATGGAAGATAGGATTATCCACAAAGGCAATCGGGCCGGTAAGATCGGCATGGGCATCGTAGATGAGCAGCGAACCGGCGGGAGCGTCGGAGAGAGTAATCCGGGTGGTTGTCTGCACCGATCCGCCAACGCGCCCGCTGCGTCCTGCCTGTACGACCAGCAGGTCCGGCTCGTGACACTCCTGGATGACAACCGCCACGTCGTATGGTCCCTTGAGGCCGGGCAGGGCTATCGGCGAGGCGAGACGAACCTTCATGCGAGCGATGCCGGGATCTGGATACCAGATGTCCTCGCAGCCGGGAATGCTGGCGCGCAACATGGCAGGATCGAGCAGGGCTGTAAAAACTTTCTGGCGGGGAGCCTGAAATGTATATGATCCTTTAAGATCCATGGACTATTCCCCCTTGTAAGGACTCCTCTGAGCATGTCCGCTCGATAAGGTCAGCAGAAGTATCGGCGGGAAATACTTCTGTTATCTCGTCTCCAATACGAATAATCCCCTCGGTCAGAATCTGCGCCCGCAAACCGCCCCTGTGGATCAGACCGGTTAAAACGCTGTGATGTGTCAGTTCGACGATATGCAGGCATGGCTCGCAGAGGCGAATGCCGCGCAGGTACACTTCGCCCACGCGGAATTCGCGCCGTACCAGGTGGTTGAGGGGAACGCTGCGCGTAACAATATTGCGCCGCGCTTCTCCGGGGCTGAAGCTGGCAAGCTCCTTGTATTCTTCGCGCAATGCCAGGATCGTTTCAAGCTCGATGAGCGTGATTTCGTAACTCGGCCCGTGATGCTCCGAAAAATGGCCGGTGCCAAGATAGTAACGGTCCCCTTCTATGCCTCTCCCCGGTACCGCGTGGGCCTCGGTTATAGATATCATTGGCTGCCCCGCGGCAGTGGCGATGTGCAGAGAAATGACGGAGCCTTTCCACATAACGCGTTATTCTCTCTTCGCTTTTATCTTTTAAGGAATGGAGCTAAAAGTTCCCATTAACAGAACGAGTATAGTTTCTCGGTGTGTCAATTTAATGCAGGACGAGGTAGAGGGCGCGTGATATTTATGGGGTGCCGGTGACGAAGGTTCATAACCAGAAGCGGGAAGGCTACGGCCTTCCCGCTTCTGGTTATGAACCTTCGTCACCGCTAAGCAGCGCGGGAGCGAGTACAGAGGAGCTTAGATCTGGTAGTCCAGTTCCCAGGGGTCCTTATCGCTCCAGCCCTGCGTCAGCTCCTGGTGCTTCTTCAGTGGTTCGCCGCCTTTTACGAGCAGCTCGGCGGGCTTGGAGGCGACAACCGAATTGGGCGGGACCGACTCGAGAACCAGCGTCATCGCACCGATCCTGCTGCCCCGGCCAATCGTAATCGGTCCGAGGATGGCCGCGCCGACGCCAATAGTCACATCATCCTCGATAGTGGGGTGGCGCTTCTGCTTGCGCCCGGGGCCGGGACGCCACCAGCCGGTAGCGCCGAGCGTGACCTGGTGATAGAGCATCACATTGTTGCCGATCTCGGTAGTTTCACCGATCACCACGCCGGCGCCGTGGTCGATAAAGAAGCGCTTGCCGATCTTCGCACCCGGGTGAATCTCGATGCCTCCGGTGATGAAGCGCGCGAACTGTGAGATCAGGCGCGGTAAGAAGGGGATGTGCGCTTTGTAGAGTGCGTGAGCGATACGATGGTAGATAATTGCCCATAGTCCCTGATAGAGCAGCGCCTCGAAAATATTGTTGCACGCGGGATCTTTCTCGAAAATGACATCGATAGCATCGGGCCAGCGCGTCCGGCGGCGCGGCGTCCTGCCCGGTACGGGAATAAAGACACCGGGGGGAAGTTCCGGTAACTGTGAGAGGTCGGATTCGACATTGGATGACGGCTCGTTATGCTCTGTTTCCTCTGAGATACCCTTTGGTCCGTGCGACATGCTGTGTTATACCCTTCGTTCGCGGCTAAGCTTGACGCTTTTCTGTGTTCTATTGCAGTGTATGGCAGGCAACTCGGGTTGTCAAGGGCATGATTGTTGTTGGAGTGGATGGGCAAGGAGGCCATTTCAGCTATTGACAAAGCGCAAGGCGTCCGCTATACTGGCGCTGTGTTGAGAACACTATGGTGACCGTAGCTCAATCGGCAGAGCTCTGGATTGTGGCTCCAGCGGTTGTGGGTTCAAGCCCCATCGGTCACCCTTTTTTTATGCGAATCGGTTGCTGCTGCCTCTGGTTCGGCTTCTACCTGCTCTCGCCAGGCGGAAGGCCCACAGTACTCTTCCACAAAAGGACTTCCACAGGCAGCCTGGGTAGCTCTGTGCAGGCGAAATGCCAGGAAAATGTAATCCTGAAGGCAGTTCTCGTTCATG
>DATGLE010000298.1:0-12362 GCA_035294325.1 Ktedonobacteraceae bacterium | reverse complement strand
GAGATCATCTCATTTCTAGAGCAGCATGAGGCGTACATTCTCGCGCAGGCACGCAGACTGGTGCCGCGTAATATCTTCTCGCCAGAGGTCATCGATCTGGAGACAGATGAACTGGTGCAGAAATCGCGCATCAAACTGTGGCAGGCCCTGCAAGAGCGAGTGATCACCAATCCCAGGGCCTATATCAAGGCGGTGGTACGCAGCGAGGCAGTGAATGCCACCCGCCAGCAAGGGCCGCTGCTGCCGCTTCCCGTCGATGCGGATGGTGAACTGCGTCAGGAAGGTGTCATCGGCAGATCCGGCGAAGATACGCAGGATCCGGCGATGATTTTTGAGCGAAAAGAGCAGATGGTTGAGCAGACGGCCCGCGCTGTGAGTAATACTCTCGCGCTGCCACAGTGCCAGCGGCGAGCGATGATCTGTGCACTCAAAGAGGACGTTGACGATGCGCAGTTGCTCGCCCGGGAATTCAGGCGTCATGGCGTCAATATTGAGGCCATTCACTGGCCCCGGGATAAAGCGGCCGCGCACAGAAGCAAAGCCTCACTCGCGCCTGCGCGTAGAAAGCTCTGCCGCTTGATGAAGCACTCCGATCCCCGCTGACGGCGTGCTGCGCCCACACTTTTGCCAGCGCTCTAATAAGGACACGCTTTAACCTCTTTTGATGGTAGGCTGAGGCAAGATGATTCGGTTGCTCATATCATTTATGAGACGAACATGGTATGCAGAAGAGAGGTAAAACGTGAGCGAAACAAGCGAAACTCTGGCGTTCTTTACTCAGGGCTGGCAAAACTACCAGAACCAGTTGAGCATAGCCCTCGCGCGGCTCTCTGACGAGCAGCTTGCGCTTCGTGCGGTCCCCAATCTGCGTTCAATCCGTGAACTGGCATGCCACATTATCGGCGTGCGAGCAGGGTGGTTCCACTATGTCCTGGAAGAGGGCGATGAGGACTTCGGTGCTTTTCACACCTGGGATGAGCCTGGTAGCCCGGCGCGCTCCGCAAGTGAACTGGTAAGCGGATTGGAGAAGACCTGGCAGGTCATGCAGGAGGTACTGGGACGTTATACGCTCTCAGATTTGCAATCTATCGTCAAGGATGAGTGGGAAGGCCAGATATACACCTATACCCGTGGATGGGTTATCTGGCACGTCATGGAACATGACATGCATCATGGCGGCGAACTCTCCTACTCGCTCGGCATGCACGGCCTGCAAGGTATAAATATTTGACTGGCGTCCCTTCGCCACGCCAGAAAGAGAGTTTGTTTGGTGGAACCATGCGTGAAGCGCATGGTTCCACCAAACAAACTCTCTAAAGCGAGCGCCGCAGGCGTGAGAAACTATGGGGTCGGCGATCAGCCACTCTATTAGAGAGCGTCTTCACCCACAGGAAGTTTTGCCATAAACAGGAGTATTCCGCCATAGAGACAGAGCGCCAGCAGGTGCACACAGCCGGTCCAGTAGAGGCCCTGCGCTTGCGTCAGGCAGACGCCTCCCAGGGCAAGGACCATTCCTGACAGCAGGGCAATGATAAATAGGCCGATATCGAATTGTACGGGGTAGAGGCGCTGATTGATAAACAGCGTCAGCAGCGCCAGCAGCGTATAAGCCAGCAGCGTTGACCAGGCGGCCCCCATTGCTCCGTAGCGCGGAATGAGATACAGATTGAGACCGATATTGACAACGCCTGCGCCGAGTGTCAGCGGGAAGAGCAGTCGCGTTCTGCCACGCAGCGCCATACCCAGGCTGAAAAAGAGATGCAGGCCATAGAAGACGAAGGCAACGGCGATAATGGGGATCAACGCAACGGCGCCCTGGTAGGTGGTTGGGAAGCACAGCATGATGATGCCACCACCCGCCAGCGAGAAGCTGTAAGCAGCAAAGAGCAGCAAAAAGGCGAACCAGCGAAACGTGATGCGAAACATGTGTGGCGCGTCGTTTTTCCGCGCCAGCGTCGCTAGAATCGCCGGCCAGGCAAGGGCAAAGGGCGCAAGGATGAGCGTAGCCAGCGCTCCGCCAAAACTGGAGGCTATCGCGTAGTTCGCGGCTGCTGGGAGCGATCCCAGCACGCCAAGCAGGGCGCGATCAGACAATTGCAGCATCCAGGTAGCGACAAGAGCGGCAACGCCGGGAGCGCCGCAGATAAGCAGGTGCCTGACCATATCCAGCCGTAGACGAACTCCCGTATGATAGAGCAGCGCCGGCAAGGTTGCGAGCGCCACAACGCTATAGCCTGCGCAGGTTCCCCACAGCGCGCCCTCAAGGCCCATGTGCAGCATTTTAACGCAGGCCACCGTCATTAACAGGGAGACAAGCAGGCTGATGATCGAGAGGACAATAAATGGCGTGACGCGGGCCTCTACGCGCAGCCAGGCGAGGCCCGGCAGCGCGAGATTTTGCAAAACTGCCGCCAGCAGAGCGATAGCGATGGCAGCGCCCTGCGCCGAATGCCTGCCCTCCAGCCAGGGAACCGCGAACAGCAGCGCGCCAACGGCCAGCATAGAGAACCCCAGTATCAGCAGCGTCAGCGTTGAAAGCAAGCTCAAACGGTCACGGCTCGTCTCATACTCGTACCTGTACATGCGAAAAAAGGTAGCACCCAGACCGAGCTGGAGCAGACCGGCAATCAATGCAATAGCCGTATTCAAGATGGCAAGAAGGCCGTAATCGTCGGGAGAAAGATGATGCGCTAAAAATGGCGCGAGTATGAGCGAGGCTGTGGGCGAAGCCAGGGAGGCCAGTGCATAGATCCCCGAATTTTTGAGCAGGCCGCGAACGAGGGCAAGATAACCTGCTTTTCCCTCGGCCCGGGGCTTCTTCACCGGCGGGACGGGGACAACAGGCGTGGCTGGCTGGTCAATGGATAAATTCTGCGCGGCGAGTGGTGACAGGCCATAGACCACGTTCAGATCGATGAGCGTTGGCAAGCTGGCGATATCTTCCACACAATCTTCTAAAGGGAGCATCAATCCACCTCCATCTTCCTCCGCGCGGCTCCACTGCACATGGGAGGGCGAGCGCCGCAGGCGTGAGTATGCGCGAGAGCGGGCGATCAGACACACTCTAATATCCGCTATCTACATGCTCAGGGATAGATAATATGTGGATAAATGATAATACTCCATAAAATAGATTCTGGTCAAGGTTATGTTCAAATATGGTTACAGATCAAATGATTGTGATGATGAAATTGTAACCGAAATAGAGGTATTCATTGCTATGAGTAGAGGTAAGGCGGGCTGTTTTTCGCCTTGACAGTCAAGGACACGATAACCTATACTAAAAATATTCATCGAAAATCGCATAACAGTATTTCAGGACAGTGATTTGAAAAGTCCCGAGCCGATCAGCAAGGATCGGCCTGGGACTTTTTTGTTTGCATTGGATGCTGGATGTCGCTGCGGGCCGGCAGACGCCCGGTATGTAAATGTTGCGATACCGAAGACAGGAGAACACGGGCATGAACAACCTCTCTTTTGCACAACTCAATGAGCAGTCCTTTGATGTGGCGATTATCGGAGGAGGCGTTGTTGGAGCGGGCGTGGCCCGCGATGCGGCGCTGCGTGGCTTGCGAGTAGCGCTCTTTGAAAAGAACGATTTTGCCTCCGGCACTTCGTCGGCCCCCACGCGTCTTATCCACGGCGGTTTGCGCTACCTTGAACTCTTCGACTTTGGTCTGGTGCGCCAGGATCTGGGTGAGCGCGAGATCCTGCTGCGCATCGCCCCGCATCTCGTCAGGCCGCTGCTCTTCGTCTTACCGATGTGGTCGCGCAGCATCTTTTACCGGCTGAAGCTCAAGATCGGCATGATCCTGTACGATCTGCTCTCCTACGATAAGAGCCTCCCCAATCACCGCTCCTGGGATCGTGAGGAGACGCTCAAGCGCGAACCAAAGCTCAATCCCCGGGGTTTGCAGGGAGCGTTGTGCTACTACGATGCCCAGGTTCCCTCAACCGAGCGCCTTGTGCTGGAGAACATTCTTGATGCCCGCGATCATGGGGCACAGATCTGGAATCATACGGAGGTCACGGGGCTGCTGCGCGAAGGTAAACAGGTCAACGGTGTGTGGGTACGTCATGCTTTCACCGGCGAAACCGCCCGGGTGCGGGCGCGGTTGGTCGTCAATGTCGCGGGTCCCTGGCTCGACGGGTTGACCGCGAAACTGCTGGGCGAGCCGAGCAGGCTTGTGCGCATGACCAAAGGCATTCATTTCACGTCGCCGCCGGCCAGCAATCACGCGCTGGTGCTCTTCACACAAACCGATAACCGGCTCTTCTTTGTCATCCCCTGGCTCGATTATGCCTGGGTTGGCACGACGGACACCGATTATGACGATTCGCCCGACCTGGTGCGTGCTGATGGGGAAGACGTGCTCTACCTGCAAACCGCAGTCGAAACCTTCCTGCCGGCGGCTGACTGGCAGACGGTCTATTACACTACCGCCGGGCTGCGCGCCCTTGTGCGAAAAGAGGGTGTCAGCGAGTCGGAGGTCTCGCGCAAGCATGAGGTGGTGGACTACGAGAAAAAAGAGGGGCTGAAAGGGATGATCTCAGTGGTCGGCGGCAAGCTTACCGCCTATCGCGGCATCGCCGAGGAGGTCGTTGACCTGGCATGCAAAAAGCTGCGCCACCGCGTGAAGGCGCGCACGGCGCAGGAGCCACTCCCGGGCGCGCGCCTGGGCGAGTCGCTCAAGAATCGCGATATCGCGCTGGAACGCTTCCGCTGGCATCTGCACGAGGAGGGTGCCGGCCTGGGCCTGGATATGGAGCAGCTTGACCACCTGATGGGACTCTACGGGGCGATGGCGCTCAAGCTGATCGCGCTGGTCAGGCAGCGGCCGGAACTGGGGCAGCGCATCCATCCCGAGTATCCCGATATCCTGGCGCAAATTCATCATGCTGTGGCCGAGGAGTATTGTGCCACGGTCACGGATTTTATGGCGCGGCGTTCGATGCTCATCTTCACGCGCGACCAGGGTATGGCGGCGCTGCCACGCGTTGCCGAAGAACTGGGCAAGCTGCTCAACTGGCCGCCTGAGCAACTCGAAGAGCAGAGCGCCCTCTACCGCGAGCATGTTGCCAGGAGCCAGGCGTTCCGCAGCGAACTGGGTGCGCGCCCGCAGGTATCCAGGGCGTAGCAAAAATGGATATGGGCCATCGTTGACGGCCCATATCCATTTCTGTTATGAACTTTTAATCTTCTCCGCCGCCTGCCGGCTCCTCGCGCACTGCCTCGCCCCGTACCTCTGCTGTACCGGAGGGCAGCGCCCCGCGCGCAATCAGTACCTTCGCAATCGTGAAGTCGTAGACAAGCGCACCTACGATACCTCCAACGAGAGGCGCGACAATGGGAATCCAGAAGTAGAAGTTGTCAGCAGCGATGCTGGCGCCGCCGCTCACAATAGCGATCCACAGGCGCGGGCCGAAGTCACGGGCCGGATTGATCGCGTATCCGGTGTTCAGACCGAACGAGAGGCCAATCGCCAGGACCAGGAAGCCGATAATCATCGGGTTCAGATTGGCCTGAACCGGCTGGTTGCGCACGTCAACGATGGCGAAGATCAGGCCCACGAGAAGAGCAGTGCCAAGAAACTCATCGCAGAACGCGCCGAATGTGCCAACGAAGGCTTTAGGATAGGTGTAGAAAACCCAGCCCAGACCATTCGAGGTGACTGGTTGAGCAATCTGGCCGATGTTCAGGTGCATCACCCCTAACTGGTGGACGAGCGCTCCCTGATACACGAAGTAGAGGAAAAGCGCCGCGATAAACGCGCCCAGTACCTGAGCGATCCAGTAGGGAACGACCTTATTCCAGGGGAACTTGCCCCTCACGGCGAAAGCTAACGTCACAGCGGGATTGATATGAGCGCCGCTGACGGCTCCCGCAACGTAAATACCCAGCATGACGGCCATGCCCCATCCTACCGTAATCACGATCCATTCATTCGCAAAAGGAGTCGCAGCGTTGTTCGCGCCTAGATTCGTGAAGAGGGCGAACGTTGCGACACAGCCATCGCCGAAGAGGAGCAGAACCATCGTTCCGAGGAACTCGGCGAGACATTCGCCCCATAGACCGGAAAGGGCAGAAGGGGCGCTCACGTTTTGATTCGCCATTGTTGCTAACTCCATTTCTCACAGTAGTCGAACGACAGAAGATAACAGTGGGCGATTTCGGAATTGCGTAGATGCACAGATTTATCGCGCTTGCCCGGCTCCAGAAGCGCGTTCAGGCGCGATAAATCGCGTGCCTGCGAAACCTGTTCGCCCGGATAACAAAGGACTACGGCTGTTCCCAGCGCAGAGAGCGCTCTACAGCCCGCTTCCAGCCGGCGTAGAGTTTATCGCGCTGGTCGGCGCTCATCTGTGGCTCGAACGTGCGGTCCACCGCCCAGTGTTCGGCCACTTCCTGCGTGCTGCTCCAGAAGCCGGTCGCCAGCCCGGCGAGGTAGGCGGCGCCCAGGGCTGTCGTTTCGGCAACCTTTGGCCGCTGCACCGGTACGCCGAGCAGATCGGCCTGGAACTGCATGAGCAGATTATTGACTACCGCGCCGCCATCGACGCGCAGAGTCTTGACGCTGACTTTGCTATCAGCCGTCATGGCCTCCAGCACATCGCGCGTCTGATAGCACATGGATTCCAGCGTTGCGCGTGCGATATGAGCAACCGTCGAGCCACGCGTCAGGCCGACGATGGTGCCGCGCGCATAGGGATCCCAGTAAGGAGCGCCCAGGCCGACGAAGGCCGGAACCATATAGACGCCTCCATTATCGGGCACTTCAGCCGCCAGGGCCTCAACGTCGCTGCTGGCTTTGATGGCCTTGAGGCCGTCGCGCAGCCACTGCACTGCGGCCCCGGTGATGAAGATGCTGCCTTCGAGGGCATAGATAGTCTGCCCATTGATGCGCCAGGCAATCGTCGTGAGCAGGCCATTCTGCGACGGGACCCCCTTCTCCCCGGTATTCATCAGCATGAAGTTGCCTGTGCCGTAGGTGTTTTTCGACATGCCGACTTCGTAACAAGCCTGGCCGAAGGTTGCCGCCTGCTGATCGCCCGCATCGCCAGCCAGTTTGATAGGCGCGCCGAAGAACTCGGGATCGGTCTCCCCATAGACCGCGCTCGAAGGCATGACCCGGGGCAGCATAGCGCGCGGCACCCCCAGCTCCTTGAGCATGAAGTCGTCCCAATCCCCCTCATAGATATTGTAAAGCATTGTGCGCGAGGCGTTGGTCGCGTCGGTGACATGCACGCGCCCTTTCGAGAGGCGCCACATCAAGAAGGTGTCAACGTTGCCAAATAGGACCTCGCCGTTCTCGGCCTTTTCGCGCGCGCCGGGAACATTGTCGAGAATCCATTTGACCTTTGTACCAGAGAAATAGGCGTCGATCACCAGACCGGTGCGCTTGCGAACCTCTTCTTCCAGCCCTCTCGCCTTCATATCGTCGCAGATCGGGGCAGTCAGGCGGCTCTGCCAGACGATAGCGTTGAAAACGGGTTTGCCGGTCGCCTTCTCCCAGACGATGGCGGTCTCACGCTGGTTGGTGATGCCAATAGCGGCGATGTCGGCAGCGGACGCTCCGGCCTTCTGTATCGCTTCCTTTGCCACCGCCAGTTGACTTGACCAGATGGCCTCCGGGTCATGTTCAACCAGCCCGGGCGCAGGATAGATCTGAGGAAACTCCTGCTGCGCTACGCTCACAATGTCGCCCGCGTGATCAAAGAGAATGGCTCGCGAACTGGTAGTTCCCTGATCCAGAGCAAGTACGTACTTCGGCATAGCTAACCCTTTCTTCTGAATTACTCAACTAACTACACAACAATAAGTTGAATCGGATACAGGTATTATATCCGCAGGTGAGACGATAATGAAACCTCTTGTGATGTCACTTCCTTTCCGCTGTTCAGGATTACGGGATGGCTTTACCGACTCTGACTTCGATCAAGGCCAGAGTTCGGGCAGGCTTACAGCGACGCCCTCTGCTCCGGCGTCGAGCACGGCCTGGATCTGCTCAAGCGTGTAGATCAGGCCAGATGCAATGAATGGCAGGGATAATGGCGCCGCCAGGTGGGGAACAACCAGGGCTGGTGAGATATCGAGCAGATCAACCACATCCGGCTCTACCGACTCCAGCGACATCTCCAGACCTGTCGAGTCAACGGCGAAGATGCGTTGAATAGTTCTGAGGCCGGCCTGTTTCGCCAGGGCCAGAACCCGTGGATGATTGGAGACGACGCCGCTGACATGGAAATGCCCGGCGAGATAGGTCAATCCTGCGGCATCAGCATGAATACCGTCGATCTGATCGATATTCACGTAGACGGTCATACCCACGCGCCGGGCATGGTCCAGCAAGGCACTGAACTCGAACAGATTACAGTGCCGTAACAGGACGGTATTTACAGCCGATGATTCGAGGATATGTGCAAGATGTACCTGGCTCTCCAGCACAGGTATCACCTTGTAGCGCAAGGAGGGATGGATCTGCAAGCTACTGGATTGTACACGCATGCTGCACCTCCTGAACAGAACAAACAAAAAGCCCTAAGCCTTGTCAACACCTCTGGCTCAGGACTTTTCATTTCACTGTCCCGTGCGGCAGTTGTTTAATAGGTCTCCAGATTGGTCCTCGCGGGGCTACAAAGCTCTGTCTTAGCCCTTCACCTATTTGCTCACCAGGCAGATCAAAAAGCGGCTATCTGTACAATAAAGTATTGTTAGAATATAATATACCTTGATAGGATTCCCTTTGTCAAGTAGTAAATTTTGATGAGTATGGGGAAATGATTATGCCGTGGGTAAGGTGTGATGATTAAGCAGGAATTCTTGCGCCTGGCGCGACTCTATCCGGTGGCGGCAGCTCTTAAATCAAATGAGGATATGCAAATCGCGCTCACATCGGATGCGTTATTGCTATTTTTGCTTAAAGGCAACGCTTTCCAGCTCTCCTCCTTTGTAGAGCAGGCTCATGCTCGCGGCAAACGGGTGGTCGTGCACGTCGACCTCGTTGGAGGTGTGGGCAAGGATCGCGCGGGCATCCAGTATTTACACCGTATAGGCGTCGATGCCATCATTACCAGTCGCTCGCAGCTCGTGGCGGCTGGGCGTGCGGAAGGTATGACCACCATCCAGCGCCTGCTGCTCCTCGATGATTCCGCTCTCGAAAAGGGTGCCCGTACCATCGCACACGCCGGTCCCGATCTGGTCGAGGTACTGCCCGGTATTATCTTTCCAGAGGTAGCGGCTATTCTGCGTAAGCTGCTGCCCGGTCCCTTCATCGCCGGAGGCTTCATTCGCAGCGCCGCCGATGTCGCGCGCGTGCATGCCGCCGGCGCAATCCTCACCAGCAGCAGCACCTGCGATCTCTGGAAGCGGCCATCGCTGGCGAAATAGCCCTGGTCCCGGCCTTTGCTCATCTTTGCGTGTTTGCGTGACTGCGCCCTTCACCGCGCTTATCTCATGAATATGTCAGGTGGTCGTTATCTTCATCATCGCGCAAGGAAAGCGCTTCGCCAGGCCCTCATCGCACAGCTACGGATCGGAAAGGACTTTTATCCGTATCGTGGTACCTTTGACTGCATTGTGGTATAGTATAGAGCATCGCGGCTCCCTGGTAGAGCCTGTGATACGATTTTTACAATTTTTTCCCTGCGCAGCCGCGCGATTGATCGCGCATGGAAGCGCTCTACAGGCTGAACGAAGCGCGATCAATCGCGCGGCTGCGCACACATATAGTATCCTGATTAAATTGCTAAAGTGTATTATCCGGGTCAGGAGGGTGCAAGTAGATCCGTGGCACAACCAGAGACTGTGACAGAGCAGCGCGAGGGCGGCGTCCAGGTGATCGCGCGGGCAGCAGAGATTTTGCGGGCGCTGGCGGAGCGGCCCGAGGGCCTCAGCCTCTCGCAGATCGCTAACGAGGTTGGTCTGGCGAGGTCAACCGTACATCGCATTGTTATGGCGCTCCAGGCCGAGCGCTTCGTCGTTCCCATATCTCCTAAGGGACGCATTCGCCTGGGGCCGGGGCTGATGCCCCTTGCTGCCTCCGTCCAACTGGAAATGCGTCAGGAGGTTCGCCCCTACCTGGAACGGCTCTCCAGGCAGGTCTATGAGACCGTAGATCTGGCGATTTTGCAGGGAGACCGTGTAGTCTTCATCGACCAGGTTGCGGCTCCGCAGCGCCTCCAGGCCGTCTCTGCGATTGGAGAGGCATTCCCACTCTACTGCACGGCCAACGGCAAGGCTATCCTGGCCGAGCTTCCCCAGGAGCGGATCGAGCGCATTCTACCCGCGCAGCTCCAGCCCTTCACTCCCCGCACTATCACCTCGCGGGCGCGACTATTAGCAGAGCTGGAGCAGGTGCGCAGCGAGGGTATCGCCTATGATCGTGAGGAGCACACGCCCGGTATTTGCGCCGTCGGAGCGGCGATATGGGATATGGCGGGAAACCTTGCCGCCGTCACCATACCGCTGCCCGCGACGCGCTTCTATGGCAACGAGCAGAAGCTGGCCGTGATGCTCCTGCGCACCTGCGAACAGATCAAACGCCGGCTCGGCGTCAGTAATTCAGATGCGTCATAACGTAGTAAATGAGCACGAAGCCCAGAATTATGCCAAAAATGAAGGCAAGCAACATCAGGATTGCCAGCGGTATGAATACTACGCCGGCAGCATTCATAGCACTGATGCGATGAGCCGCCATTATCGACATAATCTGTAGTACATAGAAGTAGACGCTGACACCCAGGCTATAGAGCCAGATGGCCGGCAATATGAACGTCATGGTGGTGGACAGGAACGCCACAAGACCTACCAGCAGGCCACATATTGTGCTGACGAGATTGATGGGCGCCTGCACCAGCAGAGAGGTATGACACTGAGCCAGAAATGTTCCCTGCCCATGAAACATTCTTCTGGCAAGGAAGTAATAGATTCCCTGCACCATGAAGAAAAACGCCGGGAATAGCAGAATAGCGACGCCAGTAGCTATGCGCGTTATATTCTGGATCGTTTGCGGCGAGATCAGGTCTGGCACGGTACCAGCGCCGACGTTCGATGTAGAGGGCGTAAAAAACATCTGTGTCGCAACGAAGAAATGGGACACATAGAACTGCTGCCACAGCATATTATAGATCAATGAGAGGATCATCAGCCCGAGCAACTGTGTCCAGACGATGTCCCAGCGCGCTCCGCCCACTTCTTCGGCGAACGTTGCCGATGATGGTCGCGTAAATATGCGCCAGTAGATGGCGGGCAGACGACGCACAGCCTCGCCGAGGGAAAGCGGCGCTCCCGGCGGGCCACCATTATTTTGAGGAGGAGGATCATACATACGAATACATACCTCTTTTTTAGTAGAATGATTTTTCCTCAGCAATATACGCTAAAGTCGGCCAGAAGTTACAGTTATGCCATTACCCTCCCCCTTTTTGGGGGATATGGATCAGAAAGCACTGGAAGGCTTGACGCCAGGCTGCGCTATGATTCACAATGAAGCAGCGGCAATTGTCATCTGATCAGTTAATATAAGTAGCAGGAGGCTATCGATGACAACAGACAACACGGCAGAACGCCTGCCGCAGCCAGAGCGGGCCATCCTCACCCTCGACTGGTATCGCACACTTTCAGGTCGTGCAATTCATGCCTTCTGGGCCTCATTCGCGGGCTGGGCGCTTGACGCCTTCGACTACCAGATCTACACTTTTACGTTGACCGCCATTGCGGCAGCCTTTACGCTCACAAAGGGGCAATCGGGCCTGATCGCTACCGTCACGCTGGTCGTATCGGCCTTCGGTGGCGTGCTGGCGGGCATGCTGGCCGACTCGATTGGCCGCGCGCGCACGCTGATGATTACCGTGGCCGTTTACGCCGTCTTTACCTTCCTCTCCGGCCTCGCCCCGAACTATGGGCTGCTGCTCACCTTCCGCGCGCTCCAGGGCCTCGGCTTCGGAGGAGAGTGGGCCGCCGGGGCGATCCTCATCGCGGAAGTCGCCGATCCGGTGCAGCGGGGACGCGTGCTCGGCATGGTACAGAGCGCGTGGGCCATCGGCTGGGGGCTGGCGCTCATTGCCTACACCGTCGTCTTCAGCTTCGTGCCGCCCGGCCTCGGCTGGCGCGTCTGCTTCTGGCTCGGCATTATCCCCGCGCTGCTCATCCTCTACATCCGGCGCAGCGTGAAGGAGCCGGATGTCTATGTGGCGACGCGCGAGGCCAGGGAGGCGAGAACGCAGGAGGCCGTGGAGCGCGGCGCCACGACCAATTCGTTCGTGCAAATATTTCGCCTCGATCTGCTGCGCACAACGGCGCTTGCGTCATTGCTGGCTATCGGCGCGCAGGGCGGCTACTATGCCATCTTCACCTGGCTCCC
>DATGLE010000297.1:0-4112 GCA_035294325.1 Ktedonobacteraceae bacterium | reverse complement strand
GATTCGCCGTCGAGGCTGACGAAGGTGAAGAGAATGGCGGCCAGGGCGAGCAGGACCAGTTCCAGGGGCTGGAAGACGAGATTAAGCGGGTGCGCGCCGAAGAGGCTGATGAGCACCAGGATCGGGGCCACAAAGACTGCGACCTGGATCGATGAGCCGGCGGCGATAGCCATGCTCAGATCGATGCGATCCCGGTAGGCGATAATCAGGGCGCTGGAATGCTCGGCGGCGTTGCCGATGATGGGGATAATCACCAGGCCGATAAAGACCGTTGACCAGCCGAGTTGATGCGCCACCGGCTCTATCGCGCCGACCAGCAATTCGCTATTCCACGCCGTCGCCAGAGTGGCAATGAGCAAGAGTGAGGCAGAGAGCCACCAGAGCGGCGGTTTCACACCCTCCGGTTCGCGCGCGCGCGCGCTCAATCCTCCTGTTGCCACCGGGGCCTCTTCCTCTTCAGCGTTCTCTTCATCCTCTTGCTCTCTCGCCGTATCGCTGATCGTTCGCTGCTGAACAGTTGCCCGTTTCTCGGCTATGCGCAGCGTCGGATTGCGGCGTCTCCAGTGTAAATGAAAGATATGCAGCGCCAGATAGAGCACATAGACGACGAGCATGATAACAGCGATGCCAGTGCTGATGGCTTGTATGCGTCCCTGGTCCTTCAAAACCAGGCTGGCGAAGAATGGAATCACAAAGCCAGCCAGAGCCAGCACCAGCATAGCCGAATACTGGCCGGCGTCGCGGCTGCTGAAAAACTGCCTGCCCCAGCGCCAGCCGCCCAGCGCCAGCGCCCCACCGAGCACGAGCAGCACATTGCTGATGACCGAGCCGGTGAGCGAGGCTTTGACGACGGAGATCAGCCCATCCCGCAATGCAAAAATACCGATAATCAGTTCGGGCGCGTTGCCGAAGGTCGCATTCAGCAGGCCCCCGGCAGTCGGGCCAACATAGTACTCCAGATCCTCGGTAGTGCGACCAATCAGCGCGGCAAGAGGGATCAGACTCAAAGCTGAGCATATAAAAATGACCATCTCCTGCTGCGTTCCCCATATCAGAGAGATGATGGGAGCGAAGACGGCCAGTATCAGTAGATAATAGAACCAGCGTGGCATAGAATCTCCACGGTCAGGCGAGACCTGCGGGCAGGGTGCGACTCGCGGGCAGGGGGCGCAGCGAGCAAGCCAGAGGCAGGCTTGCCGCAGGTCCACCTATGCCGGGGCTGTCTGCTCGGCAGTAACTTTCCCCGACTCGTCAACCACATTGACACTGATGGTTGGCTCCAGATGGGTTGCGACCTTCACAGGAACGCTGAAGGTGCCCAGGGAGCGGATCGGCTCCGGCAGTTCGATCATGCGCCGATCAATGACGATGCCCTCGGCCTCGCGCAGCGCCTCGGCGATATCCGCGCTGGTGATCGAGCCATAGAGGCGGCCCTGGCTGCCAACCTTCGCCTTGAAGGTGAGCGTTACCTGGCTCAAGCGCTCGGCTCGCTGTCGATTCTCCTCGGCCTGCTTCTCCAACTTGCGCTGCTCGGCGGCGACGCGCTGCTCACGATTGGCGATCAGGCCGGGCGTCGCTCCCGCGGCCAGGCGGCGCGGCAGAAGATAGTTACGGGCATAACCGTTAGCGACATCTTTCAGGTCGCCGGCCTTGCCCAGACCGGCAACATCCTGTAAAAGAATTACTTTCATAGCAAAAAAGCTCCTTATTGGAGGTATGGCGAACTCCGCCTTCCTCAAGCTAAGAATATCGCGCATAAGTATACACCCTGTCATGCATCGGCGCAACCTCCGCACCCTCCGGGTTGTAGTCATGGAGAGAAGCCATTATAATAGCCACAATCATGAGCGAACTCATTACTTTTGTAAAGGATTTTTCTTTATGAATATTGAGGGAACGTACACTCTTCAAGCTGCGCCCGAGGATGTATGGCAGTGCTTGATGAAGCACGAGATGCTGCTGCGCACGGTTCCTGGCGTAGAGCGGCTGGAACAGGTTGGTGAGGATAGCTATCAGATCTCGGTCCGCATCAAGCATGCGCCGCTGATAGGTGTCTATCATGGACGGGTCGCCGTCGTCGATCAGATCTATCCTTGCTCCTACCGCCTTATCGTCGAGGGCGAGGGGCGTCAGAGCAGGATCAGCGCCAGCGGGAGTATCGATCTGAATGGGCGCGATGGCAACACCGTCATTGCTTATAAGGGAACGCTAACGACTGGCAAAATGGGAACACTCCTGCCACCTCCCGTGGTGAAGGGAGCGGCGAAACTGTTTATCCAGCAATATTTTTCGGCCCTGTCCGACGAGTTGCGCCGGAGCAGGCGCGTGCAGGCCGGGACGCGCGAGGGCCAGCCGCTATCCGTTACACAGCAGCCCGACGAAGAGATCGTGATCTCGTCCCCGGCGGCGGCGCATGCCGGCCTCGCAGCCAGCATCTCGCGCAGCATCGCGGGCGCCATTGTCGCCGTGCTCAAACCGGGCAGCGCCGATCCCGGGGAACAGGAGTTGTGGGCGCGGCGCGTGCGGCGCATTGGCTTCATCGCTGTGCTTTTGCTGCTCGTCTGGATCGGCACGCGCCTGCCGAGGAAACGTTAATCATAGGGCGTTACAAAAGTTGCCTGTAGTGCTCAGCAATGTCATCCTGAGCGGCAGCGAAGGATCTCCCCTGAGGGAACCAAAGGGGAGTCTGGAGTCGCCCTTCCCTTCGGTTGGGCCGGATCCTTCGCTGCCGCTCAGGATGACATGATTGCACTTGCTCGTTAAATTTCATCTTGTTGATCGAGCATGGAGCGCAGGCGCGCACGCCAGTCCTGCCCGTCAGCACCGGCATCCTCAGCGTTCGGGGCCTCAATAACCCAGGTGCGCGCGCCATCGGCGGCCTGTGTGGTCGGCGCACGCGGCGGGCGCGGCCCCTTCCCGTCCAGATTACGCAGTGCGGTCTGGGCAGCTTTGCGCACATCGTAGACAGGATCGTTGAGCAGCGGGCGAATCGACTCCCGCGCCGACTGCACATAGAGGCGTCCCAGCGCCCGCGCACTGCCCGCGCGTTCGTCCGAGGTCGCAGCCTGTAGCAGAGGAATGATGTCCGGCGCGAGCTTTATTAGCGATAGGTCGGTGATGAGGCGTAACAGGCGATTGCGGCGCAGCGGATGCGTTATTGCCGCCAGCGCGGCGCGACAATCGGCTGTGACCTGCGCTTTGTTCTGAATAATCCCGCGCGCCCTGGCCTCCGCGACGGCTACCTCCGGGGGGACAGAGGCCGTTCCGTACAGGAATGGCTCGATCCACTCCGCGACCTGCGTGGTTTGATTGGTATTCTCATGCAGCGCCAGGACCGCCGGGTAATGCTCGTCCAGCCAGTAATAGAGGGCCAGCGTCACCTCGGCGTCGCGCGCGGCATAGGCAATCATCGCCGGAGGCAGCGGGCGGCGCGTCCAGTCGGTGCGTTGCAGGCTCTTGTCCAGTCGCATATTGAAGGCGCGCTGCAACATCGCGGCCAGCGACGATTCATGCTGACCAAAGATCGAGCGACTCGTTGCCTCCAGGTCATAGTAATGGACCACATTCAGGCCGCGTTCGGCCATAACGCGCAGATCGCCGCCCGCGCCATGCAGCAGAACAACATTATCAGGGTTTTCTACGACGGCTTTGAGGGGAGAGAGGTCGTTCAGGCGCAGCGTATCGACCACAAAGCAGTGCTGGTCGATAGCAAGTTGCAGCAACGCGAGGCGGGGCACCGTGCTCGTGGCTGTTTGTTGCGCATGGGAACGCGCCTGAGTAAATTCGGCATCAATCGCAATCACGCGGGCATGCTTGAGCACAGCTACCGCGCGTAGCAACTGTTCGGGACGGTCAATCCAGAATCGCTCGCCGCGCCGGGGCGGATCTCCTGGCGGCGGAGTGGAGCCTAGATAGCCTGGCTGCACATTGTACTGATCTTCTGCGTCTGCTGGCACTACATAATCATTCAATGCACTGTTGCTCTGACTTCTTACCTTAAAACATAGCTGAATAATGGCGATATGCTACACTATAGCACATCCAGACCGATTCGTACAGAGAAAGCGCGGTCATCCAGGGCTATGTAATGCTCGCCAGAAGCGGGGGTCAAG
>DATGLE010000296.1:0-13451 GCA_035294325.1 Ktedonobacteraceae bacterium | reverse complement strand
TTAAAAACGCCAGGCGAGGGAGACTGATTTTTCAGCGGTTCCTCCAGACGAGGATAGTTTTCCTTGACCCCTTATAGCGGACGAGGAGCCGGGGCGGGAATTTCCCCTTCTCTCTTTGCCATATTGCGAACATTTTGCTATAGTAAAAATGTCACCTCGCAGGGATGTTCCCAATACTATCTCAACCATCCCCTGGGAGACAAAATAGAATTCAGGGAAGGCTGAAAGGAATGTTGATATGCATAAAAAAGTCGTGTTTGGAATAATTGGGCTTGCACTGCTGAGTGTGCTGCTGGCGGCCTGCACGATCAGGGATGAAGCCAGTTTGCCCACCGGTCCTTCGGTCAAGATGGGGCCTTCTGATTTTATACAGAAAACGGTCACGATCAAGAAAGGCCAGACTCTCTTGCTCGTCGATACAGCAGCGTCGCCGCATATAATCGTTAATGGCGAATGGGTTGGCTCGACACAGAAGCCGGCCAAAGAGGCTGGCGCACCTACAGTCAACCTCAACTTTGCGGGCAACGATTCAAAGGCGACGCCGCCATTCAATACCGCTGGAACTTTTCATATCTATTGCACCATTCATGGCGGTATGAATCTGACCATTACCGTTCAGTAGCAGCGCTGCTTGCCGGGCATGGTGTCTCCTCTATGCATGAAGGTGCCATGCCTTTTCTTTATCCCTTTTCAGGGAGTATCTGATGTCCAGTGCCTTCGCTCGCTCTGGTTGGATATTCGCGCGGCTTCGCCGCGCAATGAATGGATGAGGTGTTGTGGGAAATGCGCTTTGCGCATTTCCCACAACACCTCATCCAGAAGATGAGCGCCTCAGGCGCTCGCCGGTGAGGATATCGATAATCCGATAACACCCTGTGACTCCTGCCGGGCATAGTACTTTCATGGCAGAAAGCGGGCGAAACGCGGAACTGCTAGCGTTTACTATGCTATACTCTACAGCGAGCATGCTAAAAGTCAAAGAGGTCTCGGGGAATCATGAAGTCGCGCATACAAGAACTATGGAAAACGAAAATTTCTTCCTCCCTCTTGTTTAAATGCGGGACCGTTTTTCTCTTTCTCCTGTTGAACGCGCTCATCGTCGCCTGTAGCAGCGCGAACACTGGCGCGCCCGTCAGCGCGCCTGCCGTTACCCTGACCATCCAGGCGGGGAACGCGGCTAACGCTTCGCCCACGCCTCCTCTACCCGGCTTCTGGTGTGGCGCCTGGGCCACGCAATCCTCGCCCGCGGCCAACATGACGAGCAGCGTGGGAGTCTATGCGAAATTTACCCAGAATGTCAACGGCAATCCGCAGGGCGTTGGTGGCGCCACGGCTATCGCGACTGTCCAGTGGCCCGGCGGCAATACGCAGACTCTCACGGCCACAACTACCGCCGACGGGCTGGCCGTCTTCTCTGTCCCCGTTACCAACGAGAAGGCTGCGATTGGCCGCATCACCCTGGTTACGGTACAGTTCAACAAGGCTGGCGTCGGCTCCTGCACAGTAGATGCTGGCCGTGCTGCATTTTTCACCCTCGTGGTCGCTTCACCAACGGCATCGCCCGGGGCCGGTAATGGCAATGGCAACGGCAACGGCAGCGGCCATAAACGCAGGAAAAGGCCCTAGCTCAGCGCGTTCCCTCTATATCCACTCGCAGTGCCTCGTCCTGTGCAATACAAGAAAATAGTTGCGCTCATCAGGACCAGTGTTATAAACTACCACCAGGGGGTTCGCCCCTCAATCTGCTTAACTTTACACATTAGGAATGATCGCGTCTTCGCCCATATATCTACGTGGGTGCATACGCGACTAGCCACGATGGAGGGACCATTGATGACGATGAAGCGCGAAATCACCGTGACTGTGAATGGACAGCAGTACCATTCTGAAGTTGAGCCGCGCACGTTACTCGTCCACTATTTGCGAGATATGCTCGATCTCACCGGAACGCACATTGGATGTAACACCTCCCAGTGCGGAGCATGTGTCGTCATGCTCAATGGTGAGGCCGTGAAATCTTGCACAGTACTCGCGGTTCAGGCCGATGGTGGGGAAGTAACCACTATCGAGGGGCTGGCTCCCGAGGGCGGCCTGCATCCTATTCAGGAAGCTTTCTGGGAGAAACATGGCTTGCAGTGCGGCTTCTGCACACCGGGCATGATTATGGCCTCGTATCAACTGCTCAAGAGAAACCCCAATCCAAGCGAGGCCGAGATCCGCAAAGGTCTCGAAGGCAATATCTGCCGCTGCACCGGCTATCAGAACATTGTACGCGCGGTTCAGGACGCAGCCGAGCGCATGCGCACCGGCGCCGCCGCTCCAGTTGGCGCAGGAGAGTAATTAGCAGCCCACGCACATAGCAACGGTCCAACATTGATCATTGTTTCGTTTCTCAACGTGTGAGAAAGGACGTATTTCCATGGGCATTGCAGCTATGATTGGTTCGCCAATCAAGCGGCGAGAAGATCCCCGCTTGATTACAGGCCAGGCGACATATGTTGATGATATCAAGCTCCACGGCATGCTTCACATGGCCGTTCTGCGCAGCCCCTATGGTCATGCTCGCATCAAGGGCATCAATACCGAGCCGGCGCGCCAGCATCCGGGGGTCCGCGCTGTCTATACCGCAGCAGACCTCAAAGGGGTGGTCGGACCGGTCGCTATCGCGGTTCCCCTCGGACATATCGAGAAAGGTATGGGCGTTCACGGCCCCTTGGCCGAGGGCAAGGTGCGTTTTTATGGTGATCCCGTCGCTGTGGTCATCGCTGATGATCCCTATACCGCGCGCGACGCCGTTGATCTGATCGAGGTTGACTACGAGCCGCTGCCCGCTGTTGTCGATGTCGAGAAGGCCATGCAGCCCGGTGCGCCGCTTCTATATGAAGAGTTTGGGACCAACGTCGCTTTCAGCTTGAACCCTCCATCAGATGAAATGGACAAGATCTTCGAGCAGACGAAGGCCGATGGTGGGGTCGTTGTGAAAGCGCGCCTGGTGAACCAGCGCCTCGCGCCCGTCCCCATGGAGACGCGCGGCGTAGTAGCGGATTTCCGCAAGTCGGACCGAACGCTCACAGTATGGGCCGGTTCGCAGAACCCTCACCTGCTGCGCGATATCCTGTGCGGGCTGGTTGGCCTTCCTCAGCACCAGGTTCATGTTATCGTGCCCGAGGTCGGCGGGGGCTTCGGTTCCAAGATCGACGTTTACCCCGAAGAGATGATCGCTTCGTTTGCGACTATGAAATTGGGGCGTCCGATCAAGTGGATCGAAGATCGCAGCGAGAGCCTGGCTGTCGCGACGCATGGGCGCGACCAGATCGACTATATCGAGGTCGCGGCTACTAAAGAGGGCCGCGTGACGGGTCTGAAGGTACATGGCATCTCCGATCTTGGCGCATACTGCCAGCTTTTTACCGATGTCATCATGATCGCCTTCGGCTTTCCCGTGTCTTGCGGAGCCTACGATATCCCTGTCCATCTCAGTGGCGATATCGTCTTTACCAACAAGGCGCCTACAGACGCCTATCGCGGCGCCGGTCGCCCTGAGGCCACTTACGTTGCCGAGCGGGCGATGGACCTGGTAGCGCGCGAACTGGGCAAGGATCCGGCAGAGATACGCAAAATCAATTTCATCAAGCCGGAGCAGTTCCCCTATAAGTCTTCCGCGGGCGCGGTCTATGATTCGGGCAACTACCTCCCCGCGCTGGAAAAAGCCATGCAGATCATTGGCTATGAGCAGCTTCGTGCGGAACAGGCGCAGAAACGCGCGGAGGGGAAGCTGATGGGCATCGGTATCTCTTCCTACATCGAGATCTGCGGCTTTGGTCCCAAAGGAAGCGCACCCGTTGGCCTCTATGAGAGCGCTCGTGTACGTGTTGAGCAGACCGGTACAGTGATGGTCTACACCGGCTCTTCCCCACACGGCCAGGGAGGAGAGACAACGTTCTCCCAGATCGTTGCCGATGAGTTTGGCATTCCAATAGAAAACGTGATGGTTTTGCATGGCGATACCGACTCCACGCCAGAGGGACGCGGCACCTATGGCAGCCGGACCACGGCTGTTGGCGGATCCGCCGTCTACAACGCCACGCAGCGGCTCAAGGAGAAAATGAAACAGATCGCGGCGCATATGCTGGAGGCCAGCCCCGACGATGTGACGCTGGAGGATGGCAAGTTCTCGGTGAAAGGCGCGCCGCAGAAGGCCGTTTCCTTCGCCGATGTAGCGGCGGCGGCCAACCTCTCCAACACGCTGCCGCCCGGCATCGAGCCTGGTCTGGAAACGACGGTCTTCTTCGAGCCGGAAGCCTGTGTCTTCCCCTTCGGCACCCACATCTGTGCAGTCGAGATAGATAAAGATACCGGCGAAGCAAGGATTACGCGCTATGTGGCCGTAGACGACTGTGGACGCCAGATCAACCCCCTGCTGGTAGAGGGCCAGATTCACGGCGGGCTTGCCCAGGGTATCGGCCAGGCCATGTGTGAGGGTGTGGTTTATGGCGAGGATGGTCAATTGCTCACGGCAACGTTGATGGACTACGCTGTGCCTATCGCTAAAGAACTCCCTACCTATGAGCTTGACAGCACCGTGACGCCCACGCCCGTCAATCCCCTGGGCGTGAAGGGAGTCGGCGAGGCCGGCACCATCGGCTCTACCCCGGCGGTTGCCAATGCTGTCGCCGATGCGCTGGGTGTTGCTCACGTCGATATGCCGTTCACGGCGGAGAAGTTGTGGCAGATCATCCACCAGCAGCAATAGAAGGAGAAAAAGAGTATGTCTGTTCCCGCACCTTTCGATTATCATCCCGCTAAAACAGTGGATGAGGCTATCTCGCTCTTGCAACAGTATGGCGACGAGGCAAAGATACTGGCCGGCGGCCACAGCCTGATCCCGGCAATGAAACTGCGCCTCTCACAGCCGGAGCACCTTATCGATATCGGCAGGATCCCGGGGCTTTCCTATATTCGTGAAGAGAATGGCGCCATCGCCATTGGCGCGCTGACCACCTATACCCAGATCGAGACCTCCGATGTGCTGCGCCGCCATTTCGCGCTGCTGCCGGAGTGCGCGTCCGTGATCGCCGATCAGCAGGTGCGCAATCGCGGCACCCTTGTGGGGAGCATCGCGCACTCGGACCCGGCCTCCGATATGCCCGGCGTCGTGCTGGCGCTCAAGGGTGAGATCGTCGCGCAAGGCCCGAATGGCCGGCGCACGATCAATGCCGATGACTTCTTCGTAGGCACCTTCACAACCGCGTTGGAGCCGAATGAGGTGGTGATCGAGGTTCGCCTCCCCATTCCTCCGGCGCGCACGGGCAGCGCCTATGAGAAACTGGCGAACAAGGCTTCGCACTACGCAGTCGCGGGCTGCGCGGCGGTAGTCACGCTTGATGGCGATGGCACCTGCACCTCGGCCAGCGTGGCTATTACCGGGGCTGCGATGCAAACGATGCGCGCGAAGGGCGTGGAGGCCGCGCTTACCGGCAAGAAGCTGGACGCGGCGACGATTGCCGAGGCGGCCAGTCATGCGCCGGAGGGTCTGGAGCTGGTATCGGATATTCACGGCTCGAAGGAGTACCGCAGCCGCATGACGGTGGTGATGGCGCAGCGGGCCATTACGCGCGCTGTCGAGCGCGTTTAACGCGCCCGTTGCCGTCATTGACAGCTTTGTACGCGAAGGGCGAACTGCACAGTTCGCCCTTCCTTACCTTTCCGCAGTGGGCGTTCGTGTGGCTTCGCCGCGCAAGGGAAGTTTGTTGATGTATGGGAAAATGCGCGAAGCGCATTTTCCCATACATCAACAAACTTCAAGCGAGCGCCGCAGGCGCGAGCAGCCAATCAGATATACTGTTAGAAAAGAGGATTACCATGCGCGATATTCGCATTGAGCGCTGGGCGCATACCCTCGTTCATTACTCGCTCGCTATCAAATCAGGCGATCTCGTGGTGATTCAGGCGACGCCACTGGCCGCACCACTCATCGAAGCCGTCTACCGCGAAATTCTGCACGCCGATGCATACCCCTTGCCGCTCATTGAGCTGGAAACGCTCGAAGAGATTCTCTTGCGCGAAGGAAACGACGCGCAACTGACGGCACAATCTCCTGTGATGAGCGCGCTGGCCGAGAAAGCTACCGCTCGCCTCACTATCAGGTCGCAGAGCAACACGCAGGCGCTCAGTGGCGTCGATCCGGTGCAATCGGGCAAGCGGCGCAAGGCGTTGCGCCGCCTGGCAGATATATTCCGCGCGCGCGAGCAGGCCGGTGAGTTCCGCTGGTGCCTGACGCTCTATCCCACCAGCGCCTACGCGCAAAATAGCAACATGTCCCTGCGAGAATTCGAGGAATTTGTCTTCGATGTCTGCTTCCTTAACGATCCCGATCCCATCGCGCGCTGGAAAGAACTCTCGCAGCAGCAGCAGCGACTCGTTGACTGGCTTGCCGGGCACAGGCAGGTGCATATTCTGGGCGAGGGCACCGATCTCACGCTCTCCATCGAGAATCGCGTCTTTATCAATAGCGATGGCAAGCGCAACTTCCCCAGCGGCGAGTTCTTCACCGGTCCCGTCGAGAACAGCGCCAACGGCGTAATCCAGTTCTCAATCCCCACGACCTACGATGGTCGCGCCGTCGAAGGAGTGCGCCTGGTCTTCCGCGAGGGCCGTGTGGTCGAGGCCACAGCGCAGCAGGGAGAAGATTACCTGCGCGCGATGCTAGAACTGGACGAAGGCGCACGCTACCTCGGCGAGTTCGCCTTTGGCAATAATATGCACATCACGCGCGGCACGAAGAATATCCTCTTTGACGAGAAGATAGGCGGTACGGTGCATCTCGCGCTCGGCGCCAGCTACCCGGAGACCGGCGGCGTGAACCAGTCGGCGCTGCACTGGGATATGATCTGCGATCTGCGCAAATCGGGCGAGGTCTGGATTGACGATACGCTCTTCCTCAAGAACGGCAGGCTGCTGGTGTGATCGGCCTCTCCGGTTATTTTTCAAAGTCGATGTCGAAGACCGGCCCATTGCCCGCGTTCTCAACATGCACTTTGAGGTGCTCTGGTGAGACCACCTGCACTTCAAAGCTCATGCGGTCATCTTTCACCAGAAGGTGGTTGTCTTGCCAATCTCCTTGCAGATCATGGGTTTCGCCAAAGGTACAGATCGTACCCATATGGAATTGCTGCTCGTAATCGTCGTACCCGATTTGCTCAACGTCAATAAATTCTTCGGCGCCTGGAACGCCGATCATGCGAATTTCGCATCGCAGCCCATAACCCGCCGCGACCAGTTCATTCTTCCAGTGTGCCCCGAGTGAAAATGCCTGGCCCTGCAATGTTATGGTGCCGCTGCCTTTCCATTCTCCGGCCAGCTTTTTTAAGTGAATGCGTTGTGAAACCATCCTGCTCGTTATCTCCTTTGTTTGAAGTGCCTGTCCCGCCCGGACGAGGGCGGGACGGATTACTTACACAGGCCATCACTACGGATTTCTACTACCCTGCATTCAGATGAGCCGGAGGCTAGCCGCGCATGCCAGCCAGGTTGCGCTCCGCGACTTCCATTGTCTTCTGATACTCTCCTTTGGGGCTGAACTCGACGATTTCGCTGTCCTCTTCAAAGAGAGGAAGATGCCCCGGCGTCATGTGATACACATCGCCCGCACTGAGAATCTCGTCATGATCGGCGTATCTGATTCGAATGCGGCCCTTGAGGACGTAGCCCCAATGGGGACACTGGCAGCGATCATCGGGCAAACCTTTGAACAGGGGTGTGGTATCGAGTCCGGCGGGGAAGCGCTCAAGCGCCACGTTCATATCGCCCCACTCCACCTGCTGGCTGCGCACGCCGTCTCCGTCAAACGCGACCGGTAAATCTTGCTTCGATCCACGCATAAGCCTCTTTTTCCTTTCATCAACACTATTATGTCTTACTTTTGCGGTCTATCCCGCCTGTGCTATAGAGAGTGTAAGGGCTATGCATGGAAAAGACATCGGGGAAACTGTTCAATCCTGGGGCGATTTCTCGCAAGGCGATAATACTCCCGTTAGGGAAAAATACCTAATGGGGTGAGGGAAGTTAAGCGATCCCTGAGCGAATGGCGAACGCGGCAGCCGCAGCGCGGTTGTCCGTGCCCGTCTTGGCGAAGATGCGGGCAAGGTGGTTAGCAACCGTCTTCTCGCTCAGCACCAGTTCCTCGGCGATCTGGCGGTTACTCTTGCCCTCGGTGACGAGACGCAGCACTTCGACCTCTCGCAAACTCAGCCCGGCAGGTAATGATCGAGTGCTGTGGGACGAAGGCCGGTCCGACAACTGCTCCAGTTGCGCTTGCATGGCATGTACCTGACCGTGTAAGCCCATCCCCTGGTACAGAGTCAGCGCTTGCTCGAACAGACGACGTGCACGATCTACACGGCCCCGGCCTCCCTGAGCAAGAGCCAACCGGCCCTGTGCCACCCGTGTGAGCGCCAGTTCGGGGAGCAGCCCTTCGCGGCGCGCCATATTCTCTGCCCTGTTCAGCGCGGCCTCGGCATCCGCCCATGCTGCCTGGAAGGTGAAGAGTTCACCCAGAATACGGTCAACCAGCCCATCGAGGAATAAGCCCTGGAAAGGAAGCAGCCTGGCGCTATAGTGTGTAATACGTTCCCGATCTTCGAGCAACAGCGCCGTCTGGGCCAGATAGACCGTGACATTCCCGGTGAGGATGGTGCCAGGCTCGTATGAGGAAAGCAGCGCCTCGGACTCCTGTAAGCAGGCCAGGGCCTCTTGTGTCTTGCCTGGCAGCGAGCGGATCCATCCCAGAGCAGGCAGATACCATAATAAGACAGCCGGCCCCATCGGGCGAAAGAGCGCCACTGCCTGCGCCAGATAGTCTTCGGCGGTCTCATAGTCATGCTGAAAGACAGCCAGGAGGCCACGTAACTGCAGAAGGAAAGCCCCCGGTTCGGGGCTGGTCAGGGACACGATAGCCCTCCCTGCCTGATCGAGCCACTGTTGAGCTTCTATGAAGTTACCCTGGCATGCCGTACATCCTGCCAGCCAGGGGTAAATGTGGCGCAACTGGTAGGGCTGCTGACAACGGTGTGCAAACTCCATCCGGCGCAGGAGGATCTCCTTCATCTGTCGAACCTGGCCGCGCCAGAAGTAGGCCAGTGTCAGGCAAGCGCAGCACTCTGCTGCCTCCGCCGGGTCATCGGCAGCGACGGCGAGTGCGAGCGCGCGTTCAAGCAGTGAAATGCCTTCGGACAGTTCATTGCGACGCACCAGCAAGTTTCCCACAACCCGGTTCGCCATTGCTTCGAGACGACCTTCCCCAAGCTGCCGGGCCAGGGAGAGGGCTTCCCGCCCGCAGGCCATGCCTTCTGCGTGCTTGCCGAGGCTCACTGCTACCAGGGTAGCCAGTTCCACCAGGGCCTGAACTCGCTCAGCGCAGCAATGTTCATGCAAAAGGGTGAGCGCCTGCTCAAAGGCAGCCTGCGCGGCGGTGTGATCTTCCAATCGCGCGCTAGCTCGGCCCTGCCCGTAAGCAGCCCGTGCAGCAGCAATTATATCCGGCGTATTGGTCCACCAGGTCCAGGCTTCCTTGAATGCCTGTACGGCCTCCCGTTCCTCCCCGGCCGTCAGTGCGGCTTCACCCAGAGCCAGCAGCAGTGCTCCCCGCTGCTGATCCTGCTCGTCAAGCAGATCAAGGGCGGTGTGGTAGTGATGCATAGCTTCGCGGGGAGCAGCGGCACGAATCGCCTGAGCAGCCGCGAGTTGGGAGTAAGTAGCCCCGCGCGCCCGGTCTCCGCTGCGAGCGAAGTGGAAGGCGATCTGGGCGAGCTGGTGTGCGTCCTCCTGGTCCAGACCTGCCTCCAGGACGCGCCCGATGAAGCCGTGTAAGCGCCTGCGGCGCGCCGGTACAATCTCATTGTAGAGATATTCGCGCAGCAGGTCATGGCTGAACGTATATCTCCCGGCTGTGTCATGGAGCAAGATCCCTGCCTGCACCGGGGCATACAACCGTTCCTCGGTCACTTCCTCGTCCTGGCCTGTGACTTCGGCCAGAACGCTGCCAGCAAAGGTGCGACCGAGAATCGCAGCGGAGTGTAAGGTCTCAAGCGACTCGGGAGGGAGACGGGCGAAGCGATGGCGAATGAGACTGCTGATACTGGCAGGAAGGTTTCCTGGTGGAGGAGGATCGATGGCCGCGCCCCCGGTTTTCACGAACACTGTCCCTGTTTCGTGCCACGCCCGCAGCAACTCTTTCAGGAAAAACGGATTGCCTTCGCTCTCTTTCCAGAGCCGCTGACTGAGCAGGTGATCGACAGGGGCGCCCGACAGGTGCGGGATCAGTTCAATTACATCTGCCTCAGACAATGGCTGAAGCGCGAGTGTCACCAGCTGCCGGTGCCTGGCGAGTTCCAGGATGCTGCGTTCCAGCGCCGGATGATCGGTCAGTTCAGTGGAACGATAAGCGCCAACGATACACAGGCGGGAGGTTGCTTGATGCTGAGCCAGGTAGCACAGCAGGTCGAGAGTGGCTGTATCGGCCCAATGTAGATCATCCAGAAGCAGGAGCAGCGGGCGGGAGAGGGCGATAGCAGCCAGGAACTGGCCCACCGCTTCGTAGAGTCTCAAACGTGCCTGTTCCGGCGGAAGCGGATAGCCGGGTATCAATTCGCCCAGTTGCCTCGGCAACTCTGGCAAAATTGTCGCCAGAATGGGCGCGATAGGATCGGTCTGGGCACGAAGTTGCTCAGGCGGAACAGTGAGGATATAGCTGCCGAGCGCTTCCAGAAAAGGCAGGTAGGGTGGCATGCCTTCGGCTTCGGAAGCGCCCCCTCGCAGAATAAGCCCACCGGCCTGCCCGGCACGCCTTGCCACTTCATTGAGCAGGCAAGTCTTGCCAATTCCCGGTTCGCCTGCTACCAGTACAACATGAAGATGACCGGCGCTGGCCCTCTCAAACTGGCTCCAGAGGATGTTAAGTTCACGCTGCCTCCCTACCAGCGCAGGTTCGGAGAAAGGTCTTCCCTCTATCATGACTCGTCCTCCCATACAGCCAGGAACTATCTTTGAAAGGATACCCAATCCTCGTAGCAAAAACAAGGGCTTGCTGTTACATGCCTTGCGATGGCGTCGCCTGCCGAACTTGCTAACTTTCCTTTGTATAGTTTAGAATAGTATGAATGTATGTGCCTACTATCTTCAATGTGCTGCAAAGCACTAGTTTTTTTCCTGGAGGCTTCCGTTGGAGCAGGAATCATTAACGACTATTGATGATGTACAGCGCGCGATGTTTGCGCAAAATTATATCGCTGATCGCAGTCTGGCGACGGTGGTGTTCCTGGCGCTCAAACGACGTAAGCCGCTGCTGCTGGAGGGTGAGCCGGGGGTTGGGAAAACCGAGGTGGCGAAGGTGCTGGCCGCTATCCTGAACACAAAACTGATCCGTCTGCAATGCTACGAGGGCATCGACGTGAGCACGGCGGTATACGAGTGGAACTACACGCGCCAGATGCTGCACATTCGTATGATGGAGGCAGGCGGCGCCAACCGTCAGGAGGAGCTGAAGGAGATCTTCGGCCCCGATTTTTTGATGCAGCGACCCTTGCTCCAGGCTATCGATCCTGCCAACGCAGCGCCTCCCGTACTGCTCATCGATGAACTGGATCGCAGCGACGAGGAATTCGAGGCGTACCTGCTCGAACTGCTCTCCGATTTCCAGATCACCATTCCTGAGATCGGGACGATCCAGGCAAAGGAGCCGCCGTTCGTCGTGATTACCTCCAATCGCACGCGCGAGATCCACGATGCATTGCGGCGCCGCTGCCTCTACTACTGGATCGACTATCCCACGCTGGAAAAAGAATACAATATCGTCGTGACGCGCATGCCCGACGTTCCAGAGCGCCTCGCCAGGCAGGTCTGCACCTTCGTTCGCGAGTTGCGCAGCGCCGATCTCTATAAGGCGCCCGGCGTCGCGGAAACGCTGGACTGGATCAGCTCGCTGCTGGCCCTGCATCAGATGGAACTCGTCGAGGGTCCCGTGCGCGATACACTGGGCGCGCTGCTGAAATATCAGGACGACGTGCTGAAAGTGGGCGGCAGCGATCTGGGCAAGATGTTACAGAAAGCGCGAGGAGCTTCTTGATGATGGACGCACTCCCGCAGGAGAATGGCGATTACGTGGCATCTCTGAATATGCGACCGCTCGATATAGAGCGCGGGGAGCGTCTGCTGTATCGCCTGACCGAATTTGGCCGTCTCCTCTGGGAATCTGGAATCAATGTCGGGCCGCGCCAGATGCTCGATCTTGCGGAAACGCTGAACTATGTCGATCTCACGAATAAAGAAGATTTCTATGAGACGATGAAGTGCAGCCTGCTCACACGGCACGAGTTGGAGCCGCTTTTTGACCAGTTGTTTCTCTACTACTGGTACCTGCGCGATAACCCGAATAAGAAGGACGATGTGAAGGGCGCGGCCAAACGCGTCGAGCGCCAGATGCGCCTCCCACCATCGGAGCGCAAGCGCCTCGCCGAACATATGAACGCAACGGAGCAGCGCAAAGACCTGCGTTCGGAGATGCGCCAGACGGACCGGCGCCGCCTCAAGGATGACCGTGATTACGATGATGAAGACGATCTGGGTGATCCGCAGGGGACGGCGTACAGCGCTATCGAGCGACTGCGCAAGAAAGATTTCGAGAACTTTACCTGGGACGAGGTGCAGGAGGCGAAGCGGTTGATGGCCGAAATGCGCTGGAATCTGGGCCTGCGCGCGACGCGTCGCAAGGCGCCATCCAGGAAGGGCGCCTATCCCGATATGCGCCGCATCGTGCGTCGCAATTTGAAGTACGGCGCGGAACTGATCGAGCTGACCTGGCGCGAGACCAAACGCAAGCCGCGCCCGCTGGTGATTATCTGCGATATCAGCGGCTCGATGAGCCTCTATTCGCGGCTGCTGCTGCACTTCATTCACACCATCTCGAACGGCCTGATGAACGTTGAAGCCTTCGTCTTCGGCACGCGGCTCACGCGCATTACGCGCCAGTTGAAAAAGCGCGATGTCGATGAGGCCGTGCGCGATGTGTCGAAGTCGGTGCAGGACTGGTCGGGGGGAACGCGCATCGGCGATGCGCTGCATATCTTCAATCAGAAATGGGCGCGGCGTGTGCTGGGCCGGGGCGCGGTTGTGCTGATTATCAGCGATGGCTGGGATCGCGGCGACTCAACATTGCTCCAGGCCGAGATGGATCGCTTGCAGCATAGCTGTCATCGCCTGATCTGGCTTAACCCGCTGCTCGGCTCGCCCGACTATCGCCCGCTGACGGTAGGCATGAAAACGGCTCTGCCGTATATCGATAACTTTTTGCCGGCCCATAACCTGGATAGTCTGATTAGCCTGGGCAATTTGCTCTCCTCCATCGATGACAGTCGCCCGGCGCGCGACGCTGTTTCGCGCAAGAAGGCCGTGGAGGC
>DATGLE010000295.1:0-8583 GCA_035294325.1 Ktedonobacteraceae bacterium | reverse complement strand
CAGAATCTTTTTCCGGTATTTGGGGCACCAGACAAAGTGATAGGCCAGCTTATACGTCACGTGTTTGGTATGCTGTGTGTCCATCTACAGCATTGTAACAGATGTTCTAGCTTTTCGGAAGAGCCACGTTGGGCCGCCTTACCCCCAGATGAATCGTGGGGGTATCCGGCGGCCCTGTCATGAATTACGCAACAAGACGATTGCAGAGCGAATCCCGATCTGAGGAGCGAAAGCGGTTTAGAAAGGGACGTTGACCCCAGGAGAAATGGGAGAATCAGTGGGATAGGAAGCTAAAAAGGCAGAAGATGAGGAACAGCCAGGTCTGCGCGGACAGCCCTGGTTTCCAGTATCGCCATATTGCCGATCCTGGTTGGCGATTTACAGCCAATGAGCCGAATCCGTCAGCGTGAAGGTCGCGCGGGCGCGGATGTCTTGCGATGAGGCGCCGACCAGGACCTCGAACTCGCCAGCCCCGGCTATCCAGGCGTGCTCACGGTCATCAAAGCAGGCCAGAGCTTTCTGCGTCAGGGGGAGAGTGACGGTCTGGCGTTCGCCCGGCGCCAGCATGACTTTCGCGAAGGCTTTGAGTTCTTTTTCGGGCCGGTGCAGCCGCGCCTTGAGGTCGCGCACGTAGAGCTGCACGACCTCCTGCCCGCTGCGCTCCCCGCTATTGGTCACATCGACGGAGACCCGAAGCGTCTCGCCAGGCTTTATTTGCTGCGCGCTCAGACGCAGGGAGCCGTAGTCGAAGGTCGTATATGAGAGGCCGAAGCCGAACGGGAAGAGCGGGCTGATTTTCTTCTTCTCGTAGTAGCGATAGCCCACAAAGATCCCTTCCCCGTAGCGCACCCTGCCGTTCTCCCCGGGAAAGTTGAGGTAAGAGGGGTTGTCCTCCAGGCGCACGGGGAAGGTCTGTGGCAGCTTGCCAGAAGGCGTCACGTCCCCGAAGAGCACATCGGCAATGGCGTTGCCGCACTCCTGGCCGGGATACCAGGCCACCACGACTCCGGCCACATGCTCCAGCCAGGGCATATCGATGGCCGAGCCGATATTGAGCACAACAACGGTGCGCGGGTTGGCTCGCGCGACCTGCTCGATCAGCGTATTCTGCTCCCCCGGCAGCGCCATATCGGCGCGATCAAAGCCCTCGCTATCCCACTCGCCGCCCAGGCCAGCGAAGACGAGCGCGACATCCGCCTGCCGCGCCAGCGACACGGCTCGCTCTATCTTGTCGGCGGGCTGCGGCGGCAGGCAGCCCAGGCGTACAGCCGAGAGCATATTAAACGCGCTCTTGCTGTATTCGAGCGCGATGCTATATTCCTGGCCGGCGCTCAGTTCGATGCTCGTGCGGCGCTCGGCGGATCCCATTCCGAAATAGCTGTCGCCGGGGATCTGGCTGCTCCAGTTGTCGATGAGTTCGCGGCTGTTGAGCAGGAGGCGACTCGCCCCCGCGCTCACCAGGCTAAAGGTGTAGCTGCCTGTCTCCGGTGGCGTAAAGCGCCCGGTGGCCCGAATCGCGAACTGGTGGACATTCACCGGCTCCGGGGGTGGGCCGAGCCAGAGCAGTTCCGTGGATGCCCGCTGCTCCGTCCAGACGGGAACGCCGCCGGGAGCGGGGTCGTTGAAATACTCGACGGTAAGGCCGTGCTCTGTGCCACTGTCCCCGGCCAGCAAGCTCTGCGGATCGAGCAGGGGCAACAGTTTATAGTTGGTGCAGCCCTCTTCGTAGCCAACGCGGACCTGCTCGCCCACCTTCGCCATTACCCCATCAAAAGGCGTGACGCGGTAATGCGCGTTGACCTGTGCGCTGCCTCCACCCATGATATAAGCTGTTTTCGCGGCGGGGCCAATGATCGCCAGCGATTCGAGATGCTCGCGCCGCAGGGGCAGGACGTTATTCTCGTTCTTCAGCAGCACGATGCCCTCGCCGACCGCCTCGCGGATCAAAGCGCGATGCTCTGGACGATCCAGCGCCTGCTCCGCCTCCTCCTCTGGCTGCTCGAATTTGCCGGTTCTGCTCAGCAGGAGCAGCAGGTAACGCACGCTCGCATCGATGGCGCTTTCGGCCACCTCGCCGTTTTTGACTGCCCGCAGCAGTTTCTCACCACGCCATACCCCGGGTCCCGGCATCTCCAGATCCAGCCCGGCGTTGATCGAAGCGGCTGTGCTCTTGACCGAGAGGAACCAGTCGGAGATCACTGCGCCATCGAAGCCCCATTCGCGGCGCAGGATCTCTTGCAGCAGATAGGGATTCTCGCTCGCGGCGATGCCGTTGACCAGGTTGTAGGAGGCCATAAGCGCCCAGGTTCCGGCCTCGCGCACGGCGGCCTCGAATGGCGGCAAATAGATCTCGCGCAGCGCCCGCTCGTCCACCTCGACGCTGATGGTTGTGCGCTCAAATTCGGAGTCGTTACAGACGTAGTGCTTCACCGTCGCACCCACCCCCTGGCTCTGCAAGCCGGTAATATAGGCGACGGCCATGCGCGCGGTCAGGTAGGGATCTTCGGAGAAGCTTTCAAAGTTGCGCCCGCCGAGCGGGGAGCGATGGATGTTGACGGTTGGTCCCAGCAGGACGCGCGCGCCTTTGCTTTTCGTCTCCTGGGCCAGCGCCTGCCCGATGCGCTCGACAAGGGCGGTATTCCAGGTGGAGGCCAGCGCGATGCCGGAGGGAAAGCAGGCTGCCGTGGTGCCGCCAGCGAAGGTGTCGCCGCGAGCGCCGTTGGGACCATCGGAGACCTTCAAAGCAGGGATGCCGAGCCGTTCGATAACGACGGTATGCCACATATCGGCTCCAGCCAGCAGCGAGACCTTTTCCTCAAGCGTCAGTTGCTCCAGCAGGTGTTCGATCCGATCAGTCATCAGCAAAGACTCCTTACTTGCAGCGGCGCCAGGCCGTTTCTCTGTTCACACGATGGGCAGGGGCGGGCTTGCTCGCTGGCTCTCGCAGCGCCCCTACGGAGATTTGGAACATTCCTGGCAACCGGGCGCGGGCTTGCTCGCTGGCTCTCGCAGCGCCCCTACGGAGATTTGGAACATTCCTGGCAACCCGGGGGCGCGGGCTTGCTCGCTGGCTCTCGCAGCGCCCCTACGGAGATTTGGAACATTCCTGGCAACCCGGGGGCGGGCTTGCTCGCTGGCTCTCGCAGCGCCCCTACGGAGATTCCACGAATAATCCCACCGGGATCCCTTCGCCCCTGCCCATCGGGTTTGTTTCGTTACTGGACTCAGTATACGATATTGCCGGTATGTGCTACTGCGGGACCATGCCTACCTGCTCCAACACACTCCCGGGGCCGACAAAAACGGAGCCTCCGCTTTGCACCGTTTTGCGGATGAGCTGGATCATCTTCTCCCTATCGCTATTCATGCGCTCGATCCAGGCAGCGGGTGCGCCAGTGCAGGGATCGTGCGTAGCGCTCCAGTTCGCCATTTCCACCAGGACGGGGATGAGATCGAGTCCCTTTTCCGTCAGGACGTAGATCTCTTTGCGCCTCTCGGTCTCCAGGCGCTTTTTTTCCAGAATGCCCTGCTGCTCCAGGTGGACAAGCCGGTTGGCGAGAATGTTGGTGGCGATCCCCTCTTCCGAATCGAGAAATTCTCCATATGTGCGCTTCCCGAAGTAGATCATGTCGCGGATGATGAGCAGGGACCACGGATCGCCGAACGTCTCCAATGCAAAGCTGATGGGGCAGGCTGAACGCCTCCGATATTTGTGCTTCATATTTGCTCGCTTTCCTTGCTCGCGCCTGCGGCGCTCGCCAGGAACTGTATGGTGTGGTGGAAACAATGCGTGCAGCGCACTGTTTCCACCACACCATACAGTCCCTGATGCAGCTTTGCCACGCAATAGACCCACGTTCTGGTGTGGCGATGCGCGCAGCGCATTTTTCTACCACACCATCAATCCCGATGCGGGTGCGTCTGCGGCCCTCACCCAGGTTTGTTGAGGTGTGGAGCAGGCGCTTCGCGCCTGCTCCACACCTCAACACACCTCCCGGCGCGGCGAAGCCGCGCGTGTCCCCCGGCATTTCCGGTTTTCTTCCCTGGTATAAGAACAGTATAATATCCGTACTTGTAATTTGCAAGTATTATTTGGACCGAGAAAAGGAGCCGGATCACGGCTCTCTCCTGATAAGAAGGAAAGGATGAACCCGATGCCAACAGCAGCCCTCGAACCGGATACAGCCATCAACATAACGAATAATGAGGCGATGGCTTCGACTCTCACGGCTCCCTCTGCCAGGCAATCAAGGTCAATAACCTTTGCCCTCGCGTTTCTGATTGGATGCGTCACCCTGTTGATGACCGGGTTCGCGATCATCATGCCAGTCTTCCCACAGCGCCTGCATGCATTGGGGCTGGGAGTGGAGACGCTGGCATTGATGGAGGCGGCCTTCGGTCTGGGGATGTTCCTGCTGAGCACTCCGATGGGCACGCTGGCCGGGCGTATCGGGCGGAAGCCTGTCCTCTTCATCTCGCTGGCCGGTTTTATCGTCACCAACCTGCTCTTTGTGGTTGTCAATGTCCCGCTGCTGTTCATCCTGCTTCGCTTTTGTGAGGGCATGCTGATCTCCGGCCTGATGCCCGCCGCGATGGCGATGGTTGGCGACACGGTTCCACAGGAGAGGCAGGGACGCTGGATCGGCTTCCTGACGACAGCGCAGGCTACCGGAATAGCCGTTGGCCCCGGCATTGGCGGCTTTCTCTATCAAGCCCTGGGTTTTACCGGCCCCTTCCTGCTCTCGGCGAGCATCGCGCTGGTGGCTTCCCTGCTGGCCCTGTTCCTGGTGCCGGAAACCCTGCCGGAACCCCTGAGGGCCGAGGTGCGCCAGCGCAAAACGCGTCGCGAGGTGGGGAGCGCGAAGCCGAAGCAGTTGAGCCTGGCCGGCCTGATCTGGCTCTTTGCTCCCTTCCTGCTGATCGATTTCGGCCTGATCTTCACCTACCCGTTCGTGTTGCCCCAGTATCCATTCTTTTTCGAGAAAGTGCTGCGGTACAGCCCGGCGGAATACGGTCTGATTATCAGCATCTTTGGCCTGGCGCTGGCGGTCTGCCCCTTCATTCTGGGACGCGCAAGCGAGCGGCTGCCGAAAAAGCCGCTCATCGTCACCGGCAGCCTGCTCTTCGGCGCGCTCAACGTGTTCATGTTTGCGGCTCCTCACTATCCGCTGCTGCTGGCGGGATCTGCCCTGGCGGGCCTGGGAAGCGCGATGGCGGAGCCGGCGCTGGGTGGCATCTACCTGGGCGCCACGAACGATAGCAACCGCTCGCAGGTGATGGGCATGCGCGGCTCGGCCATCTCGCTCGCGATAATGCTCGGCCCGCTGGCACAGGCTGTCGTCGGCCCCTGGATCACTCCGCAGATCACCTTCGCCATCGGCGTAGCCATCTCTCTAATCATGGCCGTGGCAGCGTTTCTCCTGTTGAAGAAGCCTGCCCGCTAGCATGCTCGCGCCTGCGACGCTCGCCTGATGAAAGAGGTTTCGTGGAAAAATGCGCTGCGCGCATTTTTCCACGAAACCTCTTTCATCTCTGACGCGGCGCCCGCGATGCTGTCGACGGTCTATGTTACAATGTGATGGACGTAAAAACGATATTTGGAGGGAATGAATTATGCCCACATTGCGACGCGCCAGCGGCAGCCTCTTCGGCATGGCATTCGGCGACGCGCTCGCCGCACCATGCGAATTTCTCAGCGTCGATGAAATCCTGGCCCGATATCCGCCCGCCGGTCGCGAGCAACCAGAGGGGGAGCCGGCGCGCGTGACCGACGATACTCAGATGGCGCTGGCCGTCGGCGAGGCGCTGATGCAAACCCCGGTCCCGTATACGCCGGAACAACTGGAGCGCCGGCTGCGACAGACCTTCGTGGCCTGGCTGCACGACCCGGAGAACAACCGCGCGCCGGGCCATACCTGTCTGACGGCGTGTCATAAGCTGGAATGCGGCCTGCCCTGGCAGCAGGCTACGGTGATATCCTCCAAGGGATGTGGGGCGAACATGCGCGTGGCTCCCGTCGGCCTCCTCCCCGGCGGACGGCGAGGCATCGGCGAGAGCACGCGCGCAGCCATCGCGCAATTTCAGGCCGCGCTGACGCACGGCCACCCGACGGCGCTGGCCGCCTCGGACCTCACCGCCAGGACGATTGCCGAACTGGTGGCCGGTTGCGCGCCCGGGGACCTGCCGGCGTGGCTGCGCGGCTACGCTCTGGAGCAGCGCGGCATCTACCATGCCGACTGGCTCGGCGATCTATGGCAGCGCTCAGAGATGCCGTCGCCGGAGGACTATATCGCGCGCGGCTGGGACGAGTGCCTGGCCGTCCTGGATCGCCTGGAGGCCGCGCTGTGCTCACCAGATCGCGAGGCCGATCCCTGCCTGGCAACCGGCGCGGGCTGGGTTGCCGAAGAGGCGTTCGCGACGGGGCTGCTCTGCTTCCTGCTCTTTCCCGATGATCCCCTGGCAGCTCTGCGGCGCGCGGCGGTCACGTCCGGCGACTCCGACTCGATTGCCTGCCTGACCGGAGCGTTCGCTGGCGCCGCGCACGGCTTCGCTGCCTGGCCCAAAGAATGGATCAAACGTATCGAATACGCGGGCCGACTGGCTATGTTGGGATCGTTGTGGGATTATAATTAACACCATGTGCATGCCCCGGTGCGCCTGCGGCGCACCGGGGCATGCACATGGTGTTAATCATTACCGGTATTACCAGCACCACACTTACCGCCATAATCGCCCCGTACTCGCTGCTGTACTGGCCCTGGAAGGCCGGCAGCCCCACAGAAACCGTGTATCTGCTCGTGTCGCTGAGGTAGATCAACGGCGCTAACGTGTTTGATGTTATTGCTCAAGGAAGCCCTGTGCAGCGCCTGCCCCACATAATAAAATAAATATGGCGAGCGCCGCAGGCGCCCGTCAGAAGCGGTGCATATTCAAGAGGAACAGAACGTACAGGCGCTATGCAGCGTGTAATACTATGAAGGAGGAGATATAGTCATGACACAGGTAGAGCGGCTGGCCGCTTTCGTCGTGCGCAGCGCGTATCAGGATCTTTCGGCGGACGCACGCCAGCAGATCAAAACGCGCGTCCTCGATGCGCTGGGCTGCGCCATTGGAGCGAGCGCAGGGCCGCCCATCGCCATGCTGCGCGCTCACATCGACGACTTCGGCGGCAATCCCCTGGCGACGTTGATCGGCGGCGGCAAGACTGCTCCTGATCGCGCCGCACTCTACAACTCTGCCCTGGTACGCTACCTGGACTACAACGATACTTTTATCGCGAAGGGCGAATCCTGCCATCCCAGCGACAACGTAGGCGCGACCCTGGCTGCGAGCGAGTACGCGCACCGCGATGGCAGGGAGTTTCTGACCGCCCTGGCCGTCGCCTATCAGATCCAGTGCCGGCTCTCAGAGGAAGCGCCTGTGCGCGCCAGAGGCTTCGATCACACCACCCAGGGCGCCTACGCAGTCGCGGGCGGCGTAGCCCGCGCGCTTGGCCTCGATCAGCAGCGGACGGCCAACGCTATCGCCATCAGCGGAACGGCCTGTAACGCGCTGCGCGTCACCCGCACCGGGCGGCTCTCCAACTGGAAGGGCCTCGCCTATCCCGCCACGGCCTTCCACGCAACGCACGCCGCCTTCCTTGCCATGCGCGGCATCACCGGCCCCCTCGAAGTCTTCGAGGGTAACAAGGGCTTCATGGAAAGCATCGCCGGGCATTTCGAGATCGACTGGGAGCGCGAGGATCTGGAGGCCGTCACGCGCACCAGCATTAAGAAATACAACGCCGAATTTCATTCGCAGACCACGCTGGAGGGCATACTTGAACTCAAAGCCGCCCATCACCTGCGCCCGGAAGAGATCGAGCGCATCGAGATCGCCATCTTTGACGTTGCCTATCACATTATCGGCGGCGGCGAGGAGGGCGATAAGTACCTGGTGCATAACAAAGAGGAGGCCGACCACAGCCTGCCCTATATGGTCGCCGTGGCGCTGCTCGATGGCGAGGTGACACCGGCGCAATACACGCCGGAGCGCATCCGGGGCGAGGATGTGCAAGCGCTGCTGCGCAGGGTTATTGTGCGACCCGACGACGAATTGAGCGGCCGCTTCCCCGCCGAGATGGCCTGCCGGATCAAGGTCTTCCTCAAGGGAAAGGGCGAGCATCAGGCGCTCAGCATTGAGAAGCGCGACTACGAGGGATTTTATACGCGCCCTATGTCCTGGGAGAGAGCGGTAGCCAAATTCGAGCAGCTTGCGGTCCCCTATGCCGGCAAGGCGTTGTGTGAAGAGATTGCGCAGGCCGTGGCCCATCTCGATACCATAGATGTGGCGCAGTTGACCGCGCTGCTCGCCAGAGTGAACAGGAGCAAGCAACCATGAGTGAACGAGGATTTTCATTTATTCGCTTCAATGAGCGCGAGGGCAAGCCGCGCACGCGCGGCATCACCGAAATTCGCGGCCCCTACTACACCCCGATGGGGAAACGATACCTGGAGGATATTCTGGAGACCATGAGCGCCTATGTGGACGCGTTGAAGTTCGCTGGCGGCTCCTTCGCGCTCATGCCCCCGCAGGCGCTCAAAG
>DATGLE010000294.1:0-23261 GCA_035294325.1 Ktedonobacteraceae bacterium | reverse complement strand
GCTAAGCCCCCTTTCTAAAAGGAGGTGTTCTAATGAAGCTGGCTGGTCCTGATGGTGTGATCGCGCATTACCTGATGGATGTCGATAACCGTCTGGGTGATCTGACGGTAGTAAGCTATACGCAGCGGCTACAGGTGTTGGCCCAGTTACTGCATAATTTATGTGGAGTGGATGACTTGGAGGCAGTGACGGTGCATCACCTGCGTCAATGCATGCAGTACCTTTTGAGTCATACAGTTAGTGAGAAGGGGCGGCGGCCCACGTTAGGGAGTCACCTTTCAGCGTCATCTGTTGATACGTATGTCCGTATATGGAAAGCGTTTTTTAACTGGTGCTTTCAGGAGGAGTTGATTGAGACGAACCCCGTAGCGCGGTTAAAGTCTCCGAAGGTACCAGAAAAAGTGACACCTGCTTTTACGTCGGAACAGGTTGAAAAGATGCTGGCGACGTGTGATACGCGCACACCTCAGGGATTTCGGGATTATGTGATCTTGTTGTTGCTGCTAGATACGGGTATACGGATGAAAGAGATTGTGGGATTGACAATAGATAGTGTGAACTTCCAGGGTAGCTATATCAAGGTGGAAGGAAAGGGGAATAAACAGCGTGAAGTGGGTATCTATCCTGAGATGTCTAAGTTGCTCTGGAAGTATATACAGAAGTATCGTAAGCCTGTTGATTCTGGCGAGCGGGCTTTGTTTCTTGGTCGGAGGGGTGCTTTGACTGATTCGGGTATTCAGGGTATCGTGAAGCGTGCTCAGGCTAGGGCTGGCTTGGAAGATATTGAAGTGCATGCACATGTATTCCGGCATACTCATGCGAAGGTATATATGGATCAGGGAGGTGAACTATTGAAACTTTCTCGCGAATTGGGCCACTCGAATGTGCGTGTTACGGAAACGTACTTGAGGGGCTTTAGAAGCTCAGATGCGAGAAAGGATCATAACTCGTACTCCCCGCTTGTCAGTATACGATTTAGGGATAAGAGGAAGAAGTCGCGTTGAGGGAGCATATTCTATGGTTTTCATGGGGGCGATCTACGCCATAGTATTGTCAAAAAACTATGGCGTAGATCGTTATGGGGTTACGCTTTCTCTGTGGGAGTCTTTACTTGGGCTGGCTGGTAGAGTCTGTTCGCCGCTTTCCTTCGTAGTATGTTTAGAGGAGTTATGTTGATTGGATGTGGGGGAAGGCTTTATAATGAAGCAGAATAACTTCACAACTGTACCGGGAGGCATACTATGCGAGGTGCAATGAAATACGCGATCATCGCGGGCGTGGTACTGGTAGTGCTCATTGTCGGGATCATTCTGGCGGCCATCTTCCATGTGTTACTGGATGTCCTCTATATCTTCCTGATGCTTCTCGCAGCCTTCCTGGTTGCGGCGACGCTGTTACAGGTGCTTTCGGTCCTGGTCCTCATTCGGACCATCATTACCGTGCGAGATGAGATAAAGCCGCTGATGGCGTCGGTTCAGGAGACGATGGGTATCGTCAAGGATACGGCGAAGACGGCGGGGCATACCGTTTCTATGATTGGCAACACCGCGCGCCTGACCAGCGAGTTCGCCCTGGCGCCGGGTATCCGCGCGGCGGCGGCACTCGTCGCCGGCCAGCAGATGCTGCGCGTTTTTCTGGGCAAGGGCAGGGTGAGGAGCCGCGCCGAGGAGCGGCGTAAGCAGCAGCTGGAGCAGATGGAAGCTGTCGCGGGAGGAGAGTCATGATAGATATTGTTCTGGCGGCAAACCCTGTCGAGAGCGCCCTGGCGCTGGGCGGGCAGATCGCCGCTATCGTCATTTGCCTCTACATCTTCGTATTCGTTATCATCACCCTGGGCTTCAACTTCGCGATGGCTCTGGGACTTTCGTGGCTGCGCCAGAAGGTCGAACTGCTCAAGATGCTGCGCCCGGTGGTTGATAGCGTCAATAAGACTACCGAGGCAGTTGAACAGGGCGTACCGGCGACGATCAACGAGAATGCCATCGTGCGCGCGGTAGCCACTGTGCCAGCGCGCGTGCAGGGCGTCGATAAGAAGGTAGATCAGATCAGCGAACGCGTGGTCAATACCATGATCGAAGTTCGCGCGCGCACGGTTCAGGCCAGAACCATTGTCAAAGCCTTCTTCCTGCCCGGTCTGGTGCAGCGCAAGCCCCACAGGGTGCCAGGTGAGGAGGGCCTCGAATTTGAAAGCCCCGGCTACCAGATACTTATGAAAGAGCAAGCCTCCCAGGAGCGGGAACAGGAACCGGTGGCAGCTTCGCGCGGAGAAGGCGGCTACGCTCAATCCGTAGAGTCCAGCCAGCTCAAAGATGCCTCCGCTCATTGAGTATCTGCGCGCATTCGGGCGTTTTCAACGGAACGCCCGCCTGTATTTGATCAGTAACGCCCTCAGTGGCGTTACTGTTGGTATTATTCTGGTCCTCTATAACCTCTACCTGACTGCCCTGGGCTACGGCCCCGACTTCGTTGGCCTCGTATTATTCGCGGGCACGCTGGGGGCCGGGGCCGCCATCTTTCCCGCCGGCCTGTGCGTGGATCGCTTCAGTGGCAGGCGTATCCTGATCTGGGCCAGCGTGGAGATCGGCATAGCCGGCGCCGGGCAATTTCTTTTCCACCAGCCGCTTCCGCTGTTGGTAAGCGCCTTCGCGGCAGGGGTGGGCGGCGCCTTTATCCTGGTGGTAAACGCGCCGTTCCTGACCGCCAGTAGCCAGCCCGCCGAGCGCCCGCATCTCTTTAGCCTCAATATTGTCGTGACGCTCGCCGCGACGGTGCTTGGCGAGGTTACAGGTGGCGCGCTGCCAATATGGCTGCGCGGGAATACCTGGCTGATGGGCGCCGCGCCGTCCTGGCTGGCCTGGGCGCTGGTGCATCAGCCACAGGCGCGCTCTTATCAACTGGCGCTGCTGCTGGCTGGCTGCATAGCCGCGCCAAGCTTCGTGCCCCTCTTCATGATGAGCGATGAGCGCCCGGCTCAATTCTCCATTCCCCGGAGCGAGAGCGAGTTCAACGTCTCGTATGCATCAAGCATGGCCGGCCTGCGCAGCGCAGTCGCACGCGCGATACTCCGGCTGCGCAAAACGCGCTGGCACGCCGTCGTCGTCAGCCCCCTCTTCGTCATGGTGGCCGTGCAGGCGCTCACAGGCATGGGCGCGGGCCTCTTTCTGCCGTATTTCAACATCTACTTCGTGAAGCACCTGGGCGCTTCCTCCGCGCTCTTCGGGCTGATCGATGGTGGGGCCAATGCGCTCAATGCCGTGCTGACGCTGGCCGCGCCCTGGCTGGCCGCGCGTATCGGCAAAGTCAATAGCATTGTTGCGACGCGCGCGGCCAGCATTCCGCTCATGCTCACTATCGGGCTAACGAGCCTGCTGCCACTGGCCGCCGTGCTCTATCCTCTGCGCCAGGGCATGGCGGATATGGAGCAGGGCATCTTACAGGTTTTCTCGATGGAGGTTGTGCCCCGCCAGCGGCGCGGGCTAGCCAACAGCAGCTACCAGGCAGCGTACCAGGTGGCGTGGGCGCTCACGACGCCCCTGGGCGGCCTTATCATTGCCCGCGAAGGGTACGCGCTGGTCTTTATCGTCGCGGCCATACTCTACCTGCTGGCGCTTGCGATGCTATGGGGCAGATTCGGGCGCGGAGAAGGAGAACGCGTCACCGCGAAAATAAACCCATGAGGGGACACGGCCCGTGTCCCCTCATGGGTTTATTAGTTTAGCTGGTTTCTGGCTTGACGAAGTACTTGATGAAGATGATCGACAGTTCATACAGGAACGACATCGCCACTCCCAGGAATATCGGGCTGTAGATGTCCGCGCCAGGCGTGAGAACCGTGGCCGCGATCCACATACCGATATGCATGGTGGCGCGCTTCCTCTTCAGCGTTTCGCCCGACACCAGGCCCACTTTCGCCAGGAAAGTCAGCACCAGTGGTATTTCAAAGACCAGGCCAAAGGCCAGGATAAAGAAGGCGACGAACGTAAAGTAGCTGTTGGCTGTCACCAGTTCGACAAAGCTGCTGGCCGCGAACGTCACCAGGAACTCTATCGGGTAGCGCAGGACGAAGTAGCCCAGCGAGACACCCATCGCGAAAAGGATCAGGCCGATGAAGATGAACGGTACGGCGTACTTCTTCTCATGCTGGTACAGCCCCGGCGAGATAAAAGCCCAGGCTTGATAGAGGATCACCGGCAGCGCCAGGACCACACCCACCGCAATCGAGACCAGGAGCATAACGGTAAAGCCCTCCATGATCCCGGTGACGACGAGCTGCCCATGTGTGAGCTGTTCGGCCATCTTGGGCAATGGGGCTGCCAGGAACTTGATGATCTCAGTCCTGAAGATGAAGGCGATAATGCTCATCACCGCAATGGCGATCAGCGACTTGAAGATACGCCAGCGTAATTCCTCCAGGTGGTCCACCAGGGACATCGTAGCGCCATCAAGATCCTCTTCATATTCGAGGGCGGATTCCTGCCGGTTCAGATTACCGGTAGCCATAATTCCCCCTGTTTCGGTTCCAATCGGAACTGCGCGGCCTCCATTACTCCGCTCTGGTTTCGCTGCTCGTCTCGCTCACACCGGGCGTCTCTTCGGTGCTTGCGGCTGCTCTCTTGCTGGCGGCTTCGCGCTCAATGGCCTCGACATCGACCTTTGCCGGGTACCTGACCTCTTCCTCTTCTTTGGGCGTGGTCAGCTCGCTCACGCCCTTCTTGAACTCTTTGATGCTCTTGCCGATGGCCGAACCCATTTCCGGCAGTTTCTTGGGGCCAAAGATAAGCAGGGCGACAACGAGAATTACGACGAGATCGAGTCCATGAAATCCGGGTACCATCTCTGGATGTCCTTTCTTGTTTCACTTGCGCAGCCGCGCGATTGATTGTGCCGTCAAAGCGCTTCACAAGCCAGCAGTGCGCGATCAATCGCGCGGCGACGCACGAAAAAACCGATTTTGATTGTCAACGTTCGTTATGATGACGTGGCACGTTCAGAGCGCGGACTGAGATTGTGCGGCATCGTGCCCTGTCAGGGACAACTCCAGGAACTGCAAACCCTCCAGGGCCGCGCTCATGATACCAACACCGGCAGAGCCGAGGGCAAACAGGCGCACGGCGCGGCGCCGGCTCAGGCGATACTCGCGCAGGCGAGCAGCAACGTGCTGCTGCTGGCGCATGGCCGCGGCCTCGTGTCGCACAGAAGCGACAAGCCGCTGCTCCAGGCCGGCAGGCGCGGGGGCCGTGCTCCCATAGTGGCGTAGGAGCAATGTCTCAATAGAGTCGTTATGCATAGCTTCTCCACGTCGTCGGAGGATGCGCCAGCATCAAGCGCTGAGGTGCATCGTTCAACGACTGGCACTCGGCGCGCTCCTCACTGATGTGTTGTGTGGCAGAGCCTGGTGGGGTGGTCGGCGATGATGCGCTGTCAAGTAGCTCCGTGCCGCTCTCATAGCTATACAGTTGCTGGAACTGCTTTCTTGCTCGTGCGAGCCGCTGGCGTACCGCTGCCTCCTTCAGTCCGAGCGTGTCCGCGATCTCAGACGATGAGAGACCACCGATAATCGAAAGCAGGAGGCAGACACGCAGCCCTTCTGGCAGCTTTGCCAGTGTGCGCCTCACCGTGTCCTGCTCGGCGATCAACTCCGCCGGGTCGTCGCTCTCTGCCGCACCATAGCCGGCGGGCTGCACGGGCGCGGCCTGCTCGCTCAGAGCCTCGGCCTCCGCAAGCTCTTTCTGCCCGCCTTCCTGCATGCGCGAGAAAGGGATGAAGCTGAAGAGGTTGCGGCGGCGGCGCTGCATGCGCACGGTATTGAGCGCGATGCGCAGGAGCCAGGCTTTCGCACGGAACTGTGTACCGCTCGTGGCACGGGCAGCATCAATGGCGCGCAGGGCATGGTGAAAAGTATCCTGCGTCAGATCCTGGCTCTCCTCCCAATCGCCTGTCAGGGCATAAATAGTATGGAAAACCAGCTTGCCATATTCATGCACCAGCGCCTCTACAGCCTGGGCCGCGGGCATCGTATCCACACGCCACCCTCAATCGTTTTTGTAGAGGTATCTGCTGAAAGAACCCCTACACTAAAGGAGATGCACGAACCTGGGGAAGTGTGACAACCAGAAACATTGAAAGGACAGAAGAAAGAGAAGCTCGGGAAAGATGTATGGGCGACCCGCAGCAGGCCGCCCTACCCGGCCCCCGGTTAGCGTAAGTGCTCTTCTATATAATCCTCGGCCTCCTGTACCGTCGTGATCTTCTCAGCATCCTCATCTGAAATTTGCAGCTTAAACTCCTCTTCAAGAGACATAATGAGTTCTACCAGATCGAGTGAGTCTGCGTTGAGATCCTCGACAAAAGAAGCACCTGGCACCACTTCACTCTCATCGACCCCGAGCTGGTCAACAATAATCTTTTTCAGACGGTCATGAACGGTTGGCATTATTTCACCTCGCTTTCCGCTTTAGGGATGGGCTGTTGTTGCGCCCGATTAAATATTGTACCCAGGACACCATTGATGAAGCGACTGGAGGTATTACTGCCGAAGATCTTGGCAAGCTCCACGGCTTCGTTGATGGCAGCCTTGGCTGGTACAGTATTATCAAACAGAATTTCGTAGATTGCAAGCCGCAGGATGTTCTTATCGATGTGTGCCATCTGCTGCAACGGCCATTCGCGAGCCGCGCTCTGGATATGTGCATCGATAGCGGCCAGATGGTCGCAGACACCCACCAGCAAAGCGCTTGCATACTCTACAACCTTCGTATCCAGATGGCGCTCTTCAGCATGACGCTGCAAGACCTCTAGCGGCGCATGATGAGCAGTATCATATTCGTAGAGCGTTTGCAGGGCGACCATGCGCGCCTGCCTGCGTATCCCCGGCATGGTATCCTCGAATAGTTCTTCTCAGCTCGCTAAAGGAGCTTTGCTTTGCTCATGTGCTATGCAACGTCCTGGATGTATACATTGACCTCTTGTACCTGCATCCCTACCATCTCTTCAATTGCAGAAGCGACTTCCTCCTGCACGGCAGTCCCGACTTCGATGATATTGACGCCCGCTGTTACCACAATGTAGAGATCGGCGGAGACGACATTATCCCTGATCGTCAGGGCGACGCCCTGCCTGGGAAGTTCCCGGCTAAAGAGGCGCGACCATTGATCGCCCGCCTGTGCCATACGGGCTACCCCTGGAATCTGCAACGCGGTATTAATGACAATGGTCGAAAGGACCTGTCGAGCAACGCGTACCACGCCCGGTGACTGCGATTCTACTGCCAATGCTTCCTCCTCATGAAAGATAGAGGCCGGCGATGTCATTCTGAGCGGCGGCGAAGGATCCGCGTGCCCGGCCAGCAGAGCCTTCGCAACCGCTCAGGATGACAGGCGCGGTTCGCAAGTCGCATGATAAGCTGCCGCCTGTTCCAATCCCCTGATCGGGCTTTCCCATATTCCGAACCGCTTACTGCAAAGATAGGCGCTTTTGTGCTCTCTGTCAAGCCTGTTTCCCCGATCATCCGGGCCAGCGCTAATTGCGTAGGCATGCGATAATGAGCCTTAACGATCAAGATCGGCAATCCTTTGCGGGTTGTTCCCCTTCATCATCGCGTGCCTGCTCACCTGTGGATCGGGTGCCTGTCCGCGTAGTTCTAGCTTATCACGAGTCGCCCACGTGCGTCCCGCTGGTGGGCAATCTCTACCAGGATGTACTAGCCGTTATTATACGCCATGAACGATACCCATCTCACGCACAGCGGCCACCGCCTTTTCCACCTCTTTCACGCTGCCAATGTTCAGTATGGTGACGTCTTTGACGATGCGCCTGACCATGCCGCTCAGCGCCTGACCAGGCCCGATCTCGATAAAGGTCGTCACCCCCACGCTTCTGAGATACTCTATGCTGCGCGTCCATTGTACCGATGCGGCGAGCTGCTGCGCCAGCTCCAGGCGCAGGTCTGTCGCGGCGGTCAGTGGAGTTGCGTTGACGTTGCTGATAATGGGGATGACGGCATCGCGCATATCGATAGTGGCGACGGCGCGGGTCATGCCCTCAACGGCTGGCTGCATGACGGGTGAATGAAATGCTGCGCTGACGGAGAGCGGAATGATCTTCCTGGCGCGGCGCTCTTTAGCCAGCGCTACCGCCAGGGCCAGCGCGTGTTCTTCGCCGGAGATGACGATCTGGCCCGGCGCGTTATAGTTCGCGACCACGACCTGCCCCTGCCCCGGATGCGTCGCGGCGGCGCCGAGTTCGGCTGTTGCCTGTTCCGTTGCCTGCTGGCAGATCTCCTGTACAACGGCGGCATCCATACCGATGATCGCGGCCATACTCCCCGGACAGACGGTCCCCTCGTGCTCCATCAGGCGCCCGCGCTCGCGTACCAGCAGCGCGGCGCTCTTGAGATCGAGCGCGCCGGAGGCCACCAGGGCCGTGCATTCGCCAACGCTGTGCCCGGCGGTGTAGCCGGGAGCCAGTGGCTCTGACCAGGAGAAACTATGCGGGGAGAGCGCTTCTTGAAAGGCCGCGAGAAAGGCGAGGCTGACCGCCACAATAGCGGGCTGCGCGTTGATAGTAGCGCGCAGGGTATCCTCCGGGCCATGGAAACAGAGCGCGCTCAGCGAGAAGCCAAGCGCTTCGTCAAAGGCGGTGAAGACGCGCCGGGCTGCCTCGGATGACGCGAAGATATCTTCACCCATGCCTACAGCCTGGCTCCCCTGCCCCGGAAAGAGAAAGGCGACCTGTGTCGTCATATGATCCATTTTCTATGAAAAAAAGACGACGCTCTTATTGCTTCTTCGCCTTGGGTAAAAACACCTGGCGGCCACGATAATATCCACAGTAGGGACAGGCATGGTGCGACAGGCGCGGGCGCTGGCACTGTGGACAGACCTTCAATTGCGGCAATTTCAGACGATGATGCGCGCGCCTCTCGCCCTGGCGGGCGCGCGAGACACGCTGTTTTGGTAATGCTCCCATAAGATGTCACTGCCTTCTCTATAAATGTCTTCAAAACCTGCGCTGAGGAAAGAACCTCGCTTACTCGGTGTCCTGCAACAATGTTTTCAGAACGCTCATCCTTGTATCGACCTCCGGCTCACAGTTGCAGGGGCCGAGGTTGAGATCTTTACCGCACTGCGGGCAAAGTCCGGCGCAATCCTCTTTACATAACGTCACCATTGGAATAGCGAGCAGGACCGCCTGCCGTACAGCCTCGGTCAGATCTAGCTGATGATGCTCGTCGATGGGAAATGCATCGTCCCCTTCGTCGCTGGGAGGCAGCGGTATACCCGTCACCACATCCACGGTTGGATAAAAGCGTTCCGCAAATGCCACATGCATAGGTTGCTCGAAGTCTTTCAAACAACGCGTGCAGGAATGCTCAAGGGTGACATCTACCCAGCCATCCACCAGCAGGCCCTGGTTGATATGACGTATGCGTGCGTGGCCCGTCAGTGGCCCGACAAGCCTGATATCCTCATCCAGCGCAACGTGTTCTTCGTCGATATCTTCCGAAAGAGTGGTTCCCACCGGAGACTTTAATAATTGCGCCACGTTAAAGATCATAACAACAATCCTACCTTTCCATCGCGCTAAAATGCTATACAGTAAAATAGACCAGGCTATGGCGCAGGGTATGACTGTCTGAATCTTTGCTGGCGCCTGCTCATTATAGACAAGCGCGCAGAGGGTGTCAAGTATGTGATGTAGAGATGGGGCCTGCTCCCATCCTGTGACCCGACCTGATCTCTCTACCCCTGCGGGTACATGGGGCCTCCCATCGTATCGGCGGCCAGCGACGCACGGCGGGGCAGCGGCTGGTCCGGCGGGCGCAGTTCCTCCGGCGCCTCGTCCTCTTCTTCTTCGCCGGACTCTTCCTCTTCATCCTCTTCCGGCTGGCTCTCCAGGCTCTCAAGCCCGCGCTCGATGCTGAGAATAGTGCGACTGACATCCGTCTCGACGCTCAGCAGGTGCTCTCTGAGATTGCGCAGTGTCTCCATCGCATACGCGTCGGCATCGATTTTGAGCTGCTCGCTCTGCTGCTCCGCCTGCCGCACAAGCTCTTGCGAGTGTTCCGCTGCCTGCCGCACAAGCTCCTGCGAACGTTCTTCGGCGGCACGCAGCAGGCCCTCGCGGTTCATAACGCGCTCGGTCTCTTCGCGCGCGCGGGCAAGCAGGTTGGAGGCATCGGCCTGCGCCTGAGCGAGAATACGCTCCTTCTCCTGAATAATGCGCCGCGCCTGCTTGATCTCTTCGGGAATGGATGTGCGCATCTGATCGATGATGTTGAGAATATCGCTCTCTTTGATCATGACCTGGTTCACCAGTGGCATTTTCTTGCTGCCGGCGATAAGGTTCTCCAGGCGATCTACCAGATACAGAATATCCATCTGGCCTTTGCCTCCTTCCCATACACTGCTTGCTCGCGCCTGCGGCGCTCGCCGATGTAGATTGTGTTGTGCAAAATACGCTTCGCGTATTTTGCACAACACAATCTACATCTCCTCTGCGACTCTGCCCACGGATACCCGACGAGAGCGGGCATCATTCGCGTTCTGTCCATTGAGTTGCACATGCGCTCCGCGCATGTGTCAACCAGCACTATATATTTCTCGCGCGGCGCCGCCACGCGAAGGCAGGCGAGCGCGGCTCAGGATGACATGTTGAGCTTTTCGCGTAGCGCGCGTGTCACCGGCGCAGGCAGCATATCGCTTACATCACCGCCCAGACTGGCAACCTCTTTAAGCAGAGATGAACTTACAAAAAGCTGTTCAAGGTTGGTCAGCAAGCAAATAGTTTCGATCTCCGGCGCGATCTTGCGGTTCATCAACCCCTGTTGAAACTCGTACTCGAAGTCATTGGGGGAGCGCAGCCCCTTGATGATTGCCGTGCCTCCAACCGAGCGCACGTATTCTACCAGCAGGGTGCTGAACTTATCAACGCGCACATTGGTCAATTCCTCGGCGGCCAGCACCTCTTGCCAGAGGGCCAGGCGCTCATCAACGGTGAAGAGCAGGTTCTTGGCGGGAAAGGCATAGACGGCGATTATCAAGGTGTCGAAGAGTCGCGCTGCCCTGCGTGCAATATCGAGATGGCCGTTGGTCAACGGATCGAAACTGCCGGGATAGACGACGATGCAACTGCGCTGCTCCTCTTTGCTCACATGCACCCCCTTGTTGTGTGAGAGTAAACTGCAAATAGTTACTCTCCATTGCGAATTCACCTGGCCGCTGCGGGCCTGACTGCTATACTGCTTCCTGCTGAGAGGCGGCCAGAAGAATGTGCTCTATTCTGCTTTCTTTGTCCCACTTTGAGGGGACTGCATTATTAAACCATATCGGCGCCCCTTCGGCAATAGGTCTTAGAGCGGGTGATATGACACAGGCTATGCTCCAGGCGCTCAGCGCCTGGAGCATAGCCTGTGTCATATCACCCGCTCGTAATATATAATCATGACAAAAGCAACGGGAGGCGAAGAAAGACATGGCAAGATTACCTATTGTTCCGGTGGGCAGCCTGCCGCCGGTGGGCGAGGTGCCCGAACGGATGTACGCACAGGTTATACGGCGGGATCGACTGGGAGAGCCTCGTCGTGCCTTCCAGGTCGAGGAGGTTAAGGTGCCTGAGATCGCCCCCGACCAGGTACTGGTTGCGGTTATGGCGGCGGGCATCAACTATGATGGCGTATGGGCTGCCCGGGGTGTGCCGATAGATGTGATCGCGGTCCGGCAGCAGGCGGGCGACACGACGGATTTTCATATAGCCGGAAGCGACGCGGCGGGCATCGTCTATGCCGTCGGCAGCGCCGTTACCAACGTCCAGGTTGGTGATGAGGTCGTGGTCCACCATGGATGGTGGGATGCCAGTGATCCCTGGGTGCGTGCGGGCAAAGATCCCATGATTGCGCCGTCCGCGAAGATCTGGGGCTACGAAACAAACTACGGCGCGTTTGCTCAGTTCGCCGTTGCGCAGGCGCACCAGTGCCTGCCCAAAGCGCCGCAATTGACCTGGGAGGAGGCAGCCGCAAGCACGCTGGTGGGATCAACGGCCTATCGCATGCTCTTTGGCTGGACCGGCAATACGGTCCAAAGGGATGATGTTGTGCTGGTCTGGGGCGGTTCCGGCGGCCTCAGCTCCATCGCTATTCAACTGGTGAAAGCGCATGGCGGGCGACCGGTAGCAGTTGTCTCCAGCGCGGAACGCGGCGAATACTGCCAGCGGCTCGGCGCGCTGGGCTATATCAATCGCAAAGAGTTTGATCACTGGGGCATTCCTCCACATTGGGACGACGTTGAGGGACAGAAAAAGTGGCTGCGCGGCGTCAGAGCCTTCGGCAAACGCATCTGGGATATCGTCGGCGAGCGCCGCAATCCGGCCATCGTCTTCGAGCATCCCGGCGAGGATACCATCCCTACATCGATCTTTGTGTGTGAGCCTGGGGGCATGGTCGTGATCTGCGCCGGCACTAGCGGCTACTCGGCAATGGTGGACCTGCGCTATTTATGGACGCGGCAGAAGCGTTTGCAGGGTTCGCATGGAACCAACGACGAACAGGCGCGAGCGTACAACGACCTGGTTCGTCAGGGAGCTATCGATCCCTGTGTTGGCAGGGTTGCCGGCTTCGCCGACATTCCACAGCTTCATCAGGATATGGCGGACGGCGTTCATGCCGCTGGCAATACCGTCGCGCTGGTTGGTGCGCCGCAACCGCGTCTCGGCAAGAAATAAGCGAAAGGGGCAGGGGCAAGGCAGAGCCGGGCAGGGGCAAGAAAGGCAGGGGCAAGAAAGGCAGGGGCAAGAAAGGCAGGCAAGAAAGGCAGGGGCAAGAAAGGCAGGGGCAAGCCCTGCCTCTACATTTTTCGATGGCCGAGGATATGATAATGATGAGGATATGATAATGATATGTAGAGGCAGGGCTTGCCCCTGCCTTGCCTTAAGGCCCCATCCACGTCGGGAAGAAGGGCGTCAAGGCCCCTGCCCTGCCTTTAGTGGCCCATCCACGTCGGAATAAGCAGCGTCAAAGCGAATTCGATGTGCCAGAGCGTCAGGCCCACGGTTAACACAGCCAGACTGATGTGGAGGATGCGCCAGAAACGAATGATGTAGCGCAGGTATTGCTCGCGCGCCAGCGCGAGCTGAACGCTGCGCAGTGCATCCACCTGCTCGCGGGCGCCGGGAATGAGCGCACCGGGGCGCGCCAGCGCGCTTTTCCTATCGGGAATGAAGCGATACTGCTGCGCATCGCGATCCATCTCCTGTGGCGTCTCCTCCAGCGAAATATAAGCCAGGTCCCACGGCGCCTGCAATACCTGTCCCGCCTTGCGGCCTGCCTCTGCGGGCGTCAAACTTGCCGCGCCGTTCGCGCTTATCTCAGCATCTGGTCGTGGAGTGGGAGGGATGCCCGCTATGCTCAGGCCGCGTATATCACTGGCCTTGAAGCTGCGGATCTCCTGCGTATTGTGCACCACAATCGACTGCAACCTGCGCGAGATCGTCTCGACCTGATCCTCGCCCTGTTCGGTCAGGGCCTTATCCACCACGGCGGCTATCTTTCTGGGCGTGAAGTGATCGAACATGCGTCCGACGATGCCGCTGATTACCAGGGCGATCATGCCGTAGAGGGCGTAAGTGCCGGTACGCGGATTAAAGTTGCCGAAAGAATGCATGAACAGCAGAGAGATCCCTATAATCGCGAAGCCGATATGCCAGTGGAGAGCGGAATTGAGCTGGCCGATGCCACGCCTGCGGGACCGTCGTTGCAATGTGAAACCCAGTGCGGCCAGAAGCAGGAAGGCCGTGCCGGCGAAGGCGTAGGCGAAACCGGCAATGCTATCAGGCGACGCGTCGTTGCTGGTGTGGCTGTACCAGATGTAGAAGCCGCCGGCCAGGGCAATAATCAGCACGACAACCAGAGTGCTGAACAGCCGCGCGGGGCTGGTATTGAGGAAGAACAGGGGATAGCCCTTTTCGCCATCTTGCATGGTGACTATACCCCCCGCTCGGCGCGCCACAGGCGTACCTTGAGCCACATCATCATGGCGTCGCGGTGCAGGCCGACGGGGCACGGAGAGACGCAGGCCCCGCACTGGTAACATGCGCGAGCAAAGCGTGCCACTGGAGGCGAGATCGCGCCCGAGATCGTCTCGTGGTTGAGCACGTCGATAGTGATAGGCTCCGATAGAGCCGGGCAGGCCAGCAGGCATTCGTTACAGCCGATGCATGCCTGTATCTCCTGCATTACCTGTGGAGCTGTTTTATGTAGAAGGACCGGTTTGGGTTTTAACATTTTAAGCATATAGCTCTTCTTTTCTATGCTCAGGGTATTCGCGTCACTCTGGAAGACAGCCTTTCGACTCAGAGAGTGTCTGATTGCTGACACCTGCGCTGGCGAGCGCCAGCGGCGCTCGCCATCTATATGGTGTGGTATGGAAAAGTGCGCGCAGCGCATCTTTCCATACCACACCGTACATCGTTGCGCGGCGCAGCCGCGCGAGTGTTCGGCGAAAGGATCGAAAAGCAGACACGCCTGGAGAACTCGGTGCATACGGCATTTATGGCCGTTTGCTATATGACCAGAGGCTATGCGAAGGGCGACGCGCCGGTATTTGCTCTGCCGGCGCATTGCCGGTCCTGGCGATTTCCTCCTCTCTCCCTTTGTTGCCAGATTCTGCATAGGCCCACAGGCCGCTGGTCTTCTTTCTTGTTGACCATCTGCCGGTAGGCTGCGGAACTGGCATCGCTTCGACAATCCTTGCCGGTTGGGCAATGGCGGGGAGATTACCCGTGAAGGGGCTGATCTCTTCCTCCGCGACGGGCAGGTTGGGTACGGCAGGAAGGTTGCCCGTGAAGGGGCTGATCTCTTCCTCCATACCGTTCACTACAGCCTGTTGAGCGGAACTGGCGACAGCGGTGGTCAGTTCCTGCGTCTTCACCTCCTGACGACGGCTGCCGGGCAGTGTGCCCGTAAACGGACTCATCTCTTCCTCATAGGGAACGCTCGGCTCAAGCTTGCGCGTGCGTGCCGCGCCCTCCGCTGCGCTCAGCGGGCCGGTGTCGCGCATACTTTCACCCTGCCGCGCCGCAGGAGCAGCCTCACCTGACTCAACGGGCGCGGGCGGCAGGAGCGGCACCTGTGAGAGCGGATCATCAGCGAGCGCGGCAATGGGCAGGTTTCTCGTTGTGAGCATACCGTGCGCCGCGCGTGAGCGCAGTTCGCTGAGATATTTGCGCGCGTCAAAGTGCCCTTTAAGCAGATCCTTGATGATGTCGCGCACCGAGTAGCCTTCATCGATGATACGTTTTACCGCCAGGCTATCGGGCTGCGCAGTGCCCAGCGAGAGGTAGCCGACCAGGCGATCATCGATCAGCGCCATACGACGATAGCCACCCTGGCTGGTATCGGTCAGGCTCGTCACGCGCTCACCTTTGAGCATCGGATCGCCGACGGTGAGCATATAGAGTTCGCCCAGGTGCGTCGCGTGCCACTGCACACCGAAGGGGCGGCTCGCCAGATCGCTGCGTCCGGCCAGCACTGCCCCGGCCACGCGCCCCTGCGAGACGGCGGCGTACCACTGTGCGCGAGGCTCATATCTGCCCGTCTGAGGATTTTTGAGCGCGGCTACATCGCCGGCGGCCAGGATATCCGGCACACTCGTGTGGAGCTGGTCATCGACGACGATGCCGCGCTCGTGCTTTAATGGTATGCTGCAATGCTTCGCCAGGTCCGTTACCGCATGCGTGCCGACGCACGCGAGTACCAGGTCGCAGGGAATCATCTTCTGATGGTTGGTAATAACGCCCGCGACGACGCCGATGCGCCCAACGATGCCCACCACTTCGGTCTCTGTATATACGATAGCACCAGCGCGGCGCACGCGCTCCAGCACCATCTCCGAGGATATCTCGTCGAGAACGCGCGGCAGGAACGTGGCGCTGCGAATCAGCCAGTGGACGCGAATGCCCCAGTGCAGCAGCCCCATCACGGTTTCTATGGCATGGACGCCGCCGCCGATCACCACGGCCTGCTCAACCTCCGGCAGACGCCGCCGCAGGTCCAGATAGTCCTGCAAGCGATGGAGGGTGAGCACGCCATCGAAATCACGCCCGGGCAGGGTGGCGGGCAGACCTGTGGGCTGACTGCCGGTTGCGATCAGCAGGGTGCCATAGCCAAAGCCGCGGTCCCCGTTCAGGCTCACGTACTTGCTCTTCGCGTGGATCTCTTGAACGCGGGCCGTTACCACATGGATGCGCTCCATACGCTCCGTCCCCGCCGGATAGGCGAGCAATTGCTCGCGGTTCAGTTTGCCAATGGCGAACTGCTTGAGTGCGGGCGTATTGATCGTGGGATGGATCTGCTCGGTAATCACCACGATGCGCTTGTCAGGAGCCAGGCGGCGGGCCTCCAGCGCGGCGGTTAGCCCCGCGATGCCGTTGCCGATGATAACGTAATCCGCGCTATCGAGATACGGTTTGTCGGCCGCCGCCTGTACCGGTACGATTGCTCTATCTTGCCTGCTCATCCCTGTTCACCTTCCAGTAGGTATTTGGTTCACTAATCCACATCCACGACCTCCAATATCTGCTTCGCTCCCTGGCGAACATCTACGTAGTAGACATCGGTGTGCGCTTTCTCGCGGTAGTGGCGCTGTAAATGGCCCGGTGAAGCGCGGCAGTGCGCGGCGCACTGAAAGTCAAGAACCTGCCCACTGGCCGTCTTGAGTACGAAATCCATGCCAGGGCCAATGTGCACGATGACACCGGCCGCGTGCTCCACGTTACTCCCATGTGCCAATCGCGTTCCTATCGTCGCCACCCCCCAGATGCCGACGAGCGATAAGCCCCCGATGAGCAGGAGCACGCAAATAAATGCCTTGAGGCGAGGAAAAGTCATATTTCCAAGCTATCCTCAACTGGTCGGACGCTGTAACGTTGCTTCGCCTTATCTGCTCTGTGTCCCTCCACGCCCGACCAGTTGATACACCTTACATTTATAGATTGATACTTATGCTATTGTATATCAGGATGCCTCCCCGTCCGCACTCAGGCGCGGAAAATAGCCTGAATGTCTTATAGTTGTGCTCTTAGGATTCCCCCGGTGGGCATGCTATAATGGGTTGCCGATGGAGATGGATATGAAAAGGAGTCGTGTATGCAGAAACTACGGACCAGAGCGCATGCTCTGCTAAAGAAGCTGCCCAGATGGTCTTTGCTAGAGATAGGCCGCACCGTCCTTATCAGCATCCTGTCGTTGCAGATCCTGACCGGGATAATCTTGCTCGTTATCGCTGCTGTAGGGAGGCGGCGCAAGCACGATAAGCGCTTTCCCCACGCGCAATTTGACGAGGTGCAGGTTGGTCAGAACCGCCTCCAATTGTATGTCTATGGGCAGGATCTCTACAATGCGATGTTTGAGGCCATCGACGCGGCGCGCGAGTGCATTTATATCGAATCATATCTCTGGAAAGGCGACGCTATCGGCCGGGAGTTTCAGAAGCGCCTGGGACAGAAGGCGGCCGAGGGCGTGAAGGTGTATGTCATCTTTGATGCTTTCGGCAACCTCGTCGTGCCACGCTCCTTCAAAAATTCCTTTCATCCCGCCATTCACCTTATGCAATATCATACCATGAAGCGTCCCTGGTATGTTTTCGATCCACGCCGCTATGCGCTGGATCACCGCAAATTGATGATTGTGGATGGTGTCATTGGCTTTGTTGGCGGCTATAATATTGGCTCGCTCTATGCTACCGAGTGGCGCGATACGCACCTGCGTATACATGGTCCTGCGGCAACCGAACTCGCCGATTCGTTCATTGATTTCTGGAACCGCTTCTGCCCGAAACGGGAGCGCATCACACACCGCTATCCTCATCACTTCGATCCTCTTATCAGGGTTGCTCAGAACGAGGCCGTGCGCATGTCATTTCCTATTCGCGATATGTACATCGCGGCTATCGATAAGGCTGAACATTATATCCTGCTGACCACGGCGTATTTCGTGCCCGATCACATCCTGCTCGACGCGCTGAAAGCGGCGGCGCAGCGCGGCGTGGATGTTCGCGTGCTCGTTCCCTGGGTCTCTAACCATGTGCTGACCGACTGGGTGGTGCATAGCTATTTTGAAGGCTGCCTGCGCGGCGGCATCCGCATCTTTGGCTATCGCTATGCGATGCTCCATGCCAAGACCTGCACTATCGACGGGGAATGGTCAACCGTGGGCACAGCCAATCTTGACCGCCTGAGCCTTATCGGCAATTACGAAATCAATGTAGAGATCTACAGCAAAGAGTTTGCGGAGCAGATGAACGCACTCTTCGCGCTCGATACCGCCGACATGTTTGAGTTGACGCTTGAACGCTGGCAGCAGCGCCCCTGGTATGTAAAAGCGAGCGAACGCCTGCTCGCCCCCTGGCGCTTCATGATGTAAAGGGGTACAGGGGGAACATCATTCCCTGTACCGCATCAGTAAGGAGAGAAGATGGACAATATACAACCGGCCAGAACGCCCTGCCCGGAATGTGGCGGCCAGCGCGTGCTCGTCCAGTGCGATCCACGTATGGCTATCAGGACTGGCGTGCTCTCGTTCACCCGCCTGCATGCTCTCACCTGCATCGAATGCGGCTATACGCGCCTGTACGCCAACCGGCCGGACAGGCTCAAAAAGGTAGTGAAAGAAATCGGGCCGCTCTGATCGCTAACCCTGAACCGGCGTCCTGAGCCAGCGCCTCACCTTTCTGCTAAAGTGACGGTCCTCGACATCGCAGGCAGCCAGCAGTTCCTCGGCCTGCTGTCGCGCCTCGCTCACATCACCCCGGGCGGCCAGGACGCGGGCGAGGCCGAAGCGCGCTCGCATGGTCAGGTGTCTCTCTCCTTCTGCGATGGTAAGCCCGCGCTCAAAGACGGACGCGGCCTCTGTGATGCGTGATTGTTGGAGGTATAGCTCGCCCAGTTCAAAGAGCGCGTAACATGTATCCTCAAGCTTGCCAAGCTGCTGCGTGATTGAAAGCGCCCCCAGCAAATGTCGCTCTGCCTCCTCGTACTCATGCAGAGCGACTTCCGCTCCGCCCAGATTGAGCAACAGGGCCGCGCTCAGTTCGGGATTGCCGGAGCGGCGCGCCAGAGGCAGGCCCTCACGTGAATGTGCTTTGCTCTGCCCATACTCCCCCCTCGCTTGCGCTACCAGCCCCATAAGCGCCAGCAAAGAGCAGATCCGCTCAGAATTGTGCAGGCTGTGAGCTAGCTCCAGGGCCTTGCGGCAATAGGCTTCCGCCGATTCTATAGCGCCGCGATTCCAGTGTACGAGGCCCAGCGCCGCGAGCAGGTGACAGATCTGCTCGTCGTCCTGGCAGCGCCGGGCCAGTGCCAGACCCTCCTGGAGATAAGATTCTGCCTGCACGAAGTTCCCCCGTGCCATTGTCGCCATACCCAGCGGAACCAGCAGACGGCAGCGCTGCGCATCTCGCTGGGTGCTCCGATCTGCGGGCAGTCCTTCGAGCAGCAAGCGCTCCGCCTGCTCATATCGCTCACGTTTAATGAGCGCCTTGCCCAGTTCTATGCGTATATTTAGCGCCTGCTCGTCATCGTTCAATTCAGCGGCCAGGTGCAGCCCTTCGTGCAGGCAGTGCTCCGCCTGCTCATAGGCGCCGAGTTGCGCGCCCGCTCGCCCCAGGTGGAGCAGGATGGTCAGCAGAGCGCTGCGATCAGCAAGTGAGCGCGCGGCAGGCTCCGCCCGCCGCAAATGGAGCACGGCCTGTTCGTAGAGTCCATGCGCCTCCAGGAAAGGCGCGAAGGCGTTGATGATGCGAACCAGTGGAGCGAGCATGTTCTGCTCAAAGGCGATTTCTAGCGCGGCGCGGATCGTCGCGCTTTCCTGCTCCAGCGCGGCGGAATCGCTCGCATGCTCCTCCACGTAGCGTGCGATGTATTCGACCAGGCGTTCTTGAGAACTGGCAGCCGGGCCGGACAGCCGCGCATAATCGGCAATGGTCTGGTGCAGCGAGTAGCGCCCGGGGCCACCATTTTCCAGCAGGCCGGCATCGCTCAGGCGGTCAAGCACGGCGGCGGGCAGCCCGGTCACAGCCAGAGCTGCCTCTTCCGAGAAGGTATCGGGCCTGGAAGGGAAGGCCGCGAGCGCGCGCAGAGCGATCCGGCCTTCATCGTCCAGAAAGTGATCGCTGAGCGCGATGGCGGCTTGCAGCGAAATCGGCATATGCGCGGGCAGCCCGGGGGATCGCTCCAGAGGAGCCTGTGGCAGCGCCAGCAGGAAGCGCTGTTGGGCATCGTGCAGGCTCTCCAGTGTCGTATGCAGGCGGCGTGGCTGCTGCATGCGTTCCTGGAGGTGTAGATGCCTGCCAATGAGCGTGAGGGCCAGCGGAAGCGCGCCCACGGCCTGTACCAGCGCGCGCACTCTCTCGGTCTCGTTTTCGGTGGCCCGGGGCGCCAGGTGCGACATAAGGTGTATACCGTCCTGCTCGCTCAACTCGCACACTCTGAACGCCTGCTCGTCGGCGTACTGGAAAGCGAGATCGGGAAAGCGCGTTGTGAGCAGATAGGAGCAATGCGGTCCGGCGACCTGCAAGGCCAGCGCGTCTTCGAGCCGCCAGACATCATCGAGCACAAGCAGCATATGGCGCTTGCCGATAGCCATGCGCAGCGCCAGCGCCCAGGCATCCGGTCCGCCCGTTTGAACCGATTCGGCCACCGCGATGCCCAGCAATGCTCCCCAGCGGCCCAGCAGCGCGGGAATGTTCGGCTGCGGACCGAGGCCGACCCACAGAATGCCATCGCGAAATTGCTCCTGTAGTTCTCTATCATGCACCAGCGCGATTGCCAGCGCCGTCTTGCCCACGCCGGGCAGGCCGTGCAGCGCGAGGCGCTCAACGGGCGCTGCTGTGCAAAGTTGCTGCCGAATCTGCCGCATCAGGACTGTGCGACCAATGAGCCGGCGCGGCGGAGGGATGGCCGGATCGTAGAGCTGCGTTTCCGAGTTGATCCGGTCTGACGCAGCGGGGAGCAGCCCCAGGGCCTCGGCGGACTGGTCGAAAAGGTCGCAGAGCCGGGTACGGAAGTAGGCCCCCGGCGTTGTAATGCCACGCTCCCAGCGGCTGACGTTGTTAAACGTTGTGCCGACGCGCTCCGCCAGTTCTTGCTGTGACCAGCGCCGGCGTATGCGTGCTTCTCGCAAGCGCTGGTTTACGCGCGTTTTTCCGCTCCCTGGCATAGTATGACCTCGTGATGGCGAATCTGTCGAATCAGATGGCTAAAGAAATGATAACACATGTCATTCTTTCACCATCTTCTGGCTAAGTACAATAGAGGAAATTTCATCATCCAGGAGAGGCGTCCGATGAAAAAGCTGCTGACGCTATTATGTATTATTGTGCTGACGAGCGCGCTGGGAGCATGCGGGAATGATAGCCCCGCCGCTCCCGCGAGAACTGTTCCCACTCCGACACCCGTGAATATTCTTGCCGCCACGCCTACCACGGTCTCATCGCCGCTGCTGGGCACCTATAAGACCACTATCGTCAAGCATGACGTGGACTCGGTTCCCTATTTCACCTCGGGCAACAATGGCAATGTGGGCGGCATGGACCTGCTGGGCGAGTGGACGCTGAACTTCAAGAGCGATGGTTACTTTCTGGCCTTCAACGGCCTCTATTATTCCGGCGAGCAGTACATTGGCACAGGCACCTATGCCGTGACCGGCAATCAGCTCACCTTTACGAAGGATGCCAAGTGCTGGGAATTTTACGGTATAGACGCCAATCAAGCAACCTATACCTGGACGCTGCGAGACAACACTACCCTGACGTTCCATGCCGTCAATGACCTCTGTCCTGCGCGTGTAACAGTGCTCACCTCTCATCCGTGGCGGCGTCAGAGCTAGAGTGCGGGCTGCACCTGCGCCCAGCTCTGACCGCCGTTGCTCGTCTGCCACAACTGGTAAGCATTCTCCCCACTTGCGACCACGGCCCAGCCAGTCGTGCTCGACACGAAATCAAGCTGCACGATGGAGGCGCTGGCCGAGGTGAAGGGCAGCGCGTACTGCGTCCAACGCTGGCCGCCGTCGCTTGTTGCATAGAGCGTGCTCTTATCGTTGATGGTGCCGACAATCCAGCCGTGCGTCATATCGACGAAGGAGACGGCACTGGTAGAGCCGGCGACGGGGGTAGTCGCGTTCCAGCTTGCGCCATCGTTGTTTGTCACATAGATGACGGATTGCGGGCTGCTCGGCAGGTAGATGGTTACGGGCAGCACGCCATTGCCGGCGCTCAGGAAGATCGGCGGCTGCGTGTTGATCTGGCTATTGTTGAAAGGCGTAAAAGGTATCGTCTGGTGCTGCCAGGTCACACCGCCGTCGCTCGTCTTATAGAGGTAGACAAAATTGTCCGTCGGGATCGTCCCCGTCACCCAGCCGTTGGAGGTATCGGCGAAGCTCATGCCCGATTTGTCGCCGCCAAAGGGGATGTGCCCGGGCTGATCCCCCTGCGTAGGGGTGGTCGAGATCACCGACCATGCAGCGCCGCCATTGCTCGTATGCAGGATATCAACGGCCTCGTGGCTCATGGCGGCTCCCTTGCCGAGCATCAGCCAGCCATCCCGGGCATCGGTAAAGACGATGGAACTGACGCCTGTGCCCTGCTCCGGCAGGTTCACTGTCTGCCATGTGTGGCCGCCATCGCTCGTGCGCAGCACCGGGAGCGACTGCGGCCCGTTCGTTGGGAAAAGCGCTATCCACGCATGCGAGTCGTCGAGAAATTCAGATGCGTTGATCTGATATATGTTGCTGTTGAATGCGGGCGTGACATCCTGCCAGCTCTGGATGCCTCCCGTTGTGCGCAGAATGTGCTTCCTGTCGCTACTGATCGCCCAACCGGTCATGCTATCAAACATATGCAAGCTCTGGAGCATAACCGGCTTGCCGGGCGTGGGCGTCGGAGAGGGCGCGCGCGTTGGTGCGGGCGTCGGAGGTGTTGTCACCGTTGCCGCCGGTCCATTGTTACCGGTTGCGGCGCCGGCCTGTCCGCATCCCACCATCGTGAGGCAGGCAAGCAGCAGCGCGCAGCCCGCCAGCTTCGTTGCCGCGTCCCATGCTCTTCTCTGGGCGCGCCGAATTCGCGTATACATAACTTTTTGTCCTGTTCTTTCCCAGAGTAATTTAAAATTCTTCTATGCGTAGCTGCGCGATAATGCGGTTTAACTTTCTAAACCGGTAACTTCGAGTGCAATCATGCTCGAATGGAAGAAAGTGTCTGATGCTCAGTGCTTTCGCC
>DATGLE010000293.1:0-11639 GCA_035294325.1 Ktedonobacteraceae bacterium | reverse complement strand
TGCTAGAAACCTGCGTCGGGCCAGCATACACCGACGTTTATAGTTTCGGGAGTAACAACATGTGGAACGATATCGAAGGCCGGGTGTACAGGCGCGGCCATGAAGGGTACGAGCAGGCGCGCCGGGCAGTTACCTGGCATGCAGGCACACCGAACCGCTTTCCGGCGGTGATTGTGCAAGCGCGTAACGAGCACGACGTGATCGCTGCTGTGCGACTCGCCCGAACTGAGGGCATGCAGGTGGCGGTGCGTTCGGGTGGGCACAGTTGGTCTGGCTCGCACTTGCGTGACGGGGTTCTGTTGCTTGACCTCTCTGAGTTGAGAGAAGTGTCCATCAACGCTGAGCAGATGACAGCAACTGTCCAGCCCGGCCTCAGAGGCTCAGAACTCGACAAGGCGCTCAGAGCACATCACCTCTATTTTCCAATCGGTCACTGCACCGCTGTTGGCCTCGGGGGATATCTGCTTCAAGGCGGCTTCGGTTGGTCTGGACGCCCATTCGGACCGGCCTGCATGAGCGTGACCGGGATCGATGTAGTGACAGCGGATGGTGAACGTACCTACGCCGACGAGACGCAGCATGCTGATCTGTTTTGGGCGGCGCGCGGATCGGGACCTGGATTCTTCGCCGTCGTGACCCGCTTCCACATCAAGCTCTATCCACGGCACCGCGTGACGATGAACAGCACATACATCTATCCGATTGCGGCGTTCGAGGAGGTGTATCGCTGGGTCCACGAGATCGGCTGCCAGACCCCAACCGAGATCAACGTGATCCTGACCCGCGACGAGTCGGTGAGGACCCGGGAGCCGGTTATCGTATTGAATGCCACGGCCTTTGCCGACAGCGAGCAGGAGGCACGCTCCGCCCTTTCCCTCTACGAACGCTGTCCCGCGCGGCATCGTGCGTTTGCTGCGCAGGTAAACGAGTTGACAACCATAGCCGAACTCAGCCGCAACGGGCTAGATCCTCACTTCGACCCGACCAGACGCTATGTGGCGGACAACATGTGGACCCACGCTCCTTTCGACGATCTGCTCCCCGGCCTGAGGGCGATCATCGAAACCCTGCCTCCAGCTCCTTCGCACATGTTACTGATGAATTGGGGGTATACCCATGCTCCCCAGCGCCCGGCGATGGCGTACTCGGTGGAGGACAACTTCTACTACGCTCTCTATGTTGCATGGAATGACCCTGCCGATGACGACAAGTACAAGCACTGGGTGACGGATCGTATGCGCGCGATGGAGCCATTTGCTACCGGTATCCAGTTGGCCGATGAGAACCTTATCAACCGTCCCGCACGCTTTGTCACCGACGACAATCTCCGCCGTCTTGATCAGCTCCGTGCCATCTACGACCCGGATGCTCTCTTTGTTTCCTGGCCTGGCCTGGCCGGCCACCCCTGACCTGATAAGTGGCCTGCTTGCGCCCTTGTTCCTCTCGCTGTCAACGAGCCATATTGACAAACCAGAAATCCCACGGTATACTTGAACCAGCCTGTAATTACAATATTGTAACGTCGTAGTTACAATATGGGTATGATATTTCTGCGTTCTGTCTTACCTCATGGCGTCGGGAGGAATACATGGCTACACAGTCATACCACAATGCGTCAAAGGCACCGGGCATTGAACAGGACTCTTCTCGGCCCCGCTACTATCAGCTTCAGGAGATCCTTCGTGAGCAATGCGCCTCCTGGGAGCCAGGTCAGCTTATTCCTTCCGAATTAGAGCTATGCCACATGTATTCCGTCAGCCGCACGACTGTGCGTAAGGCACTCGACCATCTTACCCAGGAAGGGCTGCTGTATCGTATTCAGGGCAAGGGGACCTTTGTTGCACCGCCCAAGCTACGCGAGCGTTTCGTCCACCGGCTGGCCGGTATTTACGAAGATATGGCGTCGCGAGGTGTCACCATCCGCACACAGGTCCTCGAACAAGCAGTTGTTCCAGCCAGCAAGCTTGTCGCGCCAGAGCTACAACTGGTCGTGGGCAGCCCGGTAATCAAACTGGTACGCCTGCGTTTTGTGAACGATGAACCGCTGCTTATATCCACGACATTCTTGCCCTATCGTTCGTTTCCCGGACTGGAAAACGAGGACCTCACCGATGTTTCGCTCTACGCCGTGCTCCGTGAAAAGTACGGCGTCCAGATTGGACAGGGAACACGCCTTGTAGAAGCCGCACCATGCACCGAGGAGGAGGCCGAGTTGCTGCATATTGCGCCTGCAACGCCACTGCTCGTTGTCAGTGGCACAATGTATGACACCGAAGGCCACGCCGTTGAATGCGGGTTCGCGCGGCACCGGGGTGATCGCAGCCAGGTCGAAATTACCGTCGTCGCACAGTGATTACCGCATTGGTTTTATAGAGTATGTCATCCAGTCATATATTCAGCAGGATGACTATATCTTTCTGGTCATTGTCTCTGTAACGCGGTGAATATAGGCAAGCACGTCCCGAATGTGCGTTATCCTTTTCAAAGAAGGAGGTTTTGCCATGCAGGTATGGCAAGCGGTGTTCATTGGCCTGCTCTGTTACCTGGGCGCCCTCACCACGCCCTGGGTACTTGGAACGACAGGCGGCTGGTATGTGCTCACACGCCCGCTTGTGGCCGGCTTTCTCTGCGGATTGATCCTGGGAGATGTACGTACCGGTGTGCTCATCGGTATCGCGGTGCAAGGTGTCTTCATTGCGCTGATTACTCCCGGCGGAACCGTCCCGCAAGATCTGAGTTTCGTGAGCTATCTTGGTATCCCCCTCGCTCTGGTTTCTCACGCCACTCCCTCGGTAGCGGTCAGCCTTTCAGTTGCCTTCGGCGTTATCGGTGTCGCGGGCTGGCAAATCCTGAGCGTTGGCAATGCGGCCTGGGCGCATGTTTGCGACCGTTATGCCGAAGAGGGGAATCTGGCAGGTATCATCCGCGTGAACTACCTGGCTCAGATAGGCACGTTTCTGCTGCGAGGCGTTGTGCCCTTCCTGGTCCTCTTACTGGGTTCCGGTTTTGCCCAGGCTCTGATCGCTTTCCTCAATAACCAGGTGCCCTGGCTAATTACCTATTTCACTCTTTTAGGAGGCGCTCTGCCTGCCGTCGGTATTGCCATCCTGCTGCTCCAGATTGCCCCTTCCGCTCGCCTGCTCGTCTGGTTCTTGCTGGGATGGGTTCTCGTAGTGTACTTGAAGGTCCCAACCGTGGGCGTTGCCGTGATTGGGGCACTGATCGCCATCATTTACTACTGGTACTTCTCCCGCACGGATACTGAAACGACTCAACCCCAGGAAACCGAAACAGTTCAACCCCAGAAAGCGGAGGTATAACGATGTCCGATCTGACGATACAACCATCCGATAATCAGGAAAGTGCGGCTCCACAGACGGAGCGAACCATCTCAAAACGGGACCTTAACCGGTCCTGGTGGATCTGGACATTTTTTAATCTCTCCGCGTTCAGTATGGAACGTATGCAGGCCCCGGCCTTCGTCTACATGATGGCGCCGATCATAAAACGCCTGTACGGCAACAATCCGACAGAAATCAAGTCGGCATTGAAGCGCCACATGGTCTTCTTCAACACCGAGCCACAGACCGGCGTCATTGCGCATGGAGTGACGGTTGCTCTTGAGCAGCAGCGGGCAAAAGGCGCTCCCATCAACGACGAGATGATAAATGGCATCAAGGCCGGTATTATGGGACCAATGGCCGGTATCGGCGACTCCATGATACCCGGCACCTTGATCCCCATTCTGCTTGCCGTTGGCATCAGCTTGAGCCAGGGGACGGGCAGCCCTATCGGCCCGATTTTCTATATCATTGCCTACCCGCTGATTATCCTGTTTCTCTCGTATTACCTGTTCATGTTTGGCTATCGCTACGGTATGTCCTCGATGAGAGAGCTGGCCGCAGCAGGTTTTCGGCGTATTACCTCCTCGTTCGCCGTGCTCGGCCTGATCGTGGCGGGCGCCATTGGCGCTTCTATCATTACGCTGAAAACCCCGCTCACCTACACCTCGGGATCAGGGGCGAACCTGGTGAAAGTCTCGGTTCAGGATACGCTCGATAAGATCTTTCCGCAGTTGCTGCCGCTCTTGCTAGTCATATTCCTGTGGTGGGGAATGCGCAGGCGTGGCTGGCCGATCAATCGAGCACTGCTGGTGACGCTGCTGGTCATCTTCGTTGGCTACCTGCCCGGCCTGCTCGGCTCGATCTTCAATATTCCCATACTGACGGCGTTTCGTATCTTCTAGTCCGCACCCGCTGCTAGCAGCCTGCATACGGTTTCTCGCAAGGCCGCTGGCAGCGAGGAGAGCAAAGGATGGTTCCGCTCATGATAGGTATTGTGCTGGCTGCGCACGGGCCGCTCGCGGACGCGTTTCTGGAATCGACGCGCATGATCCTGGGAGAGCAGCCGCAGGTAGCGAGCATCGCACTGATGCCCGGTGATAGCCTGGAAGGGCTGGTAGAGCGCCTGCACAGCGCTGTGAATGAAGTGAACACGGGTGATGGCGCGCTCATCCTGCTCGATATGTTTGGTGGCACGCCCGCAAACGCCGCCGCTCTCCTGACCCGGCAGATGAACGACCTGTATGCTATTAGCGGCATAAACCTGCCGATGCTGCTCGAAACCTTCCTGGCGCGCATGGGCGAGGATCAGCTTGCATCACTGGCCGAGACGGCATTTTTAGCGGGACGCACCGGTATGGTAGATATTGTGGAAGCCTTCAAACAGTTCCGGGAGGTCCAGGAAGGCGGGAGCTCTCAAGGTTCAAAGATGTCATCCTGAGCGCAGCGAAGGATCTGCGGGGCCGATGCGCCAGATCCTTCGCTGCGCTCAGGATGACATGTGACGGCCACCATTTGATATTAGAAACCGATGAGCGAAGTGGAGGAACAGCTATGTCCGAGGTTGTATTGAACCGCGTTGACGACAGGCTTATTCATGGGCAGGTCATGACTGGCTGGCTTGGAGCACGCCGCGCCAACGTGATCTGGATCGCCGATGATGGTGTGGCTAGCAATCCAATGATGCTCGATATTTTCCGCTTTGCCGCGCCTTCAGGGATCAAGATCGAAGCCTTCACCATCGAGCGCATCGCCGAGAAGCTGAGCCGGATTAGCGACGGTCATGATCGCATCATCCTGCTGGCGAAAGTTCCCAGGACGTTTCTGCGCCTGCTGGAGAAAGGCTACAGACCCTCAGACATCAATTATGGGGCAATGGCGCACAGGGCAAACTCGCGCAACGTCGCCCCGAACTGTGACCTTTCGCCCGACGAGATCGCCGATTCCGAGATGTTGCACCAGCAGGGTATCCGCATCTGGATTCAACTGGTGCCCTTTGGCAGCCAGAAGCCGATTGAGTGGGTGACGGCACGCAAGAAGGCCGGCCTGAAATGAGAGCGGAGATATCTGCTTTCCTCTTTTTCTCGTTTTTACTGTGAAACCTTTACGATCTGGAAGGAGATCAGAATGGGAGCCAACCCCTTTTTTAGCGCTTTTCGTGATATATTCGATCAGATTGAGGCCACCCAGCTCGCAACGATCAGCAAGGTCGCGGCATGGGGCGCCGACGCCATTGCAGCCGACCGCCTGATCGTGCTGTTCGGCTCAGGACACTCATTTATTCCAACTATGGACACCTATCCACGCATCGGATGCTACCCCGGCTGGCTCCCTATTCACGAGCTTTCGACCTCCTATATGCCCACCGTCATTGGCAACCAGGCGCTGCGCCAGGCAATATACCTGGAAAAAGTAGAGGGCTTTGGACGCGTTGTCCTGGAGAACTACCGCCTTTCACCAGCGGATATCATGATCGTGGTCTCCAACTCCGGTATCAACGCAATGGGGATCGATGTCGCGCTGGGCGCCAGGGAGCAGGGACTGAAGACGGTGGCGATCACTTCGCTCGCCCACAGCCGTGAGAGCAAATCGCGCCACAGCAGCGGCAAACGACTCTTTGAAGTCTGCGACGCGGTGATTGACACCTGTGTGCCGGAAGGTGACGCCCTGGTCGCGGTTCCAGGCTTTGCGCAGAAAGTTGCATCGGCCTCCACCATCGCCGCGTGCATCATCATGCAGTCGCTGGTGGCAGAGGTGGCACAGAACCTGGCGGAGCGCGGTATCCACCTGCCCGTATTCCCCAGCCATAACGCCGGCATGACGGCAGAGGAGCATGCCGCTATCGAGTCTCTGGCCGGCGCATGGTACGCCGAACATGCACGTCGCACTGCCGGCATCTATAAATAAAGAAGAGCGCCACATACGCATGAAGACCACCATCTATAACGCCTTTCCAGATTATCCCCTGGCCGAAGGTCATTTATTCGAAGGCTATGCTCAGCTCGCCCAATACCTGGCAAATAGCAGCACCAGGCTGTGGATGATTGATGGCATGAGCGGTGTCGCCTGGGATATATTCCAGGCCGGGCTGCAAGATGCGCTTGCGGGATACCGGGCCGTATTCATCGACGTGGCTGAGGCGCGCCTGGAGCAAGATGCAGTAAGAGATCTGCTGGCCGACGCGCTGGACAATGGCGACAGCGTATTTGGCAGGCTCTATGAGGGCACCTTGCTTGATTTCTTCGCCGCTGACCGGCTGGGTAGATTGAGGGAGCGAGTGCTTGAGGAGGCACAGCGGGCCGAGCTTGTGATCTGCTTCGGACAGGGGAGCACGCTGCTCAACCTGGATGGAGGGAGAGCGTGGGCGGATCTGCCCAAAGAAAACATCACCGGTATGGCAGCGGCAGGACGCCCTCTCTTCCTCGGCACACCTGCATACCCGGCTATGAAGAGTATGTACTGGGTGGACTGGCCGGTAATGGAACGCTACATGACCGCGCTGCTGCCCGGCCTGGCTCTTTACCTGGACATGGCAAATCCCAGATACCCGACATTCGTTGAGGGTGCCGCACTGCGGGCAAGCTTATCGGCACTCTCCAGCCAGCCATTTCGCGTCAAGCCCGTCTTTTATCCGGGCGCGTGGGGAGGCCAGTGGATGAAGGAGTATATGCAACTTGATCCCAGCAAACCGAATTATGCCTGGTCGTATGAACTCATCGCACCGGAGAACGGCGTTGTTTTTCGCGATGGCGAGTGCCGACTGGAAGTCCCGTTCACAATGCTCATGGCGCAGGAGACGATCAATGTGCAGGGCATAAAGGTAGCCGAACGCTTCGGCGCCAGTTTTCCCATTCGTTTCAACTACGATGACACCCTTACCGGCGGCAACCTCTCCTGCCAGGTGCACCCCCAGACAGCATACATGCGTCGCGAATTTGGCCTCAGCTATACGCAGGACGAAACCTATTACATTTTGAAGGCCGGGGAAAAAGGGTTGTGCTACCTGGGGTTAAAGGAAGACGTAGAGCCGGATGCCTTTCGCCTGGCGGCTGAGCGCGCGCGTGATGAAGAGATTGCCTTCGATACGGAAGAGTTCGTGAACGCCTGGCCGACGCGCGTGCATGATCTCTTTCTCATCCCCGCCGGGACGGTTCACAATAGCGGCGCAAACAACGTCGTGCTGGAGATCAGCGCCACGCCGTATCTGTACACCTTCAAGATTTACGATTATCTGCGCCGCGACCTGAGCGGTGAACTACGCCCCATCCATATTGAGCGCGCCTGGGACAATATCGACTTTACTCGCCGGACGCGCTGGGTACGGCACAACCTGATTCCCTCCCCACGCATTATCCAGCAAGGAGAGGGCTGGACCGAGTATCTTATCGGCGAGCATCCTCTATTGTTCTTCTCCATCCATCGTGCGGAGTTCGGTAACAACTATGAGAGCGACACCGGCAAAGAGCGCTTTCATGTGCTCAACCTGGTGGAAGGAGAAGAGGTGCTGGTCGAATGGGAGCATGGCGCCCATCCGCTGCACTATGCCGAAACGATGGTGATACCGGCGGCAACCGGGCACTATCGCTTGCGCAATCGGGCCAGAGGAATCTGTAAAGTTATCAAGGCTTTTGTCAGGGAATGAGGGAGGCCATGCGGCAAGACTTCAGACAATATCCTATCGTTCAGCAGAGCGTTCCTACCATGTACTTTATCGGAGTCACCACAGGTCAATCGGCGATGATGCGCCTCTTTCCGCTCTGGGCCGAGATCCTCGGCCTCAAACAGGCTCAGCTCATCGGAGTAGATCTGCCGCTGCATGCAGCACCTGAGCACTACAGGCAGGCGATAGCGCAAATCAAGGACGATCCGCTCTCGCTGGGAGGGCTTGTCACGACACATAAAATCGATCTGCTGCGGGCAACCGCTGACATGTTCGACAGCCTGGATCGCTATGCGCAGCTCTGCCAGGAGGTTTCATGTATTACCAAACGCGATGGTCAGCTCATCGGATATGCTAAAGATCCGATCACCTCAGCCCTGGCTCTGCGGCAAATGCTCCCCCCGGGCTACTGGGGGCAGAGTAAGGGCCACGTCCTCTGCCTGGGAGCGGGCGGCTCCGGCACTGCCATCACGGTCAATTTGCTCACCCAACCCGAGGCTAGCGACAGGCCGCAGCGGCTGACCATTGTAAGCCGCAGTCAGTCCGCTCTAGACAAGCTGCGCGCAGTGGTGGAGCAGTTGCCAGCGACTATTGAGATGGTCTATGTGTTGAATGAGGACCCATATGAGAATGACCGGCTCATGGCGGCACTGCCGCCGGGTTCGCTGGTCATCAATGCGACCGGGATGGGCAAAGATCGTCCGGGATCGCCTGTTACAGATGCGGGGCTGTTCCCTATGCATGGCGTTGTCTGGGAACTCAACTACCGTGGGAAGCGGGACTTTCTCCAGCAGGCCCTTGCTCAGCAAGAACAACGACGGCTCAACGTCCACGACGGATGGCGCTATTTTGTCGTCTCCTGGATCGACCACATCGCCGAAGTCTTCCATGTTGGCGTAACGCCAGAGCAGTTCGAGCAGTTGGTCGCAAAAGCAGAGACAATACGAGCAGAAGACACGAAGTGAGAGGTGAAATATGGTCATCGATGCCAGCAAGTTGCCCATATTCGATGCCGCCGATGTTGTGGTGGTTGGTTCGGGTTCAGCCGGCACCGTAGCGGCCATAGCGAGCGCGCGGGCTGGAGCCGATACGCTCCTCATCGAGCGTTATGGTTTCCTGGGTGGCACTTCGACGATGGTGCTGGATACATTTTATGGCTTTTACCCGCCCGGCGACGATAACAGGCGCGTCGTCGGTGGCATTCCCTGGGAAATCGTGGAGAAGCTGGTCGCGCGCGACATGATGCTACAGCGTCCGAGTTCCTATGGCGCCGGCACTGCTGTGACCTATGACCCGGAAACGCTGAAAGTGATATGGGAAGAGATGGCGCTGGAGGCAGGTGTGCGCCTTCGGCTGCACACCTTTTGCACCGATGTCGTGATGGAGGATCGCCGCATTACCGGCCTGATTGTAGATGGGAAAAGCGGTCTGGGACTGATCCAGGCACGCGTGATTGTGGACGCTTCGGGGGATGCGGATATCTGCTTTCATGCAGGCGTGCCGTTTCAGCGCGCGGGCGAGGATGGGCCGGCTCAGTCGCTCACCACGACGTTTCGTATGGGGAACGTGAACGTAGAGCAGGCACTGGCGGTGAAGCGCCCGCAGCTTGAGGCGTTGATGAAACGCGCGAACCTGAGCGGGCAGTATCGCTTACCGCGTGAGGAGGGCAGCGTGCATATCACGCCGCTGCCAGGAGTAGTGGCGACAAATATGACGCGCGTGGCGCAGGTGGATGCAACCGATCCCGTCCAGCTCACGCGGGCCGAGGTGGAGGGACGACGGCAAGCGCTGGAATATGTGCGGTTTTTGCGCACGGAGATCCCCGGCTACGAGCGAGCCTACCTCATCAATTTTAGCGTGCAGATCGGTATACGCGAAACGCGCCGCGTCTATGGCGAGTACCGGCTGACGCGTGAAGACGTACTTTCAGGTCGGAAATTTGACGATGCCATCGCGCAATGTGGCGCACCTATAGAGGATCATCACCCCGGCAGCAACACGCGCTGGGAGTACATTCCAGGCGGCGCTACCTATGATATTCCCTATCGCTGCTTACTCCCTCTGGATAGCGAAAACCTGCTGATCGCGGGGCGCTGCCTTTCGGCCACGCATGATGCCCATGCCTCGGTGCGCAGCATGGGGCAATGTATGGCAATGGGCCAGGCCGCAGGTACAGCGGCGGCGCTGGCCGTTGCCACAGGACAGACACCGCGCCAGCTTTCTATCAAGGATCTTCAGGCTCGCTTACTGGCCGAGGGAGCTTTGCTGGCCGGAGCAAGAGCCTGAACAGGAGGTACATGGTATGGTTGCCGTCATGACGGTCACAGGCCCTATCGAGCCATCGCAACTGGGAATTACCTATGCGCATGAACACTTGCTGGGTAGCCCGCCCGCGTGGAGTGCCGATCGAGAGGATCAGGACCTTATCTTGCAGTCGGTAGAAGCTGCTACTAAGGAACTCGAAATCTTTAAGTTCGCTGGCGGGCAAGCTATCGTGGAGATGTCGCCAGCGGACTATAATCGCAGCCCCGACGGACTCCGCGCCCTATCCACTGCAACCGGGGTACATATCATCATGACCACCGGGTTGCACAAAGATGCCTATTCTCGCCCACTGACTGCCAATGCCACCGTCGATACGCTTGCCACCCGATTTATCAAGGATGTGACCGAAGGTACCGGCGAGATGGGCGTAAAGGCAGGGGTGGTGAAAGCAGCAACGAGCCTCAACACGATTACCCCCGGCGAGGAAAAGGTATTACTCGCTGCTGCTCGCACCCATCTTGCCACCGGGGTACCAATCTCTACCCACACCCAGAACGGGACAATGGGCCTGGAGCAACTCGCCATCTTTAAGCAGCAGGGAGTAGATCTCTCAAGGGTAGCCCTCGGACATGTTGACCGCAAGGTGGAGTATGATTACCACAAAGCATTGCTCGATACCGGCGCGTATTTGATCTACGATCAGATCAGCAAGGAAAAGTATGTGCCTGACCGGGACCGCATCAGACTCCTTATGCGATTGGTAGCGGAAGGGCATGGCGACAGAATCATGCTGTCCGGCGATTTTGCCAGAGTCTCCTATTGGACGACCAACGGAGGCGGCCCCGGATTGAGCTATATTCTGTGGCGTTTTGTCCCCTGGCTGATCGCAGAGGGCATGCCGCGAGAGGCTATCCAGGCCATGCTCGTGAGCAATCCGGCACAGTTCTTCGGTTTTTAATGGGCCTCAATGCAAAAACAATGAGTACATGGGAGGCGCCTGGCGCAGCTTGCGCACCGGTGAAAACCAGGTCCACAGAACGGCCAGGAAGAAGCCGCAGCAGCCGAGCAGCGCACCCAGGGTCAAAATCCCTACGCCGATACACTGCATGCTGGTCCCCACACGTCCCAGCAGTCGGTCAGGCGTGACCTGCTGGCGCAGGCTCACCTCGTTCACATTGAAGAGCGTGTTCGAGACGCCAAAGAGCAGCGCGCCCACGACCATCCTACCGATCTTTACAAGGGGAGGCCCACCAGCCAGCGGAATGAGCAGCTAACCAGCGGCCAGCGTGAAGGCTGCGAGCAAGATGGTCGGACCAGGACCAGGCTTGCGCGTCAACCAGGGATTGCATGCCGCTCCCACCAGCGCGCTCAGA
>DATGLE010000292.1:0-10351 GCA_035294325.1 Ktedonobacteraceae bacterium | reverse complement strand
TATCGATATCGATGCTGACACTGGACATAGCGACGCCTTTCATGAGCAAATAACCTTAGAATCCAGTAAAATTTCCGTGAATACGAGACGATTTCTTCGTATTTTTATTTTATACTATCTCACAGAGGTATTGCCAGTGCTCGCGCCTGCGGCGCTTGCTTTTGGGAGTGGGCAGCATAGGCCAGGCGCGCAGCGCCTGGCCTATGCTGCCCACTCCCGCTCCCTGGCGCGGCGAAGTCGCGTTGGATGGTGTGTGGTGGAAAAATGCGCTGCGCGCATTTTTCCACCACACACCATCCTGCAAGCGCCGCAGGCGCGAACCTGGGCGGGTTTTCCCAGGTCAGTTTATATTCTCAAAGGAGGAAGCATGGACATCTCTACAACCGCACAACCGGCGCAGAGCGCCGGGGTCGCAGCGCGTTCTCCCTATCATCTGTCGGAGGAGCAAATACGCTTTTTCGATGAAAATGGCTACCTCGTCCTGCGCAACTGGATTCCGCGGAATATGCTCAGGCGTGTCCAGGAGGCCGGGCAGGCATGGATTGAGATGGGATTGCATGCCAGCGCTGATGATCCCGACTATGATGATTATATCTTTGCCCAGCGCCCGGCGGGACGGACTATGTTCCGCGTCAACTATGTGCACAACAAGGGGCAGGCGGCGTCTCTCGAACTGCTTGGCGCGCCTCAAGTGCTGGCTGTGGCCGAGAGCCTGTGCGGGCCGAACTTCGTGCCAACCTACGAGTCGATGGTCTTCAAGCAGGAGAACGATGGAGCCGCTATTCGCTGGCACCAGGATGCCGTGCATCCACGCAGCCATCGCATCTTCAACTTTGACCTCTATCTTGACGCTTCACGCGCCGATGGCGGCGCCCTGAATGTCATTCCTAAGACGCAGCTCCAGCGCCAGGACATCTGCGCGCTTACCGAGAAGTGGGGCTGGAATCCTCCAGGTGTGATTACTGTCGAGATGGAGCCGGGCGACGTGCTGCTGCATGATGTGATGGTGGTACATGGCTCGCCGGATGTCGAGGGCAAAGCGCTGCGCCGCACCATCTACTACGAATTCCGCGCGGCGGAACAGATCCTCGCCGAAGGTCCCTGGGGTAGTGATTGGGTTGATCGCCGCCTGCGCCTGATACCGCTCGCGCTGCGCCGCTACCAGCAGGCGTATCCCGACCAGCCGCAATTTGCCTGGCATATCTCGCCGCAGTTTCGCCCAGAGGTTTCAGCCGATGAGCAGCAGGAGTTGAAGATTGTGCATGTCGTGCATTCCGGCGGTACATTTTGCAGCGCCGGAGATGCCGGCTAAATTAATTATAACCTGGTACCAATAACAGGCCAACGCTTCGCGTTGGCCTGTTATTGGTACCAGGTTATCCAAACCAGCAAACGATTGTTTCGCCGGTCAGATAATCCGCCAGTTCGCTCACCAGGAAGAGCACGATGCGCGCCATATCTTCCGGCTGCGCGATACGTTGCAGCCGTGACAGCCCCTCCTCCGATCTTACCGTGCGCGTCGCCAGGAAACGCCCCGTATACGTCGGGGCAGGCGCAATACAGTTGACGTTGACATCGTAGGGTCGCAATTGTTCCGCCAGGCAGCGAGTATAGTACGAGATGCCCGCTTTGGAGGCCGCATAGATGATGCCAACCGTCGTTGGCATATGCCCGGCAGCCGAGCCGACGTTGACGATCTTGCCGCTCCGGCGCTCGCGCATGTGGCGCCCGGCATACTTGCAGGCATACATCGTGGCAAGCAGGTTGCGTTCAACCACGGCCTGGATATCATCGGGCGCGATATCGAGCGCGTCGTTGGGATCGGGCCGGGGCGTCCTTGCGCCGATATCGCCGCCCGCGTTATTGACCAGAATGTCGATCTGGCCGAGCGCATCAATCGCGTCCTGAACCAGCCGTTCGACCTGCGCGGCGTCGGTCAGGTCGGCGGCGAGGAAAGCCGAGCGCCGGCCCAGCGCGCGAATCTCCTCCGCCACCGCCGAACCCGACGCCGCCTCGCCAAAGCGGGCCGCCGCGCTCTCATCGATATCGTGAATGATGACATCGGCTCCCGCCTGCGCCAGCGACAATGCATAATGGCGTCCGAGGCCGCGACTGGAGCCTGTCACCAGCGCGACTTTGCCGCTGAGGTTCAGTAATGATGGCGCTGAGTTCTGCATGTGCAGCGTTATCCTTTCTATAAGTGTGCATGCCTGTTTACATCATCGCGTGCTCGCGCCTGCGACGCTCGCCTGATCTGGCTGGTGGTGTGGGCATCTACGCGAGGCGCAGATGCCCACACCACCAGCCAGATCTCTGCTGCGGCGGAGCCGCACGAACGCGCTCGGGAGGGGGCTGCTTCCATCGTCAGAAGCGGGCGCGCAGAGCCTGCATATAGGCCAGGCTGGCGCTCAACTGCTGCTCCTCGTAGGCGATAATGTGCTCCTCTGGCTCCTGGCGCTCGAAGGGCGTGCGCCAGTCGCCCGTAGTCTGCGCATGCTCCACGACGAAGCGCAGCGTATGCGCCAGTTGGGCGGCCGTGCGCGGCGGATAGTCGGGCCAGTAGTCGTCGGCGAGCACGCGAATATGGCGAGCCTCCAGCGCGCCCAGCTCGATCACCATTGTGATATCCAGAGCCAGTTCTTTGAAGAAGAGGTTGAAGAGCGCCGGGAAATCGATCACGCCCTCGCCGAGCGCACAGCGAGCCAGCCGGTAGCCTTCCTTGCTCGGATAGATGCGGTAATCTTTGAGATGCACATGCTTCAGATAGGGGGCGATGCGCCGCGCGAACTCCAGAGGCTCCTCCGCCGTTGCCAGGGGATTGCCGGTATCGAGCGTGATGCCGAAATGCGGCGAGTCGAGCGCGGCGCAGAATTCGAGCAATTCTTCGGAGGCAAGGTCCTGGTGATTTTCCACGGCCAGGTTTACGCCGGCGCGCCCGGCGCTGGCCGCCGCGATACGTAGTTGCGCCAGCACCTCCGCGAGAAACTGCCGCCAGCGCCCGGCCAGTGGGCGCCGGTCCCCGCCGATCTTCGCGCCCCCGATCATAGTACGTATCGTGCGCGCTCCCAGTTGCCCGGCGATCTCGATGGCCTCGCTCAGCCTGCGCGCGTCGTAGCCGCTGGTATCCAGTACAATAAAAAGGCCGCGCTCTTCGGCGGTGCGCCTGACTCCCTTGAGATCCTGGCCTTGCAGGAGTGCAAGCGGAACCTCAACGCCGTCCAGTGCCATCGCCTGCGCGCGCTCTATAAGCTGGTATGGTGTAATCGTGGGGCGCGTCAATCCCGGCGCCTGCGCAATGCCCATGCTAAAGGTTGTGCCATAGACGGAAAGACCAATATGCATGCTCGACTTCCTCACTCCACCGTCCAGCCGCCATCGACCACCAGGGCCGAGCCGGTCATGAAGCTTGAGGCATCCGAGGCCATGAAGACGATCACCCCACGCAGTTCTTCGGGGCGTCCCCAGCGTTTGAGGGGCAGGTGATCGATAAAGAACTGATTGGCCTGCGGATTGTTGAGTACGGGCGTGTTCAATGCGGTGGCGAAGGGGCCGGGACAGAGGGCATTTACGGTAATGTTGTAAGGCGCCAGTTCCAGTGCCATCACTTTCGTGAACATGATGACGCCGCCCTTGCTGGAGCAGTAGGCGCCGCGTTCGGCGAGGGCCGTTATGCCCATCATCGAGGCGACGTTGATAATGCGGCCAGAGCGCTGCCGCTTCATGATGGGCACGATGGCGCGCGTGCACAGAAACGGCCCCTTGAGGTTCGTCTGCTGTACCAGGTCCCAGCTTGCCTCGTCGAAGTCCTCAACAGGTTTACGAATATTAATGCCGGCATTGTTGACCAGGATATCGATGCGCCCGAACTCCCGCATCACTGCCTGCGCCACCGCCTCGACCTGCTGCGCGCTGGTCACTTCCAGCGCCAGGCCCAGCGCACGCCTGCCCGTCGCGCTGGCTATTACCTCGGCGCTCTGCCGCGCCTTCTCCTGTTCTCGGCTCGTCACAACCACGCTGGCCCCGGCCTCGGCCAGTGCCTGCGCCATGACCTGTCCCAGCCCCTGGCTGCCTCCCGTCACTATCGCTACGCGTCCTTCCAGATTAAATACATCGAGACTCATTCCGTTTTCCTCCGTCCTCAGTGGGCTTGAATGCTCGCTTTACCTCATTTTCTGCATCGTGTTTCCGTGTTTTTCCATAGAGGAATTTGCTCTTTCCATTTTCGAGCGAGATCTCTGCGGTCCAGCGACCATCCTCGCGACGGTAAATAGCCACTTCACCGTGTCCGCGTTTTGCCATCAGGTCCCGAACGCGCCGCCCTGGCCGAGAACATGAGCGAGGCATGGCTGGCGTTCGCCTGCGATGGCAGGCCCGGCTCCCGCGGATTGCCCTTCTGGCCTGCCTACGCTCTAAGCGAGCGGGCGACGATGATCTTTGACAAAGCATGTCGCGTCGAAAACGACCCCGGCGGCGAAGTGCGCCGCGCATGGGACGGCATTCGCATTCCGAGCATCAGCGCGTCGTAGCCAACTGGCTCGCTATTCCGTGTGAAAGACCTCTTTCATTGTCGTCCACCACTCCCCGGGCGCTCGCTCGGGGAGCGGCTCCTGCATGGGATCGGTGAAGGACCACCAGCGCTGAGTCGTGGGATCAGCAGCCATTTTCTTCATGTCGGCGGCGAAATCATCGCCGACGTACTCGAAGTAGGCGAAGAGCCAGGTCCCATAGCGGAAGATCGAGTAGTTGCGTATATTGCACGCATGAATGGTGGCGAGCACGCCCGGCCATGTCTCGGCATGCAGTCGCTCGTACTCCGGAATGCACTCTTCTCTGATTCTGATAACCTGACCAAAACGTTGCATGTGATAACTTCCTTGCATGAGCGATAAACACCCGGGGATAAAGGCCCCGCTTTGTGCCCGCGTTGATCGTGGCTTTGATCTATCTTCTACTGGTTACTCGGGAAGGCTCACATAGATGTGAAATCATTTTCAGTACTATACCTGCTGCAATGCCATCTGTCAAGGGCTGCCCGTTGCTCTGTATTCCTGATGGGGACCGCCTGTACGCCATTTCGCAATCTTGACAGATGGGCTGCATACGCGTATATTTGGATTGGCGGAAGAGAGGATGCGATGCGCGATCTCCCGTCGATGGGAAAATGATTTCATGACGAAAGCATTATTCGGGCGGCTTCGTTGTGCAGAGGATGGACGGTGGTGTGTGGGACCATGCGCGCTGCGCATGGTCCCACACTACCGTCCATCCGGCGAGCGCCGCAGGAGCGAGCGGGACATGGCAGTTTCTTTAAGGAGGACACAGGGGGCGTATGGCGAACATTCAGGAAGTAGCGAGACGGGCGGGTGTCTCCATTTCAACCGTTTCGCGCGTGCTTAACGGAACTGCCCGCGTCAATAGCGAGGTGAGGGCACGCGTCGAAGCCGCAATTGAGGAACTGGCGTATCGTCCCAGTCGCGCCGCGCGCTCGCTGCGCACCAACCATTCAACCATTATCGGCCTGCTCGTCTCCGATATTCAGAATCCGTTTTTTACAGGACTTATCAAAGGCGTCGAGGACGTTGCGCAGCGCCGGGGATATAGCATGATCCTCTGCAACTCCGACGAGAATCCGCAGCGGGAGCAGCAGTACCTTGCGGTCTTGAGCGACGAGCGCGTTGCCGGCGTGATTATCGTGCCAACGCGCGAGCAGGTGCGCGGCCTCAACAGGTTTCACGAGCGCAGCATTCCAATTGTCGCGCTTGACCGGCGCATCAAGGATAGCCGCATCGATGCCGTGCTGACCGATAATATTGCCGGGGCGCGCGAAGCCGTGACGCATTTGATCCAGAATGGCTATCGCCGCATCGGTGCCATTCTGGGGCATAAGACGATTACGACAGGGCGAGACCGGCTTGAAGGCTATCGTCTGGCGCTGCGCGATGCCGGCATTCTCCATGATCCCCGGCTCGAACGGCATGGCGATTTCAATGAGCAGAGCGGGCGTCAATGTGCGCGCGAACTGCTGGAACTGGATCCGCCCATCGACGCGCTGTTCGTGGGCAGCAATTTCACGACGGTGGGCGCGCTGGATGTTCTGCATGAGCGCGGCCTGCGCGTGCCCGATGATATCGCGGTCATTGGTTACGATGAGATGCCCTGGAGCGCGCTCGGTACCATCTCGCTGACGACAGTTACCCAGCCTACCTACGAATTAGGCAGCGCCGCCGCCGAGCGCCTTTTCCAGCGCTTGCAGAATCCCGCCGCGCAGGCGCGCCAGGAAATCATTCTCGCCCAGACGTTGTGCATTCGCGGCTCCTCCGCTCCACGCAACTCCTTCACGCCATCGAGCGCGGCGACAACTTCATAAGCGGCAGTGGGACAGGCATCTCTGAGGCTTCGTTCTGGAAAAACCATAGCACAGAATTCGCCAGATGTCTGTAGCAGGAATTACAGTCCGCGCGGGGCCATTGCACCTATACTCTATGCCTGACACCGACTCAAGATGAAAGGACGCACACATGTCTACGAATCTCTCTGTCCCGCAAAGGCTCTACCTGTTGCAGCTATCCGCCACAACGCTTCACGTCGCTGGTCACGCGATGGAAATGTCCTCTGGCTGCTATCTCATTCAAACCGGTGACGGTAAGAATATCCTGATCGATAGCGGGCTGCCAGCCGACTACACGCCTCCGCCGGGTGCGCCCCGGGCGCGGCAGGAAAAGAACGTGCTGGAGCACCTGGATGGTCTGGGGTTGAAGCCCGATCAGATCGACCTGCTCATCTGCACGCATTTCGATGTAGATCACGCCGGCTACCATGATGCCTTTCGACGCGCGAAGCTGGTCGTGCAGCGCGCGCACTATGATCTGGCGAAGAGCGGACATCCCCGCTTTGCCACTGCCCGCCCTCACTGGGATCATCCGGCACTGCACTACCAGATGGTAGAGGGAGATGTTGAACTGCTGCCGGGCCTGTGGCTGCTGGAGACCAGTGGACACACCACCGGACATCAGTCGGTCCTGGTGCAGTTGCCGCAGACCGGCAAGGTCTTGCTGGCTATCGATGCTGTCGTCATGCAGCCTCTCTTTACGCCCGAGCGCAGGAAGTGGCCGACTGATGAGGACGAGGAGCAACTGCGGGCGAGCACGCGCAAACTGCTGGAGGTGGCCGAGCGCGAGCGAGTGGCGCTGGTTGTCTTCGGACACGATGGGGCGCAGTGGCAAACGCTCAAGAAAGCGCCTGCCTTTTACCAATGAGTCAGATCTTATGGAGATTCCTGCGGATGATACTGAATTTTCAGATCATGCCAGGTGATCTCGAACTCATGGCGTAGGCCCGGCAGAAAGAAATCGCTGATCGCACGAGCCGCCAGCACGCTCTCTTTGAGCAGCGTGAGGGTGCCTGCACAACGATGACCGAAGGCGCGACCTGCATCTTCTGACGCTACTCGTCCCAGGCAGCTCGCCCGGTCCATCATGCGATAGGGGCCAGCGATGAGGCGCAAGGCGCTCATCGCGGGGCCGCGGCCCGGAATGCAGCCTGGAGCAAGCCGGGCTGGCCGGCGGCCAGAAGAACCTCGCCCTGTTTTTGCAACGTTATAAATTCATGGAGATAAAATCCGCAGTAATCAATACTTCCGGGCCAGTTAATGCCCATTGCATTGACATATACCGGATAAACAGATTACAATTGATGCAACGTTGCAAAGGCACATCTCTGAGAAAGGGCTGAGGCGAGCATTGGTGGCAACACTGAAAGATGTCGCGCGCAGGGCAGGCGTCTCGGTGCGCACGGTTTCCAACGTCGTGAACGACTATCCCTATGTCACGCCTGAGATGCGGGAGCGAGTTAAGGCTGCTATCGAGGAGCTGAACTATCAGCCGAATTTATCGGCGCGCTACCTGCGGCGGGGGCGTTCCGGCATCCTGGCATATGCCGTCCCTGATCTGAGCAACGCCTATTTTTCGGAAATCGGCAATGCCATCATTGCCTCGGCTGCTACCCATTCTTACACCGTTCTTATCGACCAGACCCAGGCCCGGCGCGCCAGCGAGCGCGATGTGATTCAGGGCCTGACCCCGCACCTCATCGATGGCGTGATCCTGAGTCCTCTGGCCCTGGAACCGGAGGATATGCAGCCAAACAAAGGAACCATTCCTATCGTTTTACTGGGAGACCGCGTTTACGACGTTCCTTACGATCATGTGACCTACGATAACGTCTCGACTGCTTATATGGCTACCCGGCATCTTATCAGCCTCGGACGAAAGCGCATCGCCGCCATCGGCGTGCAAGAACTGGATTCGCGCCCTACGCAAACATCAAACCTGCGCCTGCGCGGTTATAGCGAAGCGCTGGCCGCTCATGGGCTATCCTTTGACCCTGGCCTGGTTATACGCGGCATTCCTTCCTACAGCCTGAGCAGCGGCGCTCGCGCTATGCGCCAGTTGCTGGCGCTGGATGCCCCTCCTGATGCGGTCTTCTGCTTCAATGATTACCTTGCGCTTGGCGTCATACGCGCTATCTACGATGCCGGCTACCATGTACCGGAAGATATCGCCGTGGTGGGCTTCGACGATATTGAAGCCGGGCGCTATTCTATTCCATCTTTAACAACCGTCTCGCCGGATAAGGAGAAGATTGGCGATCTGGCGGTGGCCTTTCTCTACGGACGCATCAATGGAACGCGCACCGGGCCGCCTGAGCGCGTCGAGGTTCCCTGCCAGTTGATCGTGCGTGAAAGCACGATGGGCCGGCAGACTGGCTTCACCTCTTCTCCGGTTGTAGATGCAGACTGAAAGGCGAAAGACGCGGAAGACGTTGCTATAAGCAATTAAATAGCTGATCTTCTCAAGGCCAGAAGGTTATTTTACTCAAGGCCAGAAGGTTATTTTAAAGGAGAAAGGACTCTTATGAAACGACTTGTGAAATGCCTGGTAGCTATCATGCTCTTGTCCGTAGCACTTGTCGGCCTGTTTACAGTATGGCCTCACAAGACCAGAGCGGCAAGCGCCGCAACGCTCGACACCATTTACCAGTACAGGATTGTCAACGAACGCAGCGGGCTGGTTCTCGGTATTTCTGCTCCTTTTCTTCAGGCTGGCTCAACCGCGCGGCAATGGATCGATAACGGCCAGCCGGACCACCTGTGGCACTTCATTCCTGCTGGCAGCGGATATTACAAGATCCTGAATATGCACAGCGGCGAGATTCTGGGGGTGAGCGGCGCTTCCACCTCGGCGGGGGCCAGCGTGCTCCAGTGGGCCGATAACGGTACCAACGACCACCTCTGGGAATTTCTCAGTAACGGCAGCGGCGCCTATGAAATCCTGAACGAAAATAGTGGCCTGGTGCTGGATGTCGCCGGCGCCGCCACCACGCCGGGCGCCAGCATCGTTCAGGCCGCGTACACCGGGGCCAGCGACCAGCTCTGGAAGCTGGTTTCCACGGGCGTGCCGGCGTATCCCAACCCTGGCTATGTGACCGGAAATGTCACCGTCCACGATCCATCGATGATCAGGACGGCCAGTGGCACCTACTATCTCTTCAGCACCAGCCTGGCGGAGCCGCGCGATGGCATCGAGGTGCACACTTCGCCGGATCGCATCCACTTTAGCAATGCCGTTCCTGTGTTCAATACGTTCCCCTCCTGGATTGGTACATATAACGGCGGTACGCACGATATGTGGGCACCCGATGTCTCCTATCATAACGGCAAGTACTGGCTCTATTATGCCGTCTCATCCTTTGGCTCGCAGGTTTCGGCCATCGGTCTTGCTACCAGCAGCAGCGCCGCGCCTGGAAGCTGGATCGATCAGGGACCAGTCTTTACCTCCAGCGCCGGTTCGCCATATAATGCCATCGATCCGGGCCTGATCGTCGATGCTGCTGGCAACTGGTGGCTCTCCTTCGGTTCCTGGTGGAACGGCATCTATATGATCCAGCTTGATCCATCGACGGGCAAACAGCTCTCTTCTAACCCGACCATCTATCACCTGGCAAAACGCCTGGACATCTCTAAAGGATTGGAAGGAGCTTACATCTACCGCTATGGCAGGTATTACTACCTGTTTGCCTCTATTGATACCTGCTGTTCTCCCAGCGCCACCTACCACATCATTGTGGGGCGCTCAACCAGCGTCACCGGGCCGTACATAGATGAGGGCGGCGTAAACATGCTCGACGGGGGCGGCACGATCATTCTCAGCGCGCACGGTAACATCGTCGGACCCGGCGGGCAAACGGTAATGACCGACAGGGACGGCTCTCTGCTCGTGTATCACTATTACGATAGCAATAACAATGGAAGCCCCACGCTGGGCCTCAATCTGCTCGGCTGGTCGCCGACTGG
>DATGLE010000291.1:0-4763 GCA_035294325.1 Ktedonobacteraceae bacterium | reverse complement strand
CTCTGCCGCAGGGTGGCGGGGGCCGAAGCCCCTGGTCTGATCGATGATCCCGCCGCTAAACCCGATGAAACCCTGGTAGATATGGCCCTGGTTGCCGCGCGGCGGGCGCTCGCCAGCGCTGGTCGCGACGCCTCCGAGATCGACACCGTGATCGGCGCCTCCTCTTCCGACAACGACGCCTTCCCCACTATCGCCGCCCTGGTGCAGATGCGCCTGGGCCTCAAGCCTGTGCGCGCAACGATGCTCAAGGGGGCCTGCGCCTGCCAGACGGAGGCGTTTCAGATGTGCGCCGAGGCGCTGGTCGCCGGATCCGCGAAACTGATTTTGATGGTCACGGCGGAGGGCCTTCTGCCCAATATCATGAACGTCCTCGATTGGAAAACCAGCTCGCTCTTTGGCGAAGGCGCAGCGGCTTTCCTGCTTGAGCGCGGCGATGAAGATACCTACCTCATCAATGGCTCCGACGCCAGTCAAGGCCCGGCCTTGCTTTATCAGACGCCTCTGCGCAAGGATGTGATCGAGATGGCGGAGGTGGACATGAAGATGCAGCAGTTGTACCGCGAGGGCAAGGGCAAAGAACTCAATCAGTTGCTCGCGCACTATATGGTCGGCTACACAAAGATGAACGGGAAGGAAGTCTTCCGCGAGGCTCCCCGCGCGATGGCCGAAAGCGTGGATGCGCTCTGCCGGCATGCGGGCCTGAACCCCGATGATCTGGGGCATATCGTGCCGCACCAGGCCAACTCGCGTATCACGCGGCGGCTGGGCGAACTGCTCATCAACGACTATGGCTGGCCCGCCTCGACAATGGAGAAGCTGGCCGATAACTTCCGCTACTATGGCAATCTCTCCAACGCGAGCATCGCGACGGCGCTGATCGAGCAACTACGCCAGAGCCGTATCCGTGATGGGGAATGGATGGCCCTGCCGGCTGTCGGCGGCGGCATGAATTACGGGTGCTGGCTGCTCCGTTACCATGCGTTGAAAAACCTGGATGCCGTGCTTAACCCGGCCGAATAACCGGTTTCAGGTCAGGCCGCGCTCGTAGGTGTAGAATACCGATCCATCCCACTCGTACTCGATACCGGTGAAGGCATCGCGCACCATCACCATATCCGGCGCGTAGGCCCGCACGCCTGCCAGGCCCATCTCGGTCAGGCGACGCCGCAGGTCGTAGGCGAGCAGGCTGATCGATTCAACCGTTGGCCCGTCGATGTAGCCAAGTGAGAGGCGAGGCTCATCGCGCTCCGTGCGCGGCTCCGCTATCGCCAGCCCGTCCAGGCGATCCCAACGGCGCAGCAGATAGATCTGCTGTGCCGCTATTTTGGCTTCCAGCAATGCGGCAGTGATGGGATAGGCTTTCCAGCCCACGTAATAGACGCCGCCAACGACGGGAAAGATGCTTGAGACGTTGAGATAGTTGATGATGTCGTCGAGATCCGCCGGGGTCGCCAGTTGCGCCCGCTCCTGAACGGCGCGCCGTTCCATAACGCTCGCCAGCGGAGGGGCCAGGTAGAGGGCAACCGCTCCTATCCTGTGCATGTGGCCGCGTTCGGTAATTTCGATGGAACGAGTATTGCGGGAGTCGATAGCCAGGCGCACATAGGCCGCCCCACGGCGCATCGCCTCAACCAGCGCGGCTTCGTCCAGCGCTTTCGCCAATCCCTGGTGACGATATTCGGGATCAACGCGCAGTCCTTCAAGCCAGGCATCGGTTTTCGTCAGCATCTGCATGTGCGTGATGCCCGCAGGTCGCCCATCGACAGTAGCAACGAGCAGAAGGCCATCGGGATTATGCAGCCATTCATCCCAGACGTACTCGATGTAATCGCCCCACTCCCAGGTATTGGCGCAAAATGTAAGTACCGCATCACGGTCCTCTGGCCGCGCCGGTCTTACTTCTATGTGTGGCATAGCTGATTTCCTTTCTCCTCTCTCATCACTATAGCCAGAAAGAGGGCGACTCGTCAACCCAACAGCGCAAGAAACGTGTCCATCATCTTTTTGCAGCACTCGCCTCCATCTTCTGACAGCTCAGAGCCGCGCGCCTGGCCCTCCTCCCATCCTGTGCGAGCCGCCATAGGTGGCAAGGAGTGCAAAAAGTGACGCGCATCGTTGCAAGAAACGTTCTTACATACAGGAACGTAATAGAAGTATCTGATCCTCAGCATCCTCGCCCTTTGTCGCCAGACGTTCGCGCGGCATAGTCACGCAAGGGATCTCTATTGTGTTGTGAGAAATGCGCGAAGCGCATTTCTCACAACACAATAGAGATCCGGCGAGCGCCGCAGGCGTGAGCAAGCGATGGTATCGCCAATCAGATGCACTTAAAAGAAAGGTAATAATCCTATGCCACGAGAAGCCCCACGAGAAGAAGTCGAGCAGAACGTGCAAAAGGCAGAGGAGCATGTGCAAGGCGTAATTGAGCAGGCGCAGCAGGAGGTTGAGCAGAGCCGCGAACCGTGGTACCTCTCGTTAAGGCGCGGGTATATTCTCATCATTATCTATCTCGCGCTCTTTGCGCTCTTTTCGTTACTGGCGTGGTATGTGCATGTTCATCCCATCCTGGCTATTGATGTCGCTATCACGAAGGAGTTCCAGGAGGACCAGGATCCATGGTTGAACACGCTGATGATCGCTGTGAGCTACCTGGGCTTCCATACCATCATCTTCTCGGCGCTGATCGGGCTGACGGCTGCGGCGTTCTGGATGGTACGGCTGCGCCTGGAAGCCGTGCTGATCGTGGCGCTCTCCGCTGTGAGCGAAGTTGCCAACCTCGCGATCAAAGTAATCGTGAATCGTCCCCGCCCAACGGCGAAACTGGTTGACATTATTGTGTCTGCCAGCGGGCAGAGTTTTCCCAGCGGACATGTGATGTCCTATGTCGCCTTCTTCGGCCTGCTCTTTTCGCTGGGCCTGATCCTCTTCAAAAGGAATCGCTGGTGGCACTATGCCCTGTTGATTGTTCCTGCGCTCTTCGTGATCCTCGTTGGTCCATCGCGCATCTACCTGGGCGATCACTGGGCGAGCGACGTGCTGGGCGGCTACCTCTTTGGCGGTCTCTTGCTTGGCCTGGCGCTGTGGATATACCTCAAGCTCAAGCAGCGCGGTGTGCTGGCTCCCCCTGAGAAGCCAGGAGAGCCGCGCGTCGACCCTGCCCCTGTTGGAGAACAGAAATAACGGTGGAGAATGGGGCATGGGCCAGTCGAAGGCGGGGGCCTGCCCCATCTTCCACGTTGGAAATGTAGAGACGGGGCTTGCCCTCGTCTTGTTGAGGCCCCCGTCTTGTTGAGGCCCCCATCTTGTTCGGGCCGGGGAAACCAGGGTGACGGAGGCTTGCCCCCGTCTTGTTGAGGCCCCCATCTTGTTCGGGTCGGGGGAACCGGGGTGACGGAGGCTTGCCTCCGTCTTGTTGAGGTCCCCATCTTGTTCGGGTCGGGGGAACCGGGGTGACGGAGGCTTGCCCCCGTCTTGTTGAGGCCCCCATCTTGTTCGGGGAAACCAGGGTGACGGAGGCTTGCCCCCGTCTTGTTGAGGCCCCCATCTTGTTCGGGCCGGGGAAACCAGGGTGACGGAGGCTTGCCCCCATCTTGTTGAGGCCCCGTCTTGTTGAGGTCCCCATCTTGTTCAAATCAGAGATCCGGAGATATCAGCTTACAACATCGGGATCTTGATCCCGAACTCTTTCGCGCAGGCCACCGCCTCCTCGTAGCCGGCATCGGCATGTCGCATCACGCCGGTCCCCGGATCGTTGGTCAGTACACGCGCGAGGCGCCGCGCCGCCTCCGGCGTGCCGTCGGCTACGATCACCTGCCCGGCATGGATGGAGTAGCCAATGCCGACGCCGCCGCCGTGATGGAGCGAAACCCACGTCGCGCCCGATGCCGTGTTGAGCAGTGCGTTGAGCAGCGGCCAGTCGGCAATAGCATCGCTGCCGTCCTTCATGGCCTCGGTCTCACGATAGGGCGAGGCCACCGAGCCGCTGTCAAGATGGTCGCGCCCGATGACGATGGGGGCCTTGATGATGCCCCGGGCAACGAGATCGTTGAAGGCCAGCCCGGCCTTATCGCGCTGCCCGTAGCCGAGCCAGCAGATGCGCGCCGGTAAGCCCTGGAAATGGATTTTTTCGCGCGCCAGCGTAATCCAGCGCCGCAGCGCCGCGTCTTCGGGGAAAAGTTCAAGGATGGCTTCGTCGGTGCGGTAGATATCTTCGGGGTCGCCGGAGAGCGCAACCCAGCGGAACGGGCCTTTGCCCCGGCAGAATAACGGGCGGATATAGGCCGGGACGAAGCCAGGGAAATCCATGGCGTGCGTCTCGCCTGCCGCCAGCGCCTGCCCGCGCAGATTGTTACCGTAATCGAAGACAACCGCGCCGCGCCGCTGCATCTCCAGCATCGCTCGTACCTGCGCCACCATCGACTCCTGAGAGCGCCGGATATATTCCTGCGGGTCGCGCTGGCGCAGCTCTGCCGCCTGCTCTAAGGTGAACCCGGCGGGAATATAGCCGTTGAGCGCGTCGTGGGCGGAGGTCTGATCGGTCACCAGATCGGGCGTGATGCCGCGCTGTACCAGTTCGGGATAGATCTCGGCGGCGTTGCCTACCAGCCCGATGGAGAGCGGCTGGCCCAGATTGCAGGCTTCGCGTACCTGGTTCAGCGCCTCGTCCAGCGTGCTGGCCATCTCATCGCAATAGCCCGTCTCCAGCCGCCGCTGGATGTGCTGCTGGTCAACCTCAACGGCCAGGCAGACGCCCTCGTTCATGG
>DATGLE010000290.1:0-2183 GCA_035294325.1 Ktedonobacteraceae bacterium | reverse complement strand
TGCGTCGATCAGGACCAGTAGGCGATGGCGTAGTTCAGCAGCGAGCCGCGAGAGTGCAAGGCGGCGGATGGATACCTTGCCGAACCCACCTGAGAGCGTCAGCGAGAAGCTGGCCGGCGGCCTCGCCGTTACAGGGAGGCGCGGTTACATATATGTTGACCGCATGAGAGGGGCCGTGCCGTGAGGCATGGTTCAAAAGAGGTGGCACCACGGGTAATTATCTCGTCCTTACAGGACGAGTTTTTTTATGCTTGTTTTATCAGGAGTGTGTCCGATTTTCGACATCACAGCTTGCTTGCGCCTGCGGCGCTCGCTAGATATAGTCTGGTTTGAGGAGGAGCGATGCGAACGTTCCATGAACTCGCCGGATAGAGTATGTTGTGTGAAAAATGCGCGCAGCGCATTTTTCACACAACATACTCTATCCCTTGCGCGGCGAAGTCGCGCGAGTGCCCGGCCAGAGAGGGCGAGCATACAGAGAATCGACATCTTCCAGGTAAGGAAAGGGAAAGTGTATGGCGAACGAAGAAAAGTACGTCGATGAGATCGTCGATCAGGAAGACAATTTTTCAAAATGGTACAACCAGGTCGTGCGCAAAGCGGAACTGGCCGACTACGCGCCGGTGCGCGGCTGCATGATTATCAGGCCCTACGGCTACGCCATCTGGGAAAACATGCAGCAGCACCTCGACAGGCGCTTTAAGGAGACCGGCGTAGTCAACGCCTACTTCCCGCTGCTCATCCCGCGCAGCTTCCTGGAGCGCGAGGCCGAACACGTCGAGGGCTTCGCGCCCGAGGTCGCCTGGGTAACGCGCGGCGGTAACGAAGAACTGGAGGAGCCGCTGGCGATCCGCCCGACCAGCGAGACCATCATCGGTCACAGCTACGCCCGCTGGATACAGAGCTACCGTGATCTGCCCCTACTCATCAACCAGTGGAACAACGTGATGCGCTGGGAGAAGCGCACCGTGCTCTTTTTGCGCACCGCCGAGTTTCTCTGGCAGGAGGGCCACACCGCCCACCGCACCATCGAAGAGGCCGAGGAGCGCACGCGCATGATGCTCGAAGTCTACCGCGCCTTCGCCGAAGAGGATGCCGCTATGCCGGTGATCGCCGGACTCAAGAGCGAGAACGAGAAGTTCGCCGGAGCGCTGCGTACCTATGCTATCGAAGCGCTAATGGGCGATGGCAAGGCGCTACAGGCCGGGACCAGCCACAACCTCGGCACCAACTTCGCCAGAGGCTTCGATATCCAGTACCTCGATACCGATGGGCAGCGCAAATATTGCGCCACGACGAGCTGGGGCATGAGCACACGCATGATCGGCGGCCTCATCATGGTTCACGGCGACGATTCCGGGCTGATCCTGCCGCCGCGCCTGGCCCCTTACCAGGTCGTGATCGTGCCGATCTGGCGCAAAGATACCGACAAGGCCACCGTCAGCGGCATGCTGGAGCGCGTCGAGAAGATGCTCAAGGGCAAGGTGCGCCTGAAAATCGATACCAGCGAGAATACGCCGGGCTGGAAATTCAACGAGTGGGAGCTGCGCGGCGTACCCGTGCGCATGGAGATCGGGCCGCGCGACGTACAGAACGAGAGCGTCGTGCTGGTGCGCCGCGACAACCGCGCTAAAGAGGTCGTGCCGGTGGCCGCGCTGGAGACGCGCCTGCCCGAACTGCTCGAAGAGGTGCAGCGGGGGCTATTCCAGCGGGCGCTGGATTTCCGCGCGAAGAACATGCACTACGCCGACAACTATGACCAGTTCAAGCAGATCATCGCCGAGCAGCGCGGCTTCGTGCGCGTCAAATGGGCCGAAGACAGCGCGGCGGAACTGGCGATCAAGGAGGAGACGAAGGCGACGCTGCGCGTCATCCCCTTCGATCAGCCAGAGGGCGGCGTGCAGGGCAAATGCTTCTATACCGGCAAGCCTGCTACCTGTGAAGCCATCTTCGCCCGCTCGTACTAATGGGGGTCCAGGGGGGCGGCAGCCCCCTGACGGGGCCTGGGGTGTCCCCAGAAAGAAAGTACATTTATGATAACTTATGACGATTTCACAAAGGTAGATATTCGCGTCGGCAGAATCATCAGCGCCGAAGACTTTCCCCAGGCGCGCAAACCCGCCTACAAGCTCACCATTGACTTCGGCGCGGAGATCGGCATCAAAAAATCGTCGGCGCAGATC
>DATGLE010000289.1:0-9904 GCA_035294325.1 Ktedonobacteraceae bacterium | reverse complement strand
GCCCTCACCCCTCCCCGGCGGAGGGCTGCTGCTGTCCCTCATCCTCACCACCTGGCTCTTTGGATGGCAGGGAGGACTGCTGGCCCTCGCGAGTATCACGCTGCTGCTGGCCGCAAGCTACGGGATAGGTCCAGGAATATTTCGACCTTCTACCTGGCTCGTTGCGTTCTTGACCGGGACAGGGTACAGACTGGTTGTATGCCTGACGGTGGGAGGGCTGCGGCGCCTCACCCTGGCACTTCTGCACACGCGGGAGACGATAGCGCATATAGAGCGGGCTTATCAGCAAGAGCGCGCGCGAAATGAGCGGAAAGACCAGGCGCTACAAGACCTCCGGCACGAACTGCGCACACCGCTCACACAAATTCAGGGTTATCTGGACCTGTTGGGAACCTTTCACCAGCAGTGCGATATCACAACACGGGCCCGCTTCATTGCCGTGGCCCAAAGTGGCTGCGAAGAACTGCTCAACGTCATCGAGACGAACCTGGCGACGGCACAGGCTTCCACGAAGCAGCCTCCTCGAATGAGCATATTTCCTCTGAAACGCGAATTGCAGAACGTACTGACCGCCTTCGGACCAGAGTTCCTGTGGAACCATCCGGTCAGGCTGGAGATGGCAGAAGCGGTGCTGGTGCACGCCGAACCGCACTTTGTTCGCCAGATTATGCGCAATTTGCTGACCAATATCGACAAATATACCCCTCCTGCAACCTGCGTGACGGTGACTGCCGCTCCCACGAGTGCCGAGCATGAACCACAGGGACGAAGCGACATGATCTGCGTGCGCGTGAAAGATGAGGGACCGGGCATCCCGCCGGAACAACTGCCCCTGCTGTTCTGCCGGGGCGTGCGGCTGCCACAGGTGCAAGAAGACACTCAGCCCGGGAGCGGCCTGGGGCTGGCGATCTGCAAGCAACTCGTCGAGGCGATGGGCGGAACGATGTGGGTGGAAAGCACGGGAAAAGCTGGCGAGGGCTGTTGTTTCTGCTTCACCCTGACAAGAGGAGCGGCCCCGCATACCGGCGAACTGGCAAAGCGCAATCGCGAACTCAGCGCGGTCAATTGACGGGCGTGAGCGTCATAAGCAGGGCCAGATCGGCCCCGTTGTGCCGGCCAAAAACTGGTGATTTACCAGCCACAGGCCCGGCACACCATTCCCCCCTGGATTATTCAGTAAAAATGTTCTCCTCCCCCCCCCCGTTTGTTAAGAAAGTCAATATATTCATTGACTTTCTGTAATTAATATGGTATAGAAACACGCAGGGAGTATTCCTGGATACCCATTGAGAACGGCCAGCATAATATCAAGGAGCAATTGCGTTGTTTGATCCATCTTTTGAGCATGAGAACATTCGCAGGGCCATCGATCTGCACCGGCGCGAGATTTCAAGAGAGCAAATGCACAGGTTTGAGGGCTATATGGCGGAGATCTTCACGGCGTTGGGCCTGAACCTGAACACCCCCTCTACCGGGGAAACCCCACGTCGTTTTCTGGAAGGGCTATTTGAGGCCACCGAAGGTTACGACGGCGATCCCAAATTACTCAAAGTCTTCGCCACCGAATGTCGCGGGGATCCCGACTGCCGGCTGAGCCAGGTCATCGAGGGGCCGATCCCGTTTTATGCCCTCTGCGAACATCACGCCTTCCCCTTTTATGGCAATGCCTATATCGGCTATATCCCTCACGAGCACATCATTGGCATTTCCAAGCTTACGCGCCTCGTCCGGCTCTTTGCCAGGCGTTTCGCCGTGCAAGAACGCCTGGGGGAGCAGGTGGTCACAGCCTTCAATGCCATGCTTGAGCCACATGGAGTCGCGGTCTACCTGGAGGCGCATCACCTCTGCGCACAGATGCGAGGCGTGCGCGAAACCAGTTCCCTGACGCGCACAACGGTATGGCGGGGCGAGTATGAGCACAATCCCTCCCTGCGAGCCGAATTCTTGCTGGCCTGTGGCGCGTAGCGGCGCGGGCCGGCGCGCCCTGACCTGGCGAGCCGCACTATTGGAGTCCTTGCATAGACATCTGCTACAATAGAGTCGTGACTCTATTTCCACACAGGAGGCATGTTGTTATGGATCTTCGATCAGTCCAGAAACCCTTCAAGGAGAAATATCGCCAGGAGCCGGGCGCGGCACACATCACCCTCAAGGCGCAGGGCAGCCAGACGGAGACGCCCATCGCCTGTTCAGTCGACATCGGGCGCGCCCTCTATCAGGCCCAGGCCCATCAAGGCGTGGGGGGAGCCGGCACCGCCGCGTGCTCGGGCGATCTGCTTCTGGGCGCCCTTGCCGCCTGTGCGCAGATTACATGCCAGATGGTGGCTACCGCTATGGGCATAGCGACGACGCGGATTGAAGTCAGGGTCGAAGGAGATCTGGATCTGCGGGGTACGCTGGGCATCTCGAAAGAGGTGCCGGTAGGTTTTGAGAACATCCGCGTTCACTTCGATATCGATGCTCCCCAGGCCACAGCGGAGCAACTGCAAGCCTTACGCGAGAAGACCGAACAATATTGCGTGGTGATGCAGACGCTGACCAGCCCACCGCCCATCGAGGTGAACTGGTCTCAGTAACAGTGCAGGTTCACCCGGTTGCTTTCCTCGTGATGGGTAATTCATAATAGAGGCTGGGTAATCCTGTGGGTAACAGCATTATCCTCTAACTTACCGAGGGATGGTTTTATATGGCGCGTCATGCGATAGCCCGCATCGTCAATGGTCAGCTCATCTGGCCCGCCGCCGATGTTCGCGAGTGCCTGCCTCTCGCTATAGGCTCAAAGGAGTGGTCATGCTGGCTCGACGCCGCTGAGACGCGTTCCTTCGCTTATCACAGCGCCCGGGGAACTTTGACTGCACGCCGCGAGCAAAGGCCAGCAGGCTGGTACTGGTATGGCTATCGTCACCAGGGAGGCAGGCTCTACAAGGTCTATCTGGGCAAGGCCGAAGATCTGACCGAAGAACGTCTCGAAGAGGCGGTCAGCAGACTGAACAGGTTGCCCCGGCTCCCCGCCCCCTCCCAATGCTCAACAGAGGAGCAACCGGGATCGTTTGCAGCCGATGAAGAGCTGCTGGTGAGCCGCCCGCGCCTGTTGCGCTGGCTGGAGCAGGCGACAAGGCAGCAACTTACGCTGCTCTGTGCCCCGGCCGGCTCCGGCAAAACCACGCTGCTGCGCCAGTGGATCGCCTGGAGCGGGCGCATGGTTGCCCTGGTAGATTTACGGAGGGAGGACAGCAAGCCACGACATTTTCTGTGCACCTTGATGACTGCGCTCCGTTCGCTCTCTGTGGGGCAGAGTGAACGGAGCAGCGAGAGGTTGCTTACCGGTCCATCGCCCGCTCTGGAGGAGGTGATAGACGCGCTGATAGCAGATCTGGCCGCGCTCCCGGCGGAGGTAACGATCATCCTGGACAACTATCAGGTTATCAACAACAGGTTCATCCACGACATCCTGAAAGGCGTGCTTGCACGTTTACCCTCCCGGATCCACCTGGTAATCGCCAGCCGCAGCGATCCTCCCCTCTCCCTGGCGCGCCTGCGATTATGCGGGCAGATCAGCGAACTACGCGCGCCCGCCCTGCGCTTCAGTCGCGAGGAAGTACGGGCATTATTTCACGCGCTGTTGCCAGAAGCGCTCTCAGACGAAGAGTGTGATCTGGTGCAGCGGCGTACAGAAGGATGGGCGGCGGCCCTGCGCCTGGTGGGGCTGGCGCTGCGCGAGCGAGAGGACCGCGTGCATTTTGTGACCACTTTCAGCGGCAGCCATCGCTATCTTCTCTCCTATCTGCTCGAAGAGGTCCTTGAGGACCAGCCCGAGCGCGTCCAGACTTTCCTGCTGCGTACCTGTATTCTTGATCGCTTCAACGGCTCGCTGTGTCGCAGCGTCACCGGGCAGAATGACGCTCCGGCCTTGCTGGAGAAGCTGGAGCAGGCCGACCTTTTCATAGTGCCACTCGATGAACCTGGCAACTGGTATCGCTATCACTCTCTCTTCGCCGAGGCGCTGCGCCACCACCTGGAATGCACACAACCCGATCTGCTGCCGGCGCTGCACGAGCGAGCCAGCGACTGGTTTGCGGCGCATGGATACATCAAGGAGGCCATCACGCACGCGCTGGCCGCTCATGCCATGGAGCGAGCAGGCGAGTTGATCGAACACATAGCCGCTGGCCTGCTGGAAAATAGCGAGGTCGCTCTGTTGCAAAGCTGGCTCTCAGCGCTGCCGGGCAGCGTGCTGCAAGCAAGGCCGCGCCTCTGCATTGCGGCCGCGTGGACGCTGCTCCTGAGCAAGCAAGCCGGTGCCTATCTCCACTGGTTAGATACAGCCGAGCAGGCGCTCCTGGCGCGAACAAAGGAAGAACAGCCGGGGACAATGGCAGCTTTGCAGGCGGAAATTATCGCGCTGCGTGCAATGTATGAAACCGCGCGTAACGACTTCGCGCATGCCATTGCCATCTGCCGGCAGGCACTCGGCGCGCTGCCCCCCGAAAACCTGTACGCCCGGAGCCTGGTGCTGATGTCTATGGGCATGGCCTATTATCGGGGTGCGAACACCGGCGATGTAGGGGCAGCCGCGCAGGCTCTCGCCGAGGCAAGCAGCGCCGTCCAGAGCACAGGCCACGCGCTGCTCCTACCGATGGTGAAGCTCTGCCAGGCGGAGCTTTACTTTACACAGGGGCAGCCGTTTCAGGCGGCGATGATCTGCCAGCAGGTGCTCAAGCTGGTCGCCGCATGGCCTGTGTATCCTCTCTATATCGCGGGAGTGGCGCATACCTGGCTTGGCCGGCTCTGCTATGACTGGAACGACCTTGAGGCAGCCAGGGAACACCTGCTGAAAGCATGGGAGATGGGAAAACAGGCGGATAGCACCAACGTATTACTCCAGAGCGCCTTTCTGCTCGCCAGCGTATCGCAGGCTCAGGGCAATCCCGATGAGGCGGAATCCTGGATGCAGCGTTTAGAGGCTCTGGCCCAGGATCTCAACTTCATCGATGGGCTGAGAGTGGCTAATGTAATGCGCACCGGGCTGGCGCTGGCGCAGGGACGCCTGGAGGAAGCGCTCTTGTACATCCAGACGAATCCTCGTTACTCCGGGACGATTGATTGCCACGATGATGACGAGCAGCTTACGCGGGCGCGGGTCTACATTGCCGCCGCCAGAGCTTCCGCGGACTCAACCTGCGCCCGGCAAGCGCTGGCATTGCTGGAGGGCCAGCGCAGGGCTGCGGAAGCGGCAGGCATGACGAGACTGGTCATGGAGATCCTGATCCTGCAAGCGCAGGCGCTACAGTTGCAGGACGATCTCGCCGGCGCTCTGGATACGCTGGAACGCGCCGTTCACCTGGCCGGACCGGGAGGATACATCCGCATCTTTGTCGATGAGGGGGAAGCGGTCTCAAGGCTCTTATGCCGCCTGCCCGGACGACAACGCAAACAGAAGGCGCGGGCACAGACGATCAATCTGGCCTATGTGCGCAGGCTGCTGGCAGCATTCCCGCAGCAGCCATCCTCCTCGCAGTTCTTCACCACGCCTGAGCAGAAGACGCTGCCAGAGCTATTGAGCCAGCGCGAGTACGAAGTACTCCGCCTGATGGCCGCCGGGCGCTCGAACCGCGAGATCGCCCGCGAACTGGTGGTCGTCATCGGCACCGTCAAAGCGCATATCAACAGCATCTATCGTAAACTGGCCGTCAATAACCGCATCCAGGCCATCGCCTGCGCCAGGGACTTGCACCTGCTCTAAGAACGCGACTCCCAAAGATTTACCCCTTGCCTTTAACCTTCGATAGATGCTGCCAGACTCGCCGCTCGCTTAAACTGTTTAAGGAATGGCTGACGCGCGGCGGAGCCGCGTTAAGAGATAATAAAGTTTTCCAACCACGATCGGCAACAGACCGAGAACGAGGCCACCGCTGTAGGGACGCAGCGCCGCCTCTGGGGGCGACGTACCGTGGCACGTCTGCGGCGCAAGTCCGCGCACCCACCGTTGGCTGTTGGCAACCGGACGGGCTTGCGCCGCAGACATGTGACCAGGTTGCACGTCCACGGCGGCGCTGCGCCCCTACGGACCTCCACCGTCCTTTTCGATGGCCCATCCTGGTTATTATCTACATACTATACAAAATAAGGCGAGCGCCTGCGGCGCTCGCTGGTATCGGAGAAAGGAAAAGAATGACGCAAATATCTCCCCTCTCTGCCCAGGAGGCCCTGCGGGGTTACGACGAGTTTGTGCATACAGCGCTTCAACAATGGCAGGCGCCGGGGCTGGCCCTGGCCGTTGTCAAAGATGGCGAGGTAATTCTGGCGCAGGGCTACGGACTGCGTGATGTTGCCCGGAATCTGGCGGTCACGCCGCAGACGCTCTTCGCCATCGGCTCATCTTCAAAGGCATTTACCGCGATGTGCCTGGCTATGCTCGTGGACGAGGGCAAACTGGACTGGGACACTCCCGTGCGCCACTACATGCCTGCATTCAAATTGTACGATACCTTTGCCAGCGAACGCATGACGCCGCGCGATCTGTTGATCCACAACTCCGGCCTGCCCCGCCACGAGCTTGTCTGGTACAACTCCACCCTTTCGCGCAAAGAGATGTTCGAGCGGCTGCAATATCTCATGCCCAACAAGGATTTTCGCAGCACATGGCAGTATCAGAACTTGATGTACATGACGGCAGGCTATCTTGTCGAAGCGGTCAGCGGGCAGACCTGGGAGGAATTTGTGCAGCAGCGCATCTTCACGCCACTGGGTATGACCAGCAGCAACTTCTCAGTGCAGGAATCGCAGCGCAGCGCGGATTTTGCCCTGCCCTATAGAGAGGTCAGGGGCGAGGTCCAGCGCATGGAGTTTTATGATCGCTCCCAGGCTGTAGGGCCGGCCGGCTCGATCAACTCCAATGTGAACGATATGTGCAAATGGCTGCGCTGCCTGTTGAACAGGGGAAAATACGGAGAAGATGATAAGCGCCTGGTCTCAGAGGAGCAATTCGCGCGCCTCATTACGCCGCAAATAGTTACGCCAGACCTGCCGACGCTCTTCACCAGGTATCCTGAAATCTCCACCTGGACCTATGCATTCGGCTGGTTTGTCACATCGTATCGCGGGCGCACTCTGGTGGAGCATGGCGGCAACATCGACGGCTTCAGCGCCCAGGTGACGTTCCTACCGGATGACCGGATCGGCATTGTCGCGCTTACCAACCTGGATGGGTGCAGCGCGCCTACGGCCATCACCTACAACCTGTGTGACCGCCTGTCTGGCCTGGACCAGCTTCCCTGGATTGAGCGTTTCAAGGAGAACGAGGCGAAGCTAAAAGAGCAGATGGAGAAGGCGCTCCAGGAGCAGGTAGGCGAACGCGTGGCGAATGCTCCCTTTTCACATCCGTTGGACGCCTATTGTGGCGCATTCGTTCATCCTGGCTATGGCACCTTCAACATCGTACATAACGGGGAGACGCTCGAAGGCCACTACAATGACCTGGTGTATGGCTTCGAGCACCTGCACTACGACGTTTTCCAGGTGAGCCAGGAGCGCTTTGACCTTCGTATCCCGGCGTCCTTCACGACCAATCTCAAGGGCGAGATCGAGAACTTCTCTATCGCTCTGTGCATGGAGGAAGGAGCCGCGCCTATCGTCTTCACGCGCGCTCCAAAGAAGGACTCGTAGCGCGGCTCTCTTGCACCAGGGAGCCGCGCGGCTTCGCCGCGCAGGGATAGAATGGTGTTGTGCGAGAATATGCGCTTCGCGCATATTCTCGCACAACACCATTCTAAAGCAAGCGCCGCAGGCGTGAGCCAGCAATGATGGCGCGAACCTGACATATTCTGTATTTCTAAGTACTTTACGAGGGAGATGGTATTTATGCGAAGACACGATCCACCCCATGGACTAATTTTCCTCTGCCTCTTATGCCTGTTTGCGCTGCTGGTTGCGGCCTGCAACAGCGCCAGCCCTCCCCAGAGCAGTGCTAACGGCAGCCTGGCCCCCGCACCGGCGAGCCAGCAGATCCTCCGTTATCCCATTGGACCCTCGGACTTCACCTCGCTCGACCCGGCCCTTGCTCAACAGGTCATTGATACCTTCGCGATACAACTGATCTTTACCGGCGTGGTAGAGCTTAACAACGACGGTACGGTCATCGATCAACTGGCGGCCTCGCACCAGATCTCATCCGACGGTCTGACGTATACCTTCTATCTCAAGCCCGATCTCAAATTCAGCGACGGCACGCCGCTGACAGCCAGCGATGTCGCCTATAGCATCAACCGCGCCCTGCTGCCGGCAACGAAATCCACTACCGTCGCCAACCTCACCATCATCAAGGACTACGATAAGCTCGCCACGGGCAAACTCTCGACGCTGATCGGCGATAGCATTATCGTGCGCGACGACCACACCATTTCCATTACGCTCGGCCAGCCTGCGGCCTACTTCCTGGAAGCCCTGGCCGCTCTGCCCACGGCGTATGTGGTCGAGCGCAAATTGATCGATAAGTATGGCACACAGTGGACCGATCACATGAACGAAGGCGGCGGCGCCGGTCCTTTCAAAGTCGCCACTTACGACCATAACAAGGGACTGTTCCTGGTTCCGAACCCCAACTATGCCGGGCCCGCGCCGCGATTACAGAAGGTCGAACTGCTGCGCTCCGGCGACACTGCTACCACCTATAAAGGCTACCTGAGCGGCCAGTACGATTTTACACAGGTGCCAACAGCCGATCTTGCCCAGGCCAGGACACGTAAAGACTTCAGAACTGCCCCGGCGCTCTCAATCGTCTTTATCGCCATGAACTACCTGTCCAGACCGTTCGATAATATTAAAATCCGTCAGGCGTTCGCTCTGGCAACTAATAAGGATCTGCTGGCACGGACCGTCCTGCATGGATCGGTCATACCCACGAATCACCTTCTGCCGCAGGGCGTGCCGGGGTATAACGCGTCGTTAACCGGGCCGGCGGGAGTAAAGAGCACGGCAGGAGATGCCAGCAAAGCGAAGCAATTGTTGCAGGCAGGAATGCAGGAAGAGGGCTATAGCAGCCTCAGCCAGTTGCCAGCCATTACCCTTACCTATCCCGCAGGCGATCCCGACCTGGCGAACTATACCGCCGCGCTGCAACAGGAGTGGCAGACGACGCTGGGTGTGCCGGTGAAGCTGAACCTCGTCGATATCAACGCGTTCATCCAGATGCTCTCCTCCACCACCGGCCACACCGGTCCGCTGCAAATGTGGCTCCTGGAGATCGGCAACTATCCCGATCCGCAGGGCTGGCTGAGTTTCAACTTTGGTACGGGCGCGGCTTACAACAATATGAACTACGGGCAGAATAACTCCGCAGATGTAGACCAGCAGCGGGCTGTGCAGGCTGAACTGCTCAAAGCGGATACGAACCTGAACAGCCAGGAGCGCATCCAGCAGTACAACGATGCCGAACAGAAGCTGGTCAATGACGTGGCCTGGCTCCCGCTATATCAGGCGCAAATCCTGGCCCTGATCAATCCCCGGCTGCAACATTACACGCTCAATTCGCTGAATATCATCCCGCCCGATGAGTGGGGCCAGATGTATATGGCACAATAGCCGTTATGTCATCCTGAGCGGCGCGAAGGATCTGGTGCTTCAGAACCGCAGATCCTTGCCGCGCTCAGGATGACACGGAGCGGGGCTTCCCGATCTTGATTGTTGCTCCTTATACTCCTCCGCCGGCATACCCGCTGTGCCGCATGGCCTACGACGCCCTCTGCTCGCTCGACCCTCCAAGCACCTTATCGAGCGTTGACTTTTTGATGCGGTAGCCCTGCCTCTCGTTCACATGAGGCAGCACAACTGCCTCCAGCGCCCCCTGTTTTACCCAGCGACGCACCGTTGTATCATCCACGCGCAAGATGCGCGCTACTTCGGATAC
>DATGLE010000288.1:0-4516 GCA_035294325.1 Ktedonobacteraceae bacterium | reverse complement strand
CAGGTCTCGCAACTCGCCTTTCCCCTGCTCATGCTCGCCGTAACGCATTCACCGGCGCAGGCGGGCCTGCTGACGGCGCTGCGCAGCCTGACATATGTGCTGCTCTGTCTGCCTGCGGGGGCGCTGGTGGATCGCTGGGATCGCAAGCGCGTCATGATCCTCTGCGATAGCGGGCGCGCTCTCGCGCTGGGAAGCATTCCCCTCGCTCTGGCGTTCGGACTTCTCTCGCTGCCGCAGCTCTACCTCGTCTCGCTGGTGGAGGGGACACTGTTTGTCTTCTTCCAGATGGCCGAGTACGCGGCGCTGCCCCACGTTGTTACGAAGGAACAGCTTCCCGCCGCGACGGGGCAGAACGAGGTGCTGTACTCCACTGCACTTCTCCTGGGGCCGCCCCTCGGTGGCGCGCTCTACAGCATCGCACGTATGCTCCCGTTCCTGGGCGATGCCGTTTCCTACGCGGCTTCGGTAGTCTCGCTGTTCTTTATCAGGACGAAGTTCCAGGGAGAGCGCGAATCGACCTCGCAGCAGCATCTATGGGCCGATGTGCAGATGGGGCTGCGCTGGCTATGGCACCATCCGCTGCTGCGCTTCCTGGCGATCCTGACCTGCGGGCTGACTGCACCCTGCGCGGGCTACGCCCTGATCCTGATCGTCATCGCACAGGGGCAGCATGCATCCGCCACGGTGATCGGCCTCATCTTTGCTGGCGCCGGCGCCGGCAGCATCGCCGGCGCCGCACTCGCCAGCCCGTTGCAGAGGCGCTTCGGCTTCGCCAGGCTGGTTCCCGCCGTGGCATGGGTATGGGCATTGACGTGGCTGCTCATCCCGCTGGCCCCCAATCCGCTGCTGCTGGGTATCATCAATGGCCTGGCCTACGCCATTGTGCCGGTCTACACAGTGACGCAGTATAGCTACCGCATGGCGCTCATTCCCGAGCACCTGCAAGGGCGCGTCAACAGCGTCTTCCGGCTGATTAGCTTTGGCTGCCAGCCACTGGGCATGGCGCTGACGGGGGTATTGCTGCAAATCGTTGGCCCCGTGCCAACGATCCTGCTGCTCTTTATCCCGCAGGCATTGGTGGCCTTTGCGGCCAGTATGAACCGGCATGTGCGTCACGCTCGCCCGATTGAAGAGCTGGTATAGTCTTTTTGCATTCTTCACCACCTTTGGTGGCTCGCAGCGGGTGCCCGCTGCGAGCCACCAAAGGCGCCAGGCTGTCAGAGGTGCAGAAAGAAGAGAGAAATCACACTCACTTGATCCCGATGCGAACCCGGTAACTAAAATACCAGGGGACGGGTTCGGAGCCGATGAATTGGTGCGCGGCGTTGCTGAGGCGATCAAAACCGATCTCCTGGTCGGTGAACTGGAACTGGCCGCTGAACGCACTGCTCCGCATCATCTCAAGAAACCGTGCAGCGTCTCCTTGCTCGATACTATGAAGAAATACCTCACGGGTGAAGCGGAAATGGCCGCTTTCGCGCAGGGGATCGAGAGATTTGTTCTTCGGCCAGATCTTGATGGTGGGAGCCAGCCCGCGCTCGCGGATAAGTCCCATCAAGCGCGAAGTTGACTCCTGGGCAATCCGATCAAGCTCCCAATGGATTGCCGGGGGCGAATCGTAGTCATACGCAGCAAAGAGTCCTCCAGGTCGGAGAATACGAGCGATCTCGGCCAGGGTTGCAGCCGGTTCCATCCAGTGGAACGATTGGGCAGCGGTGACGATATCCGCACCCCCATCAGGCAGGCCCGTCTGATGAGCCACCCCCTCTCGATACTCGATATGTGCCGCATAGGGATAGTCTTCGAGTTTGCGGACGGCCTCCCGACGCATATCGGTATTGGGTTCGATCCCAATCACCCGCCCGGCCCGCTCACCCCAGATCGCGGTTGATAGTCCGGTCCCGCTGCCCAGATCCACCACCAGGGCAGGATGGGGCATGTCAATCAACTGCGTCAGCAGATCGAGCAAAGCCGGTGGCGGGTTCGGACGCACCCGATCATAGCTGCTGGCTTTGCCAGTCCAGGTTTCACTGGGATCCTGCACGCTATTTCCTCCCTAAATTGTGATATTATATGATATGTATTCGTGAGAAACTTTCTCCGTGAAAAGGTGAAAATGATGAGGAGACAATGGCTGCGATCCCTCAATCGTTATGGTATACTTGTTGAATCTTGCACGCTATTCTGCCTGGCACTGGTACTCATGGGTCGTTCACGGGAGATAGGATCCCCGGCGATTATCTTTTCTATCATCTTCTTCTGTATATCCCTCTTTTTGCTACTGGTCTTCTTTTTAAACTTTCGTACCAGGACGAGCTAGATTTTCCACCACTGCCGCTGCCATGCGCGCGCTACCTGCAACGCGTTTCGCGTTTCCTGCGTGAAGATCGTCTGACAGCGCCGCAACTCGTGCGCGGTTGCGTAGAGGTCAACGATCCCAGAATCCTCGCCCAGCAGTGGCTCGACTACCGCAGCCGTGCAGTATGGAACGTAGGCCGCGCTATAGCCTCCCTCCTGCAACACAACCAGACGGCCAGCGCAGACCTGTTCGGCCAGCTCGACCATCAGCGTAGAGATCGCGCGGTAGCCATCCATCGTCATCATCATCTGCGCCAGCGGATCCAGCCAGCTTGCATCCTGGCCCGCTGAAACCATGATGAGCTGCGGGCGATACTGTAACCCGATGGGCAGCACCAGTTGTTCAAAGGCGGCGCGATAGCCGCGATCCCCGGTTCCCGCTGGCAGCGGAATATTAACGGTGTAACCAGTTCCGGCCCCGCTGCCCACCTGCTCCAGTGCGCCAGAGAGTTCGGGATACCAGTTGTCCTGGTGCAGCGAAACGAAGAGGACACCGGGGTCGTCGTAGAAGGCGTCCTGGGTGCCGTTGCCATGATGCACGTCCCAATCGACGATCATCATGCGCTCAAGACCATAAACGCGGCGGGCATAGTGTGCTGCGATAACTACATTGTTGAAGATACAGAAGCCCATCGCCTTGTCGCGGGTAGCGTGATGGCCCGGCGGGCGCAGCAGCGCATAGGCGTTGCGTACAGCGCCATCCATGACGGCGCTCGTGGCGTTGATGGCCCCCCCGGCGGCATAGAGCGCGGCCTCGAACGAACCGGGGCCAATGCCTGTCTCTTCGTCCACGCTCCCCCAGGGACCGCTTGTGGGACCGCCCGCCACGAACGCTCGTATGCCGTTTATATATTCGCGTGTATGATAGACGGCGATCTCATCCTCGCTGGCGGCCCGCGCCTTGATCGGGTACATACGCTGCGTCAGGCCCAGCCCATCAAGAAACTCCTTTGTACGCTGTGTGATGTAAAGCGCGGACGGGTGCGGCTCTGGCGATAGCTCGAACGAGCCTTTGCGCGTCTTCACCGTAGATTGAACTCCGGCGTCGTGCGCCAGGAAGCGCTCATCGAAAACAAAGCCGGTGCGCTGGCTAGCCATACACTTGGCTCTCCCCCTTGCATATTCTGGAGTATGTCTATCTGGTGGCACAATCGCCTGCTCGCGCCTGCTCGCGCCTGCGGCGCTCGCCGCGCGAACGCTCAAACGGATTTATCATCACCCGGTCTGGAAGATCCTTCAGGAGCGGGTGTGGCGGAAGGTGTATCGGTCTTGAGAAGCTGTTTTAACTGGCTCTGCGCTTTGCTGCGCAACTGGCGAATCTCCGCCACCGTCGCATAGACGCTTTCGAGCACGGCCTGGTTCGCCTCGATGCCCGTATGGATCAGCCAGGAGGCCGCATCGCTGCGCGTCGAGCGAATCCCTACTTCTACCAGCGCATCAATTGCATCCATATCCTGCGGATAGATGCGGCAGGTGACGACATTGCTCTTACTGACGGCATCCCTCAGCGGCTCCAGACCGGTTTCCGACTTATTCCGGTTGGCAATAGCTTGCAGCACCTTCATGCGAACCTGGTCCAGCGTGGCGCCCAGGCTTACGATGACTCCAGCGGCTATGCCCTCGCCCTCGCGAATCAGCCCAAGCAGCATATGCTCGGTGTCGATGAGATGATCGCGCGTGCGCCATCCTTCGCTGATTGCCAGCGCGATTACCACCTGCGCGCGCGGCGTTAAGCCGCGTACCGCGTCGGAGGGCAGTGGCGCGCCGCGTCCTATAATATGCTCGACAGCCTTACGCACAATTTCCAGCCGGATTCCCAGCTCGCCAAGCACCTGCGCGGCTATGCCCGTCTCCTGGCGCAGCAGCCCGAGCAGCAGGTGTTCCGTTCCTATGTAGTTGTGATTAAGCAGCCCGGCCTCTTCGTTCGAAAGCAGCAGTGCCTCCTGCGCCTGCTCTGAGAAATTGCTGGCAAACCTGGCAAAAGAGGATTCCCGCGAAAGCAATTCCTGTACAGATTGCTGGAGGTTCTGGTTACTCATGGTGCGCTCCTTGCTCATTATACTTTTTCGTTTCCCGTAGATTGTAAATCTTTTACAACTTACGAGAGCAAGTGTAACCGGCGAATTCACTTTTGTCAAGAGATATCTTTCTCTTTGCG
>DATGLE010000287.1:0-4617 GCA_035294325.1 Ktedonobacteraceae bacterium | reverse complement strand
GCCATCTCTATCGGCACAACTGTAAAGCTACGTGTTCGTAGCGGTCTTGATGCGCCGGTGAGAGGCATGTTCGTTCGCACCACTCCTGACGGCGAGCAGCACATGGCTCCGCTGCGACTGATCGCGCAAGCTCCTGCCGCATGCTGGTGGGAGGGGGATATTCGCATTACTATGCCGAGAAATAACTATCGCTTTCTGCTACTGACAGAGGAAGGTCACTGGTGGCTGACAGCCGCTGGTATGCTGCGCTATACCCCGACGGATGCGACGGATTTTTGTATCCTTGCGGACTATGACGCGCCGGTGTGGGTGCGCGATGCCGTCTTTTACCAGATTTTCCCTGATCGTTTTGCTGACGGAGATCCCTCTAATAACGTGCGTGATGGCGAATATAGTTGTTATGGCAAGCCGGTTGTGGCGCGGCCCTGGGGAGAGATCCCGCGCTCAAATCGTGACCTGGGTGGGTTCGAGTTCTTCGGCGGTGATCTCCTGGGCATTATCCAGCATCTGGACTACCTGCAAGATCTGGGCGTCAATGCGCTCTATCTCAATCCGATCTTCACTGCACCGAGCAATCATAAATACGACGCAGTGGATTACAGGCACGTTGATCCGCATTTTGGGGGCGACGAGGCATTAATTGCGCTGCGCAACGCGCTGGATGAGCGGGGTATGCGACTGATGCTTGATTTCGTGCCGAACCATTGCAGTGCCGAACATCCGTGGTTTCTCGCCGCACGGGCCGATCCATCCGCTCCCAGCGCCGAATTTTTCACCTTCCACCGGCACCCCGATGCCTATGAAACCTGGCCGGGCTCTCGCAGCCTTCCCAAGCTCAACTATCGCAGCCTGCGTCTGCGTGAGGAAATGTATGCCGGCGAGGACTCTGTGGCGCGTCACTGGCTCAAGCCCCCATTCCGTATCGACGGTTGGCGTGTAGATGTGGCGAATATGCTGGGGCGCCAGGGCGAGAGCCAGCCTGGACATAAGATCTGCCGGGGCATACGCCGGGCCGTCAAGTCTATAGCTCCCTGGGCCTATCTGATCGGCGAGAATTTCTACGATGGCTCACCGCAGTTGCAAGGGGATGAGTTCGATGCTACGATGAACTATCGGGGCTTCTCCGTCCCGCTTCAGCAGTGGCTGGTTGGCCTTGATGCCTCGCTGGCCTGGCGGCCAGGCTTGCAGGAACCAGATCTATTGCCGACCTCCGCGCTTGCGGAGCAGTGGCGAGCCTTTATCGCTGCTATTCCCTGGCAGATCGCCTCCCAGCAATTCAACCTGCTGGATAGCCACGATACACGGCGCATTCAAACTATACTGGGCGAAGATGAGACGCTGGTGCGTCTTGCTGTTACCCTGCTCTTTACCTTCCCCGGCACGCCCAGTGTCTATTATGGCGATGAAATCGGCATGGATGGCAACGGCGATCCCGATTGCCGCCGCTGTATGATCTGGGATGAGCGGCAGTGGAACAACGGGCGGCGCGCCTTCTATCAACGCTGGATCTCCCTGCGGCGCTCGTCTCCTGCCCTGCGCTACGGCGGCTTTCAGATACTCTATGCCAGTGGTGAGACGCTGGCTTTCATGCGCGAGGCGCCTGAGGAACGCATGGTCGTGGTGGCGCGGCGCGCGGCTGATGGTCTGGAGGCGCTGCCGGTGCGACATGGCGGTTTGCCGGATGGCCTTATCCTGCAAGAAGTGATCTCCGGCGCTGAAACGGTGGTGCAGCAGGGCATGCTGTCCCTTGCTAACCTGCCCGGCGCCGGGGCACTGGTATGGCGCTGCTCCGGCCCCGAACCTCCCATGTCATCCTGAGCGGCAGCATGTCATCCTGAGCGGCAGCGAAGGATCTCCCCTGAGGGGACCAAAGGGGAGTCAGAACGCGCCCTTCCCTCAGGTCGAGCCGGATCCTTCGCTGCACTCAGGATGACATGGTGAAGTTCACACTTACTACTTTTTGGCCGCGCGGCCCCTGCGCAGGCGGTAGACGATATAAGCGATGATCGCGCCTGCCACGACGATCCCCGCTGCCGTCCAGCTTATTGTGCGCGCGAGATGTTCGAGTTGTCCGAAGTTATCATGGAAGAGCCGTCCGGCATAGTAGCCAAGCAGCCCGTAGATCGTTGCCCATACTATCCCCCCGGCAGCGTTGTAGATGAAAAAGGTGCGCCAGTGCATGCGGTTCACGCCGGCCAGGAAGGCAGCCCAGGCGCGCAGGACGGCCACAAAGCGCCCGAAAAAAACGGTCTTGTCGCCATGACGCGCGAAAAATTTCTCCGCGCGCTCAAGATGCTCTGGCTTGATGAATACGTAGCGGCCATAGCGCTCAACGACGGCCTTCCCGCCGGTGCGACCGATATAATAGCCGATGTTATCGCCGGCAATGGCCCCCAGCGCGGCGCAGGCGATGACGATGGGTATTTGCAGGTGATGATCGATAGCTGCATAGAATGAGGCCAGCAGCAGCATCGTTTCGCCAGGAAAGGGAATGCCCGAGCTTTCAATCATGACGAAAAGTATTACTGCCGGATAGCCAAGCATAGTCAGGGCGCTTTGCAATATCTGTAGAACAGGCAGGCTCGCCAGGGGCATACTCCAGTTGAGAATGCGTATGGCTGCTATGATGACCGACCAGCGCACCACTAAACTCCTCTTTTTTGCGTTGACATGCTAATCATAGTATCCTTATACTGTCAATCGTTGATTCCGCCTGCCTGGTAGTTGATGCCTGGCGGCCTTCGCGCGGCTCCGCCGCACCAGGGAACAGGTTGGGTGGGAGCATGCGCGCAGCGGATGTTTCCACCCATCACACTCCCGGAGGTGAAGGCGAGCCTGTCGAGACAAAGCCGCCCCGGATACATGTGGTTGTGTGGAGACATGCGCGCAGCGCATGTCTCCACACAACCACATGTATCCGGCGAGCGCCGCAGGCGCGAGGCCGCATGCATGTCGGAAATTGAACCCCCTCTTAAAAAGTGGAACCGTGTGGGCAGCCGAATCGTTAAAAAACATGATCTTAACTCTATATACTGGTTTGGAGAGCAATGGGTAGCAGAAAAACAGCGCTGGATGATCCCCTATCGAGGGGTGGCAAACAGAAAAATTTCTCCATACGCTATGTGCCGGATATTATCGTACTTCTGATAATGGGTGGCCTTCTGTATTATGGAGCATCGTGGCAGATATTTAGAATATATACCGATGCGGCGAAGTATCAGTGTTATGCGGTAGCCTTCTGGCAGGGTTTATCCGCCCTGCATGCCCTGCCGAGTGACCAGTGCGCTTTTATTCTTCATCCAAAGATCGCCTATATTTCTAATGCAGCCGTGGTGCATCGCATGCAGCTTCTCGGCATGCCAGCAGGCTTGATCCAGTTCGTGGCAGCGCAGCCGCTCGGCCAGCCGCTGCATGCTCTGCCGCATGAATATCCATTGCTGACGATTCTTCCATTTTCGGGTGGACTGATCGTGGCTGCCTACTGGTACCAGGTGGCATTCGCGGTCTGGATGATTCTGCTGGCGGCGGGAATCTATATATTGCTGCGGCGTTTCAGGTCGAGGAAAGCGGCGCTTGCGTGCGCGCTCTACCTGCTTGCCGGCGGCTGGGCCACGGTGGCCGGGCGCTTCGATGTCATCCCCGCTCTGCTCACACTGGCCGCTCTGCTGTGCGCTGTACGCGGGCGCTGGCACCTGGCGTTCGCACTGCTGGCGCTGGCGACATTGTACAAGTTCTATCCGGCCATCCTGCTGCTCCCCTTTTTCATCGCACAGCAGATGGAGCTACAGGATCGCTGGTACGCGCCGCGCCGCTGGATGCCCCTGGGGCTGTTTGTGCTGCTCTGCGCTGTAGTCACCGGCGTCTCGTTTCTCCTGAGCGTTGAGGGCACGCTGGGTCCGTTCACCTATTTCTCCAACCGTCCCATTCAGGTCGAGTCGCTTTCCGCTTCCCTCGTCTGGCTCTCCAGCCTCATTTTTCATCAACCGCTGCGTTTTGTCTTCACCTATGGCTCGCTCAACGTTTTGAGTCCCTCCGCCGCGATCTTCTCGCTATTGAGCACAATCTTATTCGTGGCTGGCCTCGCCTATACCTGCTGGCTGCAATGGCGCGTGAAGATCGACCTGGCTACGGCCACCCTGCTGACGCTGCTGATTATGATGCTCACCGGCAAGGTGTTCAGCCCGCAGTATCTGATCTGGGTGGCGCCGTTTGTCGCGTATGTGGGCGAAGCTGATCGCCGCTGGCTGATCGTCTGGACGCTGATCGGGCTGTTGACGACGCTGATCTATCCCTATATCTATAATATGTCGCACTCGCTGGTCCGCGTGCCGCTCATTCCCTGGTTCTTCCCCGCGACCACGGCCCGCAACATCCTGCTGCTGATCTTTGTCGTCTGCCTGCTCTGGTACTGCTCGCGCCGCAGGCCAGCGCCGAGAACAACCATTGCCACGGATCTGCCCCAACCCGATGCGCAGGTTGTCTCCGCGCAACGCAATCCTTAGGGGTTGCATTGATACCCTCTCAGCCAGCGAGCAAACATCTATGCAACACCAGGCCGCATTCCTGAATCCTTCAAGCGCGGATGCGATGGTTCCATCTTTCCACGGGGTAGCACAA
>DATGLE010000286.1:0-9951 GCA_035294325.1 Ktedonobacteraceae bacterium | reverse complement strand
CCTGGAATGCCGCTGCTTTCGATCCAGATCTTGCCGTTCATGGCTTCGATCAGGCGGCGTGAGATATAGAGTCCCAGACCTGATCCGCGCACGGGGCTATTGACATCGCTCTCCAGGCGCACGAAACGCTGGAAGAGGCGCCCCTGATCCTCGGGTGCGATACCCTTCCCTTTGTCTGAGATACTGATAATGGCGTAGTCTCGTTCCTGGTTGTGCTCGGTGATAACGCGCGCGCTGAGGCCAATGGGGCTGTGGACGGGCGAGTACTTGAGCGCGTTTGTGCAGAGGTTCATCAATACCTGGCGCAGACGCACGGGGTCGGCGTAGACGAAGGTATGTGGAGGAATATTGACGTGCAGCTCGCGCTGCTCCTGCGTCAGATGAGGCTCGATAAGCAGGATGACGCCATCGATGGCCTCCTGGAGCGAGACGCGTTTGAGCAGCGCGATTTTGATTCCCTTGTTGCCGTTCTCCTCAAGGCTGCTGGCGTCCATGACATTGCCGAGCAGGACTACCAGTTCATCGCAGCCCCGCCGCGCCTTTTGTAGAAATTCGTGGCGCTGCTCGGCGGGCAGCGACTCGTTGAACTGGGCCAGCAGTTCGATATAGCCCTGAATGGCGGTGAGCGGCGTGCGCAACTCATGCGAGGCGGTAGCGATAAACTGATCCTTCATATGATCGAGTTCTTGAAGGCGCTTGTGAGCCGCATGTATGCCCTGGTACAGGCGGGCATTCGTAAAGGCAACGCCGGCCTGTTCGCCGAAGTCCTGTGCCTGCGAAAGATCTGTGAGATCGAAGGCACCTTTGTCGGGCGAGTATAGCGTTGTCGATTGCGCGCGGGCGAAGATCAGCAGGCCGAGCGTGTCGCCGCGTGCGATCAGAGGAGCGAGAATAACCGTGCGCACGCCGCACGCGGCCAGCCTCTCACGCAGCAGGGACCGCGCCGGTTGCGCTCGCTCCTGCGCTGCCATAGGTGCAGGGTGCGCGCCATTTGTCCCCGGCAGCGAAGTTGACGAGAGCGCGGGCAGCGGGTGCGTGATTGCTACCGACTGCTCGGAGATAGCGAGAATGGTAGGCTGGAGCAATTGTAGCGCCTGAGCCTCATATTCCTGGGGAGAGATGGGCGGCCATGCATCAGGCGCCGGGAGTGGAGCTGTTTCGCTGGTATACGTGGCAAGTGGAATCAGCATGCCGCCTGTGCCCTCAGTATAGAGCAGCACATAATCGGCGCCGAGCGCGCCGGCTCCCTCCTCGCAGATCAACTGACCGATTTCGGAAGGCTCGACAACCGCTGTGTTCAGACGGCTGGCAATATTGACCATTGCCTGGGCGAAAGCTTCGTGATCGCGCGCCTCCTGGTAGAGATGCGCATGCTCCAGCACGGTTGCCACATGATCGGTAAAGGCTTTGAGGATGATGGCATCGTGCCGGCTTAACGCTGGCGTCGCGCGCCGGGCAACGCCGAGGCTGCCTCGTATCTTGCCCTGATAGATCAGCGGAAAGAAGGACATGCGCATAATGCCCTGGGCACGGCGCCAGGCGTATACTTCTGATGGCAGGATGACTCCCTGCTCATCCAGACGCAACTCGACCTCCTTGCCGGTGATGGAGGCGCGATAGAGCACGTTATCTCCATATAATATCCAATGAGCAGTATGTGTCGATGCTGGCGATGCTGTCACATGCAGGTTCGGCGCTCCCGGGCGCTCTCCAGCAAGCAGCAGGAGCGCGGCATCATAGCCTAACTCGCTTGTAGTCAGGCGGACAATGCCTTCACAAAGGCGTTCGATGTCAAGAATCTCGGTGAGTTGTTGTGCAGCCGAGCGCAGGCGTTCGGACTCTTCATGTTGCCTCGCCCGTTCGCGCAGCAGCCGGTTGTTCTGATAACTGACTAGCAGGTAGCGCGTCGCTACGAGGGTACCGGTTACGGCGGTAAGCACGGTGAGGACTTTAGTGACCGGGCCTTCGTGGAACATTTCGCCGTAGGCCATCAGCCCGAGCATAAAGGTGAGGGGAACATAGACCAGAAGGCTCTGAAAGTGCCACAGCTTTGCAGATCTCTCATCGTTATCAACTCTGGTCCTCAGAATCTCCCCTTGCATGAGCATCGTGCCAGCGTACTCCTGCTGGCATCTATCGTAAGCGCTGGAGGCGATGGAACTGTACTGATAGAGCGTGGCGAGGCCAAGCAGGAGGAAGGCGCTGAACCAGAAAGGATCGATGTATGGCGTGCCGGAATAATAGGTATGAGTGATGAGATTGGTATAGGCGTAGGCCGTATCCGCCCAGATGCAGGCAAAGAGGCCCATCACCAGCAGGATGATAGGGAAATGCAGTTGACCTGTAAGGCCGCGCTGAATATGCAGAAACATGATGAAAAGGATCATCAGGTCCCAGCATGGATAGGAAAGTGCAGTAGATAGCCCGGCCAGATTGCGAAAGGTTAAGACTCCATGCACCTGTGCGCAATAAATCGGCCCGATGACAAAGAACCAGCTTACTCCCACCAGGCAGAGCGTCGAGATCAGAGCGTCCAGCATTGTGCGCAGGCGGAAGCGATTCGAGGTCGGCAGGTACAGAATGCCGGTAAAGAGCAGCACATCACCGGCATTGAAGAGGATATCGGAAAGTGATGGGAGGGGGGGCTGCCTGACATAATCCAGATAGGCATAGTAAGCGCCGCCGGCGCATATAAGGAGCAGCGCCCCACCGAAGAGCCACCAGACCAGAAACTGACGTGCATCGATGCGCACCGGCCCATGCATCCCCCTGTAGATGCTCTGAAACGTCCAGACTGCGCCGATCAGGGCTGCCAGGGAGAAGGTAATATCGGCGAAGTGGATGGTTGCATCTTTGCCCCCGAGACGCAAGAGCATCCAGAACAGGCTGAAAGCCACCAGCAGGACGGACAGCACTGTTGCAGCGGTATTGTAGCGCTTGAGTTTCTGTAACCAGGCAATTGTCAGCCGGTCATTTGCGATAATCTTCATGAGGCTCCTGCCACCCACCAGTACAACAAACAAAAGTCGCTTCATGGTACCCGCTGCGACAGTATACCGGACCAGCAGTCATTGCGTCAATAGCATGCTCAGGTGCCGCGTACCAGATCGAGGTACCAGAACGGCTGGCGCTTACGCAGGTTGGGCTTGCTGCGCACCACATTGCCGGGAATGGTATCGAGAAGACTGTAAGCCAGTTCGCCGGTGAGCGATCCTGCCATATCGCCGGGGCTATATGCCAGCGTATGGGTTGTGCGGCGACCAGTGCGCTGCTCCCGCGTGTCAATCGTCATCATCAGCAGGCCGGCCTCGTCCTCGTCGGCAATGACCTCCGGCCAGGGATAGGTACTGTCGCTGGGTGCGAAGATGCCGCTCATACCATTGGCCCGCATGCCTGCGTAGGCGCCGTTCCAGTTCGCCAGCGCGAGGTACACGTTGTGCTCGGCGGCTCGCACGCGCCAGATCAGAAAATGCGTGGGATCGTACTCCTCCGGCGCTACGGGGCTGGTAAAAGGAATGGTTGTTGGGGCCAGGCCCATAGGATCGGGGAAATCCAGCAGGGTAGGCACGCAAACGAGATCGGCCCCCTCCCCGGCAAGCACGCGCAGCGTCTCGGGAAAGAGCACATCGTAGCCGGTTGCCAGCCCGATGCGCCCTGTTGGCGTATCGAAGGTCGGCAGGCCGAGATCGCCCGGCGTCGCCCAGAGGCGATCCCGGCGCGTCAGGTGCAGCTTGCGATAGACGCCGTAGATGCCCTCCGGGTCGATGAGCAGTGCTGTGTTATAGCAGGCGTCGTCAGCGCGCTCGGCCACGCCGATGACCATGCTGATCTGCAACTCGCCTGCCAGCGCGACCAGCATATCGGTCTCCGGCCCCGGCACACGGATAGCGCCGTTCTGGAAATGAGCACTGATCTCCTCATCCGCGATGGTCGCGCCCGCCTCGGCCAGCGGCACGGGGCCGGGCAGCAGCAGTTCGGGCAGAACGACGACATCGGGGCGCGCGGGAGCGTTATCGCGCAGGCAGGTGCGCAAAAGGTTGCCCAGTGCCTGGATAGTTTCCCGGGGTGAGCGTGGCGGCAGCGTCTCCAGGCTCATCTGCATGATGCCAACGCAGGAGAGCTGGCCTGTTGGCAGTTCGCCCTGTCCGTACAGGCTGTGGTAGCGCAGTGGCTCCCAGAGGTAACTGTTGTGTACCAGCGTCGCATAGGCAGGGGGCCGGCGGTCCGCCAGGCGGTCTCCCGCGATCTCCTGGCTGCTCCCCCAGCGTTTATCGCGGCATCGCTCCAGGTCAACCTCGCCGTAGACAATGCCCTCGCCATTGTCGAGATAGGATTGGATCGAGCCGTCGGGATTGAGAATGCAACTGCCGCCGCTGAACTGCGTGCCGCGCTCGCGGCCATAGCGGTTGGCCGCGATGAAGTAGACGCCGTTTTCAAGGGCGCGCGCCATCCACCAGCTACTGGGACAGTGCTCGTCAAGCCAGTTGGTGGGGAAGAGAATCACATCCGCCTGGTGCAGAGCCGGGATGCGCGCCGTCTCGAAGTAGACCGCATCCATGCAGATCAGCGCGCCGAGGCGTCCCAGAGGCGTTTCCCATACCGGGAAGCCCAGGTCGCCATCGCGTGCCCAGCGCGGCTCTGCTATATAGGAATGAGTCTTGCGATAGACGCCAACCAGGCCCTCGGGACCGAGCAGCGCCACGCTGTTGTAGTAGATCTGCGTGGCAGGATCAACCTCTGGCAGCGTCACAGTAATGTAGCAGCCATAGCGCGTTGCCAGTTCTTGAAAACGGCTGGTGGTGGGGCCAGGAATCGGCTCTACATGTGGAGTGATTTCTTTGCGCGAAAGCCAGCAGTATCCCGTGGTAGCCATTTCGGGTAAAACAATCAGGCGCGCGTCGTGGCTGGCGGCCTCTTCGATGAGGCCGAGCAAAGCGCCTGTATTTTTTTCTTTCTCGCCGAGCGCCGGTTCGAATTGGATCGCGGCGACCCGGTATCTGGTGAGAGGGGGTATAAGAGCGCTCATGTCTGCTCCTGCTCGTGACTGCGAGAAAGGTTATACTCATATGCCTGTGTCATTATGCTCATCCTTGAACCTGATGATATTATAGCACTTTGATCTATTCTGTCTATGATAGGGCGTCTGATTCCAGGGCTATGTAATTCTCCCCACGCCCGAAAGGAAGAGTCTGGGCGGGGACGCCCCGCGCCCCGCAAGGGGGCGGCCGCCCCCTTGACCCCCGCTTCGGGCGAGCATTACATAGCCCTGGTCTGATTCCACCCCTTTGCCTGCTCTCGTCGGACATTCGCGCGGCGCAGGCGCGAGCAAGCGAACAAGGAAATAGTACCCTGTGAGGGGTATGACCTCTGACGCACTCGGCAGGGCATGTGATATGATAGCGTTGATATATTCTGGCATTTTCTCTGAAAGGCAGCGTCAAGATATATGGCTAAAAAGAAGCAGTACAGCAGTTCAGGGTCTGCTGTAGCCAGGCGCGAGCAGGTGCGGCAACAGCGCAAAGAGCGCCTTAATGAAGGACAACAGAGCCAGATACCGGTCAGAAAGAGCCGCAAACGCGCCCCGAAACGTAGTCCCTGGCCCTACGTCGCCGGCACACTGGTGGTTGTGGCCGTGGTCGTCGGCATCTTCTTCTTGCTCTCGCGGCAATCGAGTCCAACCACGGGCACTTCAACGGGCACGCCCGTTGATGAGGGGACGTTGCAACAGGTGACGAACGTTGATCCTGGCATCCTTTCACAGGTGGGGACCGGCGGCCTGCCCGATCCTTTCAAAAAACCCAACGGCTCGCCTGCGGTGCTCAAAGGTCCGACGGGCAAGCCGGAAGTCTTCTATTATGGAGCGGAGTATTGCCCGTACTGCGCGGCTGAGCGCTGGAGCATGGTTGTCGCACTGAGCCGCTTCGGCACGTTCCATAACCTGCACGAGACAACATCATCCAGTACCGATGTGTATCCCAGCACCTCGACCTTCACCTTCTACCAGAGCAGCTATACCAGCCAGTACATCGATTTTGTGCCGGTTGAGGCGGAGGATGGGCAGCAGCAGCCGCTCCAGCCGCTGACAGCAGAGCAGCAGCAGATCGTGAATACCTACGACAAGCCGCCGTATACGCAGACGGCAGGCGCGTTCCCGTTCGTCACTTTCGGCAATCGCTACATGCTTTTCGGCGCGAGCTACGATCCAGGTTTGCTCAGAAGCAATCCCGGCGATCCCAGTTCGCAGCCGCTCTCGCACCAGGATATCGCCAGTCAGCTTAGCAGCGGCAATAATCTCTCAAAGGGCGTCCTGGGCACGGCCAACTACATGACCGCCGCCATCTGTTCGCTCACGAACAATCAGCCTTCGAACGTCTGTAGCGATCCCTCGATTCAGCAGATCGAGGCCACCATCTCGAAGGCCAGCGCGTCCTCTGGCAGCTCATCGCTGGCCGCTGCTTTCGGGCCGATGACCGCCGATGTCCAGCGCCGCCAGGCCGTCTCGTAAGCCAATACATGACCGCGCCATTATAAAGTTGTAATAACTACCATCGGGAACGAACCCCGCTGTAGGGATGCAGCGCCGCCGTTCCTGGCAACGCTCTGTGGTTGGCCTGCGGCGCAAGTCCGCCCGATCTTCTCTTTCCCCAACGTGGATGCAAGGGCCAGGGCGGACTTGCGCCGCAGGTATGTGAGCGGGTGGCACGTCCAGGGCGGCGCTGCGTCCCTACACAGGTGCCATCGCCTCTCTCCCCATTGCTGATCCTGGTCGTTAACGTCCATCATCGCGCGGCTACGCTCAGGAAGATATTACCGCCTGGCTATCCCGCTTAGCTTGAAGATCTGCACCGTCGTATCGTCCGAGCCGGAGGCGATGCGGGAGCCATCGGGCGACCAGGCCAGTTGATAGACGGGGCTGGCATGGCCGTCATAGGTCAGCAGGTGCTTGCCTGTGACGGCGTTCCAGACCTGCACCGTCTCGTCTGTTCCGCTCGACGCCAGGAGATCGCCATGCGGCGACCAGGCGACATCGATGACGGATCTGGCGCCGGAGTGCCCTCGATAGATCAGGACGTGTTTGCCGCTGGTGGCATCCCAGACCTGCACCGTGGCGTCCGCGCCCCCCGAAGCTATGCGTGTGCCATCGGGCGACCAGCGCGCGGTAATCACCGATGCGTGATGGCCGCGATACACGAATACGTTGCTGCCTGTGGCCGCATCCCAGACCTGTGCCGTCTTGTCGAGGGAACCGGAGACGATGCGCGTCCCATGCCAGGCTGCTGCATCTACCGTCGCTGTGTGGCCGCGATAGGTGAGCGTGGGAGTATGCAATACGATCTGTGGGGATGGAGAAGGGGTGGGACGATGTGGCAGAGGCGTCGGTGTGGGGGAAGCTGGACGCGCGGAAGCGCAGCCCGCTCCGACGAGCGCAAGGGCCAGGCCGATAACGCCCTTCACAACGGCGCGGCGAGGGAGTTCTCGTGGCAGAGATTCCATTCTTTCAGCCATGATTATCCTCTCTGAAGATTGTGTGGGGACGCTCTGCCGGCTGCGTCGGCAGAGCGTCCCCACACAATCTCTATCAAATTCGTTCGATGATCGTGGCGATGCCCTGGCCGACGCCGATGCACATTGTCGCCAGCCCGTAGCGCCCGCCGCGCCGCTCCAATTCGTGCAGCAGCGTCACAACGATGCGCGCGCCGCTACAGCCGAGAGGATGGCCCAGCGCGATAGCTCCGCCGTTGACGTTAAGCTTCTCCTCGTCGATCTCCAGTTCGCGCACGCACTGGAGCGCCTGGGCCGCGAATGCCTCGTTGAGTTCGATCAGATCCATATCTCTGATGCTGAGGCCGGCCCGTTGCAGAACCTTGCGCGTCGCCGGGATAGGCCCCAGGCCCATGTATGCCGGGTCGACGCCCGCGACGGCGCTGGCAACGATACGCGCGCGGGGCCGCAGGCCGCGCCGTTCCGCCTGGCTGCGTGCCATCATTACCAGCGCGGCGGCGCCGTCGTTGATGCCGGCAGCGTTGCCCGCCGTAACGGTGCCGCCTTTGCGGAAAGCGGGTTTGAGGGCCGCCAGTTTCTCTAACGTCGTATCGGGGCGCGGGTGCTCATCCACAGCCACGACAAGCGGCTCACCCTTCTTCTGCGGTACCGTCACCGGAACGATCTCCGCCGCGAAGCGCCCCGCTTGCTGCGCCGCAACGGCCCGCCGGTGACTGCGCAGCGCGAAGGCATCCTGGTCCTCGCGGCTCACCCCGTAGCGCTCGGCCACGTTCTCCGCCGTCTCGCCCATACTGTAGGGATGATGCATGGCCGCGAGCCTGGGATTGGTGAAGCGCCAGCCAATCGTCGAGTCGTAGATCTGCGCGTTGCGGCTGAATGCGCTGTCGCTCTTGCCCAGTACGAACGGGGCGCGTGTCATGCTCTCCACGCCTCCGGCGACGAAGGTATCGCCCGCGCCGGTCTGGATGGCCTGGGCCGCGCTGTTCACAGCCTGGAGGCCGGAGCCGCAGAGCCGGTTTACCGTCTGCCCGGCCACCTCCACGGGCAGTCCGGCCAGCAGCAGAGCCATGCGCGCCACGTTGCGATTATCCTCGCCGGCCTGGTTGGTGCAGCCGAGAATAACATCTTCCACACTACCGGGATCGATTTGCGCTCGCTCGATTGCCTCCCTGACGACGAGCGCGGCCAGGTCGTCGGGCCGCACATCTTTGAGGCTGCCACCGTAGCGCCCGATGGGGGTTCGTACCGCCGAGACGATAATCGCGTCTTCCATAAGTATCACCTTCCCTGAAATGCTGCCTTGCGCTTCTCGATAAATGCGCGCATGCCCTCGCGCATGTCTTCCGTTGCGAAGAGGAGATAGAAGTTTCTACGCTCGATCTCCAGCCCTTCTGCCAGTGGCGTCTCGAATGCGGCAAGCACGGCCTCTTTTGCCAGGCGTGCTGCGATGGGTGCCTGCGCCGCGACAGTCTTCGCCAGCTTGAGCGCCTCCGTAAGATGTTCGCCCTTCGGCACCACACGGTTCACCAGGCCGTGCGCTGCCATCTCCTGAGCGCTGATCTGTGCGCCGGTCAGCACCATCTCCATCGTGCGATACTTGCCGATGGTGCGTGCCAGGCGCTGGGTTCCGCCGGCGCCGGGAATGACACCGATCAGGATTTCGGGCTGGCCGAAGCGCGCGTTCTCGGAGGCCACGATCATATCGCAGTTCATCGCCAGTTCGCAACCGCCTCCAAGCGCGTAGCCGCCAACAGCCGCAATCATCGGCGTATGGATGCGCTTGATGCGGCCCCAGTGCTCGAAATCGCTCAGCATCATCTCGATGGGCGATTTATCGGACATCTCCTTGATGTCGGCGCCTGCGGCAAAGGCCCGGTCTCCCGCTCCCGTAATGACGATGCAGCGGATCGCCTCATCGCGATCAAGTTCCTCCAGCGCGTCGGCCAGCTCGCCCACAAGCTGGATATTCAGTGCGTTCAGGGCGTTGGGCCGGTTAAGAGTGACGATGCCAACGTTCTCGTCGCGCTCCACGAGGATATACTGGTAATCTGCCATGAACTTCCCTCAATCGTTGTTGTAAATACAGGTTGCAATATACTCTCCTGTAGTATACCACCCGGCTTATGAGGCTGGAGGTACAGGCTTCCTCCCTTCTCTGCCGATCATTCGCGCTGCTCCGCCGCGTCAGGGGTAGAGTGTTGCGAAGCGCATTTTTCGCAACACACTACCCCTGACGCGAACGCCGCAGGCGTGAGGTCTAGAGGCGTCCTGGAGAAAGCTATGTTATAATGATGCTGTTTTTCTTAGTCTTTAAACTGGAGAGTATGGCATGGAACCTGTAGAGAAGCAGCCCGCAGCGCCGGCTCCGAAGGAGAAGGCGCCGAGCGAAGATCGCCTTATCATGCTCTGTGACGGCGTATTCGCCATCGCCATGACGCTGCTTGTCCT
>DATGLE010000285.1:0-12883 GCA_035294325.1 Ktedonobacteraceae bacterium | reverse complement strand
CCCTCCAGGCCGCCGGTTTTATGCGCGAAAGGAATGTCCTCGCCCCAGTAAGCGGGGAGGATCGTGCGATCATTCTGTCGCAGGAGTATGGCAAGCATTTCCTTTGCATAGGGCAGAGATTCGCCGCACAGGTGCGCCAGGGCCAGAGACATATCGGCGGGCGTCGTCCAGTTATCGCGCCCGGCCTGGCGCGCAGCGAAGTCCATGAAGCGTCGTTCCAGGCGCGTCGCGGTCAGCCCGAGGTCCCGCATGGCGGCATTTACCGCGTCCATACCCACCAGGTCGAGCAGCGCGTTCGCGGCGGTGTTGTCGCTGATGGTAATCATGAGGTGTGCCAGGTCGTGGAGCGTCAGGCGCAGGTCGGGCGCGAGATCCGCCAGTACGCCGGCGCTCGGAACGCGCGCCGCCTGCGGCACGGCATAGCGCTCCTCCCACGCGAGCTGTCCCGCCGCGACCTGGCGCGCGACCTCGATGAGAATCGGGATCTTGGCGAGGCTCGCGGCAGGATACTCCTGTTCAGGGTTGATGGAAACGACGCGGCTGGGAGCGGCCTTTTCCCCGCGAATGACAATACAGGATGTATGCCCGCCGAGCGCGGCAAGTTCTTGCTCGATAGCTTCTTGCATTCAGAAAACCACCCGTTTGAGCGCCCGGACGATCTCCGCGAGGTGTTGATCGTAGTGGGCATGCCCTGGATCAAAGCTATTGATGATAACGCCACTGCCGCCTTTTGAATGGATGTATTCTTTATTATTGAGCGCCATGCCGACATGGGTGATACGCTGGCGCCCGAAGAAGATCAGGTCCCCCTCGCGCATCTCTTCACCTTCGATACGCCGGGGCAGCGCGTCGTGCTGCTGGTCGGCATCGCGCGGGATGATATAGCCACCCATACGATAGCAAAGCTGGACGAAGCCGCTGCAATCGATGCCTCTCCAGCTTGTGCCGCCCCAGAGATAGGGCACGCCGAGAAAGGCGCGGGCGTAAGCCGTGACGACGCTGATCGGCTGTCGCGGATAGGGCGCCGTCCCCTGGCGCACGCTGATAGCGTCGCGCGCGATCCAGGCGGAATCTCCGCCCGGCAGCGCGACCTGAAGGCGTTCCGGCGGCGTCATATCGAGCAGCGGCAGCACGGACGAGAGATAGACGCTGCCCCACGCCTCATCCCCTGTCAGATCCGCATAAAGGGGAGTATGCGTGGCGGTCACGACGGCAACGAGATCGAGCGGCGTGCCGCAGCGCTCGCCAATCTTGCAAAAGCCCCTGACAGGCGGCTCCGCCAGTTCGTCCGTGCGCATCCAGCCCTCATAGTCCGCGAGGGTAACGTGCGTCCACTCCCCGGAGCTATCCCCGGCAATCGCGCGCATATTCAGCAACGCCTGGGTTACACGTTCGGAGGTGGGATCGGGAGCGCGGCGCACGTCTGCCACGCCGACGGAGACAGCGCAGGTGGTGGTCATAACTCTTTTGTTTTGTCCTTCGTCCTTCAAGGGATTGGTATTTCCTTATTCTACCATACGTCTGCATGGCCCACGGTCAGGGAAGAACAAAAAATTGGGGCACATCCCCACACCTCTGCCTCTAACGAAACATATTGGTCATGACGAACATGAGATTGGCCGGGCGCTCGGCCATGCGGCGCATCAGGTAGGGATACCACTGCGAGCCATAGGGCACGTAAACGCGCATATTGTAGCCCTGCTTGACGAGCTTCTCCTGTAGATCGCGGCGGATACCGTAGAGCATCTGGAACTCAAAGGCCGACTTGCTGATACCGTGATCGCGGGCAAATTTGCAGGTCGCGTTGATGATGGCCTCATCATGCGTGGCGATAGCAGGGTAGTTGCCGCGCGAGAGCAGCAGCATCATGAGTTGCATATAGCTGTGGTCGACGGCGCTTTTGTTCTGAAAGGCGATGGGCTGCGGCTCCTGGTAGGCCCCCTTGACGAGACGCACGCGCACGCCCTGGGCAATAAGCTGCTCGATATCTTTTCTGCTGCGATAGAGATAGGCTTGAATGACAGTGCCGACATGCTCAAAGCGCTCGTGCATGCGCAGGGTGATATCTATCGTGCGCGTTGTATAGGCCGAGCCTTCCATATCGATACAAACGAAGGTGGCATGCTCGCTCGCACGTTGCAGAATGGTTTGCAGATTCTCCTCGCACAGCTCTCGGGAAATATCGAGGCCGAGCGCGGTGAGCTTGATAGAGATGTTGGCTCCGATGCCCGTCTGCTTGATAAGATCGAGAGCGGAAATGTAGTCCTGGGCAGCGGCGCGGGCCTCTCTGGCGTCCGTAACGTTTTCGCCGAGATGGTCGAGGGCTACCTGGATGCCGCGCTGGTTAAGATTGCGTGTAACCTGAAGCGCCTCTCCGAGCGTTTCTCCGGCGACGAAGCGATGCGAGACGCTGCGCGCGGCCCGGTTCTGCACAACAAATTCGTGTATACGTTCGTTCTGAGCAAGATACAACAATGTATCTTTGAGCATCTTCGCCCTCCTTTTCTCTGCTATTACCTTCCTTCGAATACAATACTTTTATCTAACTTTCGACTCTCCCGCTTGCTCGCGCCTGCGGCGCTCGCCTTCTGTAAGTGGGAGAGTGGTCCGGGCGCTTCGCGCCCGGACCACTCTCCCACTTACATCATCCTGGTACGGCAGAGCCGCGCGAACGCCTGATCAGAGAGAGCGAGAAGGCTGAGAATCGGACACTCTCTGCTTTCTATGATAGCAGAACAGGGGCAAAGAGTACAGGGAGCAAGCTCGTTCCTGCGCCCTTCACGCTCGAATCCAGGCTCACGACGTGCTCAGAGATGCGCCATTTTTCGCGGGCGGGCGTTCGCCACTTTTGCTGTCAGTTTTGCTGCACTTTTAGCAACCCTGATCGCGCTCCACAACGGCATTTAAACAGTGAGAGCCGCCGCGAACGCGCTGCTCGGCTTCGGAAACCGACAGGTATTGATTGTAATCGACCATCAGCGCGATCTCTTTGCCCACAGCGCAGCGGACGGCCCGGATGACCTCCAGATCGGTTTGCACGCCGGGAAATCCGATTTTGAACTTGATGGCCTGAAAACCTTGTTCCAGTACCTGCTCAGCTTCACGGGCTATGGTCTGGGCCGATCCCATGCCCAGGCAGGCATAGGCAGGGATGGAACGGGCCTCTCCACCGAGAAGCCTGACCAGAGGAAGGCCGCGTCTGATGGAGATGATCTTTTCGGCAACACATCCAGTTTATGCCCTATCGTATCACAAAACGAAGCACGAGATGCCAGGCAAGAAGATGTCATCTTCCTATCTCATCCGGGCGCGGTCAGCCTCCTTGCGACCTCTTCCGGTGTCAAACCCGCAATCTCGACCACCTTCTGCCTGCTCCTTGCGCCGCCTACAATGGTGATGCATCTCCTGGGCAAAGCGAGCTGCGCGGAGAGCAGGTCGATCAGTGCGGCATTGGCCGCTCCCTCTACTGGTGGGGCAGTCAGATGAGCGCGAAGGCTACCGTTCTCCCAGGCAATACTATTATGGCTACTGCGCGGCGTGACCCGCACACTGATACGCATAGGCGCTCTCTCCTTCATCATCCCTCATCAGCAAACGACAAGCTCCTGATCCAGTATGACGGCTCGTCTTGCTTCTGGCCGCTGGCTGATGTAGAGCACGGTAGCGCCGTCATTGCGCAGCACGTAGCGCTCCTTTTCCTCTTCCTCGGAGCGCGACCCGGCAACGGGCGAATAGGGCAGATGAATGCCGATGGCGCTGATAATTGAACTGGAAGTGACGTAGGGAGCCTGATGGTACTCAGGCTGGCCTCTATAGCGCTGGCCTGTTCTGACTTCGACCAGTTCGTTCAGCGGCACCCTGGGCCACTTAGCCATACGCGAGGCAAAGAGCTGCCCCAGCAGGCTGCTGAAAGCGTCGAGCATATCGGTTCGCATTGTGACAAGCCGCTCCTGAGCTTGCCGGGCAGTACCGGTGAGCGCTTCGATGCGCTCAATGATGCGGTCTTGCAGCGCCAGAGCGTTTCCCTGATCAAGCGGCGGCAGTGGAACCAGCATCTTCTGGCCCAGTACCTTGCCGCCTATGAAGGGGCGCGGTCCCGGCGCCACTTTCTCCCGGATATAGAGACGTGTGCTCTCCATCAGAAAATAGTAGAAGAGGTAATCCAGGCAAATGTGCTCTTTCGGCGTCAAAGCGAGGACGGCATGGTTAAAGACAGCTTTTTCAGCATTGAGAACGCCTATTCTTCCCATTGTTTCCCGGGCCACTGCCAGCAGGAGCTTTTTGACAGGTTCCTGCTTGTAATACGTCGTGGTACGGCCCTTGCCCGGCCCGACGATGTGCATGTACTCTTTCTCAGTGACATAGCGGGTGATAGTGATTGTTTTGCTATTGTGCAGATCGCCGGAATGGATTAATGGGATAGTGCCTTCCGGTCGGGCCTGCGCTTTCGTCGCTTTTGCGCTGCCGCCTTCTATATCGGCCACCTCCTCCAGTCGAACCCACGACCAGCCCGGCGGCAAGGGCCAGCGTTCCTCTTCTCTTTGCTGCTGTGGCGCCATCGTGCTCCTGCCTTTTACTGCTTGCTTGTTGGGAAGTTCGTGCCTGTTTTACAGGAAAGCAGTATACACCAATTTTCAACAACGTGCTACAGGGATTGGCCGATCTGGGAATTTTGTTCCCTCTTGCAGAACTCTCTACACCTCGCTATACTATGTAGCGCAGCCGCCAGGAGTGCGTCTGATGCTCAGCATCCTCGCCCTCTCTAGCAGGATAGCTGCGCGGCAGGGCCGCGTCCGAAAGAGATAGTGTTTTGCGAAACATGCGCGAAGCGCATGTTTCGCAAAACACTATCTCTAAGGAGAGCGCTGCATGCGCGAGGACAGGAAGTAAGAAACAGGAAGCAGGGAAGATCATAGCTACGAGCAGTATATTACTACCGCATGCCGGCCAGACGGTGATTGTGCGCAACCGACCGGCGGTTGTGCGCTCCGTCGATGAACACCGTCATCCGAGTATGGCCGCACTGCACGAGGTTCTGGTCGATTACATCGATGGCTGGCCTCACCCTGAGAGTGATTGCATCATCTGGGAAAGAGAGCGCGGAGCCAGGGTCGTCGCCAGCCTGGCTATTCCGCGCATTGAGGAACCCGACCAGAATCCCGATCAACCCGAACTACTGCAAGCCTTTCTGCGCGCCCACCAGTGGAGCGCCGTCAATCGCCTGGCCGCACGCCGTGAAGATGACGAGGGCGCCTTGCAGCTTATTTCGCCCTGGCAGAGCGCGGTGCAGGTCGAGGATTATCAGCTCTATCCTGTGCTCAAGGCCATACTCATGCCGCGCATCTCGCTGCTGCTCGCCGACGACGTGGGCCTCGGCAAGACGATTGAGGCCGGCCTGATCCTCTCGGAACTCTTCGTGCGGCGCCGCATCAGGCGCGTGCTGATTATCTGCCCGGCCTCGCTCCAGTTGCAGTGGCGCGACGAGATGCGCGAAAAGTTTCATCTCGACTTTACCATCGTTGACCGCGATGCAACCTTCAGGCTCCAGCGCGAACTCGGCGTCGATAGCAACCCCTGGGCCTCCTATCCGCGCATTATCACTTCGATGGATTACCTGCGCCAGCGCGACATCCTGGCTTCCTTCATGGCCGCAACACAGATGCTCTCCGGTCACTTTGAGGCAATCCTGCCCTGGCAGATGCTCGTGGTCGATGAAGTGCACAACCTGGCGCCCAATAGCTATGGCGACAATAGCGACCGCTGCGAGATGCTGCGCCGTATTGCACCCCACTTTGAGCATCGCCTCTTCCTCTCAGCTACGCCCCATAATGGCTTTACTGTCTCCTTCACTGGCCTGCTCGAACTGCTGGATCCAGTGCGCTTCCAGCAAAAAGGCAAGCTCGATGCACAGGATCACGAGCAGGTGCGCCTGACGATGGTGCGGCGCTTGAAAGAAGAACTGAATGAGGAGGGCGAGCCGGACCGCTTCGCCAGGCGCCAGGTAGACGGGCTGCCAGTCTCTTTGCAGGCGGAAGAGCAGGCGCTTTTCGCCGCGCTGCGCCGCTATCGCGAGGCGCTGCACCTGCTGCTTGAGAGCGCGAGCAGGCGCGAGCGACACCTGGGCGATTTCCTGATCAAGCTGCTGACCAAACGCCTGCTCTCCAGTTCGTATGCCTTCGCGCGCACATGGTGGCGACACGTCGAGGGGCTGGAACTGCATGAGGAGAGCCTGGAAGTGACGGAGCGCACGATTGACCGCGCCGAAATGGCGATTAACGACGATCAGGAGCGCGGGCTGCGCGAAGAGGATGCTATCAAGCAGACGGGCGCGTGGCTGCGCAAATACGCAGGGCAGCTCACGCAGCAGCGGCAGGAGGTCAATGCCTGTCTGGAGCGCCTGGGGTGGAGCGCGGCGGCGATGCAACAGCCATTACAGGATGTGGCCCTGCCAATCGATGCGCGCTGGGAGCGGCTGTGGCGCTGGATCAATGAAAAACTGATGATAGGCGGGCGCCTGCGCGATGACGAACGGCTGATTATCTTTACCGAATATAAGCATACGCTCGATTACCTGATCGAGCGCCTGCGCCGCACGGGCCTGGAGCGGCCACAGGTGGAATGTCTCTATGGGGGAGCGACGAGCGAGCAGCGCGAAACGATCAAGGAGGCGTTTAACGATCCCCGGCACCCGCTGCGCATTCTGGTCGGCACCGATACCGTCTCGGAGGGCATCAGCTTGCAGTTGACGTGTCGCTATGTCATTCATCAGGAGATCCCCTGGAACCCGATGCGCCTGGAACAGCGCAATGGGCGTGTGGATCGACACGGGCAGGAGCGGGACGTGTTCGCCTACCACTTTAGCAGCGATGACGAGGCCGATCTGCAATTCATGGCGTCCGTTGTCAAGAAGGTGGACCAGGCACGCAGCGATCTGGGCAGCGTCGGTCAGATCATCGATAGTACGATTGAGGAGAACTTCACGCGGCGCAGCATCTCCCCCGACGAGCTGGAGCGCCGCGTACAGGCTGCGCGCTCCGATCCTCAGGAGAAAGAAGACCTGCGTATGCGCGACAGAGGCCAGCGCAGCTTATGTGTACGGGCGATGCAGCGCTTACAGGCGACGGAGTTGAGCCTGGCGCTCTCGCCGGAGCATGCGGCGCAATTGCTCGCGCGGGCCGTGGCCTATGAGGGTGGCGAACTGTACGCGGTAGATGACGGCAGGGCTTATCGATTTAAGAAGGTACCGGAGAACTGGAAGAAGCTGGTCAAGGAGACGATTGAGCGGCAGACGAGCGCCGTCACCGGCCTGCCCAAGCTGGTCTTTGATCCCGGCTATTTTGAGGTGGTGCATAACGGGCGCCGTATCTTCAAGCCGCGCGTCGATGCCGAGTTGATCCGCCTGGCTCACCCTTTGATGCAGCGCGCCATCGGCGTTCTGCGCCGCCAGATGTGGGAGAGCAAAGGGCTGACGCGCTGGACGATACAGAGCTGCCCGCTGCCCCGGGGCGCGCATGATATCCTGCTGCTGCACCTCTATGTGGAAATTATGAACGAGTTCCGTGAGACGGCGCACCAGGAGATCGTTTCCCTGCCCTTTGAGGTCCACGGCTATGAGCTTGAGCCGTTGGAGCCGGAGCTGTGGACTCAGGTGAAGCCACTGCCGCGCCATGATCTCTCAGCCGAGGAACTGCGCGAGCAGGTACCACGCCTGCGCAAACTCTGGTCGGAGCACCAGCACTTTATCCGCGCGCTCGTGCTGAAGAAACGCGATGAATATCGCGAGGAGTTTACGCGCCGCATGCAGCAGCGCTATCAACAGGAGAAGGCATGGGAAGAGAGCATCTTCACCGCTCGTTTGCTTGAACTGGATCGGCAGAAACAGCCCGCCGCGCTACGCGCCCTCCAGAACGAGATAGAGCGACAGCGCAGGAAGCTGTTGCAACCCGCGCTCATCCCAGAGGTGCGCCAGGAGCAATTGCAGGAGCAGCAGCGCTTGCAGGAGCTAGAGTGGCAACTGGAACACAATCATATCGAGCGCATGAAGGATCTGGTTATCAAAGAGCAGCAGCGTGTGCTGAAACAGGTGTTGCCGAAGCGCTATGCCCTGGCGACGGTTGATGTGCAACCGCTGGCGCTGGAATACCTTGTCCGCACGCCGCATGCAGGGGGCATTTCACCCTGAGCAGAGGCGCGTCATGCTGGCACGGTGCGAGATGGTATGATCGATCTTGATGGTAACAATCATCATAGGAAAGGAGCAGCGATACAATGCCGGTGATGGCGAGCTCGCAGAAGCATGCCTGGTGGTCAGAACTGCGGCACAGCGGGCTGGTGGTCGCTCCTGCCCTGCTCGAAGAATACTTCCCCGACGGCCCCGACGAGCCAAAATGGTTCAGCTATCGTAACCTGCGCGAGCGCTATGCGGCCTTCGATGCCTGGTGCCAGGGCGAACGCGCTTATCAGCAGGGTACGGATCATCGCCCCCTCTACGCCTGGCTCGATGGTGTGCTCGATACCTTCCTGGGCCACGAAGGTTCGCGCTGGCAGAAGGGCAGCAACGTCGCGGCGCAGTGGAAGCACGATACCATGCTCGGCGAGCGATTATCCCCGCAGCGCATCCTGTTCCGCGATAGCAGCCAGCGCGAACCGGCGCTCTTCGTCTGGGTTGAGGTGACGCGCCAGCTCGGCCAGGGCGGGCGCGCGGGCTATGGCCGCCTGCTGGAACTGCTGCGCGCGAAAAATGTCAAACTTGGCTTGATGACCAACGGGCGCCAGTTCCGCCTCTGCTATGCCGGCCTTGACTACGATTCCTGGGCGGAGTGGGACGCCGAGTCCTGGTTCGTCGAGGAAGAACTGCGCCACCAGTTGTACGGCTTCTATACGCTGCTCGGCCCTTCGGGCATGAATCCGCGCACGCCCGGCGCGCAAAGCTTCCCTTTATTGGAGGCAGCGGAGGCGTCGCGCTCGCGCCAGGGCGAACTTTCGGCGGTGCTGGGCGAGCAGGTGCGTGAGTCGATAGAACTGCTGCTCAACGAACTGAACCGGGCGGTCCGCCAGCGGCCAGAACTGCTCGCTATCGTGCGCAGTTCGCCGCAGGGTGGCGCCCTGGCGCAGAAGCGGCTGATGGAGGCGCTCTACCAGGCCACAGTCCGCATCATCATGCGCCTGGTCATCATCCTCTTCGCCGAGGCGCGCGACCTGCTCCCCCGCTCGCTGGCGACTTACAACGATAGCTACGGCCTCGAAGGTCTCTATGAGCAACTGCGCCGCGCACGGCAGGATGAGGGCCATCGCGCGCTCGAAGAGCATTATAGCGCCTGGCCGCGCCTGCTCAGCCTCTTCTCGCTGATTTATTACGGCTCGTCAAGTCCCACTCTGCCGGTGCAGGAATACGGCGGCCTGCTCTTCCGCCCCGGCGAACCGGAGAGCCAGGATGCCGCGCTGCGCGCCATCAGCCTCTTCGAGTCACCGGATATCGCCATCTCGGACGCGACGGTGCTGCGCCTGCTCGAACTGCTCAAAAATGGGCGGCTCAAGATCCGCCAGGGCAGCCATAGCCGCTGGGTGAATGGCCCGGTGGACTTCTCCGAACTGCGCACCGAGTATATCGGCCTGATGTACCAGGGCCTGCTCGACTTCAACCTGCATACGACCACCGAGCCGATGGTCTTCCTCAATCTGGGCCAGGAGCCGGTGCTGCCGCTCAAGCTGCTCGAAGAGATGTCCGACCAGCATCTTAAAGACCTGCTCAAGAAGCTGCGTGTGGAGAAGAGCAGCGTCCCCGCCGCCTCGGAAGAGGAGGCGAGCGCGGGCGAAGATGAGGAGAACGAGGACGCGGCGGAGGAGATTGAGGAGGAGCCGGTAGCCGAAGGCGCCGAGGTCGAGGACGAGGTAATCGAGGATGAGGGCGACGAGGCTGAGGAAGAAGAGGACGAGGCGGGCACGCTGAGCGAGGCGGACCTGCGCCGCCAGCGCGCTCTGCGCTGGGCCGAGCGCGCCGTCGAGGTCGCCGGCCTGCTCAAAACCAGAAAGCCAGAGGAACGGCAAAAGGACGCGCTCTACCTCTATGAACAGGAGCGCGAGCGCGAGGCGCGCCGGCTGATTAAGCGTGCGCTCGACCAGGACGAGTTCTACCTGGTGCGGCGCGGCGGCACGCGCAAAGGTTCAGGCACGTTCTATACGCGACCACAACTGGCGGTGCCGATTGCGCAGCGCACCCTGGAGCCGCTGCTCTACACGGTGGGCGAGGACGGGGCGCGCCTCCCGCGCACGCCGGAAGAGATCCTGGCGCTCAAGGTCTGTGACCCGGCCTGCGGCTCGGCCTCGTTCCTGGTCGCGGCCCTGCACTATATCACCGACGCCCTCTATCAATCCCTGGTCTATTACCGGCGCATCAATGCCATACCGGACGAAAATGGCGTCTATATCAGGATTACGCTGCCTTTCGGCGAGCCATCGCGCGCGCGGCCAGAAGAGGAGCTATTGCCGGTGCGCGCTGATGATGAGCGCCTTGAGCCGATGACTAAAGCCCGCCTGCGCCGCTACGTGGTCGAGCGCTGCCTGTATGGCGTCGATCTTTCACCGCTGGCCGTCGAACTGGCGCGCATGAGCCTCTGGATCGAGACGATGGATCGCGACCTGCCCTTCACCTTCCTCGATCACAAAATCAAGGTCGGCAATTCGCTCGTCGGCGCCTGGTTCGATACCTTCCGCGAATATCCGGTGATGGCCTGGCTGCGCGACGGCGGCGATGCCAGGCATACCAACGGCGTGCGCTACAAACCCAACGAGTGGACCAACGCGATCAAGCAGACGCGCAACGATGTCATCAAACCGGAAATTGTGGAGCAGATCAGGGCGAGCCTGCCGCAGCTCTTCCCCGAAGATGTGCAGCAGACGCCGGAGGGTATCCACGACCAGATGACAAACGAGATGGAGCAGATCCATCGCATGCCCATCGAGTCGATCCGGGAGCGTGAGGAGCGCTATCGTGCTATGCAGGACCGCACCGAGTACCAGGAGATGAAGCGCGCCTTTGATCGCTGGTGCGCGGCCTGGTTCTGGCCCGGCGATGAACTGGCCTGCGCGCCGACGCCGCGCAACTTCTACAATCCCTCCGCGCGCACGCGCGAAATCGTGGACGAACTGGCGAACGAACTGCATTTCTTCCATTGGGAGATCGAATTCCCCGAAGTCTTCGCCAGGCGGGAGCACGGCTTTGACGCCGTACTCGCCAACCCACCGTGGGAGATCTCCAAGCCCGTTTCGCTGGAGTTCTTCAGCGACTACGATCCGCTCTACCGCGCCTATGGCAAGCAGGAAGCGTTACGGGAGCAGCGTCACCTCTTTGAGCTTGACGCGGGCATCGAGCGCGAGTGGCTGCTCTACCAGGCGTATTTCAGGGGCATGAGCAACTGGGTTGGCCGAGCCGCCTCGCCTTTCGGCGATCCTATCGTACCCGATATGGAGAGCTTCACCATCCTGCGCGGCAAAAAGGGCGCGGAACTGCACAAACTATGGCGGCAGCGCCGCAGTAAGTACCAGAGCTACTGCGACGGCGCGGAGCCGTTTCGCTATCAGGGCGCGGCAGACCTCAATACCTACAAGCTGTTCCTGGAGGTGGCGCACCACTGCCTGAAAACCGGGGGCCGGCTTGGCATGCTCGTGCCCTCCGGCCTCTATACCGACCGTGGCTCGGCGGAACTGCGCAGGCTCTTCCTCGACCACTGCCGCTGGCTCTGGCTCTTCGGCTTCATCAATCACCGCCGGATCTTTTCTATCCATAGCGCGTTCAAATTCGTGGCGCTGCTGCTGGAGAAGGGCGGGCGCACGGATACGCTGCGCGTGACCTTCAACCAGGAGCAGCTTGAACAACTGGAGCAGCCGGAGCCTGTGCTGCTCGACTTTCCGCGCGAGCAGGTGGAGCGCTTCAGCCCGCGCTCGCTGGCGATCATCGAGGCGCAGACCGCGCGCGACCTCGCCATCCTTGAGAAGCTCTACAGCAATACGGTCCTGCTCGGCGATCAGCACGCCGGGAGCTGGCAGATCCAGTATGCCACCGAATTTCACATGACCAACGATTCGAGGCTCTTTCCGCCGCTGCCGCAGTGGCAGGCGCGCGGCTATCGTCCCGACGGCTACGGGCGCTGGCGCGACGACGATGGTAATATCGCGCTGCCGCTCTACGAGGGGCGCATGATCGGCGCCTTCGATCCGAGCAAAAAAGGTTGGGTGAGCGGCAAAGGGCGCGGAGCCGTATGGCGCGATATCCCGTTTGATGATAAGGTGATACAGCCCCAATATCTTGTTGCATATAAAGATAGTCAAGAAAGAATTGGCAAGCCTGGAAGTAGCAAAATCAGCTTTATGAGTATAGGATCTGCTACTAACGCCCGCTCAATGTATGCTAGCGTTGTCGATAATTTGCCCTGTGGGCATTCACTTGCAATAATAAAAATTACTTCCCTCCGCTTCTCCGACATTATAGCGCTAGCTGGCGTTCTAAATTCATTTACATATGATTACGCAATGCGTAATCGTCTGGGAGGACTTAATCTCAGCTATTTCGTACTTGCCGAGACGCCGCTGATCCCTCCCGCGCGGCTGCTGCCGACGCCGTGCGCGCGGCTGGCGGCGCGGCTCAACCTCATCATGCCCTGCTTCGCCCCGCAGTGGCTGGAGCTGCGCGCGGCGTATCCCGAACTGGAGTGGCAGCACTGGCGCCAGCTCTGGGCCATCACGTCGCACGAACGCCTGCGCCTGCGCTGCATTCTCGACGCCATGATTGCCGAATTGTACGGTCTGGAGTATGATGATTTTGCCTGGATTCTGCGCGACGACAGGACCAACGCGAAGGGATTCTGGCGCGTCGATAAGGATAAGC
>DATGLE010000284.1:0-2273 GCA_035294325.1 Ktedonobacteraceae bacterium | reverse complement strand
GCCGCGTAGGCGAGCAGTTCGCTGGCGCTGGTCGTGCTGCCGGGGCGCAGGCGCACGAAGGCGATGGGCACCTGTCCCCACTCGGCATCGGCACGCCCGCGCACGCCGGCCTCCTCTACGTCCGGGTGCGAGAGCAGTACGGCCTCGATCTCGGCAGGATAGACGTTCTCGCCGCCGGAGATAATCAGGTCGGAGCGGCGATCCAGCACATAGAGATAGCCTTCTGCATCGAGATAGCCCAGGTCGCCCGTCGAGAGCCAGCCGTCGCGCAGCGCCTGCGCGGTCTCCTCTGGCCGGTCCGCGTAACCCGGCGTAATTGTCGGTCCCTTGAGGTAGATCACCCCCGTCTCCCCCGGCGCGGCGATCCTGTCATCGCACCGGATCTGCAACTGCACCGGCAGCAGCGGGCGCCCGGCGGAACCGAGCTTGCGCAGGGCGTCGGCGGGCGCGAGCGTCACCGCCTGTGAGCACGACTCGGTGAGGCCATAGGTCTGCACTACCGGAATGCCGCGCGCCGCGCAATCCTCCAGCAGCGGGCGAGGCGCCGGCCCGCCCCCAAGCAGAACGCAGCGCAGCGTGGCGGGATAACACGCGCCGTTCTGCTCGCTATCGAGCGCGGCGAGCATGCGCTGGAGCATGACGGCAACCACCGAGATGATCGTCACGCCGTCTTCGCGAATGGCCCTGTTGACGGCGACGGCATCGAATTTCTCCTGTATGTTGACGCTGATGCCGTAGATGACGCTGCGCATAAGGATGGAGAGGCCGCCGATATGGAAGAAGGGCAGACAGGCCAGCCAGCAATCGTCGGGACGGTGGCCGAGGTTGAGGGCGGAGCCGATGGCGTTCCACCACTGCATGCCGTAAGTGATCTGCACGCCCTTTGGCCGGCCCATCGTCCCAGAGGTGTAGATGATGGCCTGCGTCGCGTCGAGATCGATCAGCGTATGCAAGGGACTATCGGCTTCGGCTGCATTCTGGAGCGCTACGCCTTCCGGGACGCTAATGAGCGTGGCGCGCGCCAGGCCAGGGACGGCCCGCGCTATCCCATCGGCGAGCGCCGCAAAACGCGTATCGCTGACGAGCAGCGCCGCGTGCACGTCGCGCACCTGCCAGCAGAGTTCATCGAGCGTGAGCCGCGTATTGAGGGGAACGAGCACCGCCCGCAGGCGCGTCAGAGCGTGCACGCATGTTACATACGCCAGGCCATTCGCTGCCAGCAGCGCGACCCGGCTCCCCTCGCGCGCGCCGGCGGCTGCGAGTTGCCGCGCCAGCCTGCTCACCTGGCGCTCCAGTTCGGCGAAGCTCCAGCGCGTCTCTCCGCACTGTACCGCCATGTGGTCGGGGAAATTTTCGGCGCAGCGCCCAGGCCAGTCTGGTAACATGTCAGATGTAGAGACGCCCCTTGCGGGGGTCTTCTGTGAAGAGGTGATAGCATGCGCTGCGGGGGTCTTCTGTGAAGAGGTGATATCCCTCCTTGCGGGCGTCTGTCCCGAAATACTCATATTATTCCTCATTGCTCGCTGAATCCTGGCGCTGCATCATCTTCTGCAATTGGAGGATAGTATTCCAATTTCTGGCTGTTCCAGCGGTTTTCAGCGTTTTCTCAATCAGGGCGCCGCTCAATTTGGAGCGCCCGATGCCGTTCGGGTAATAGATGTATAATTCCTGGCCGACAAGATAGTATTCTTCGGGGCCGCTGTACTTCTTATGGAGATCTTCCAGGGTTGCGCTCTCCGGGCGCGCTGCCATAAACATAACAACCACCCATTTAGTCTCTTTATCAGGCTGATTATTGAAAGGGTTGCGAGCGACGATCTCACTGAATTCGGCTGCGCTGCGCAGCATGACTTTCGCACGAAAGCCGAATCTCCCGGCAAAACTATCCTCGATTCGCCGCGTGATTTGCGCTGCGTCCTCCTCATCGCTGCTAAAGACCACGTTCCCGCTCTGAATATAGGTAACGACATCCTTCAAGCCAGATGCTTCGTGCAGCTCTTTGAGTTCTTTCATCGGTATTGTGCGACCACCAACGTTGATGCCGCGAATCAGGGCTACAAACGTCGTCATCTCTCGTCCCCTTCATTATGTCACACATAGCTTTTTCTCTTCCTTACATACCGGGCGTCCAGGTATAGCGATTGAGCGCCTCCCTGTCAAGCTGTACACCCAGGCCGGGACCCGGTGGCAGCGCGAGAAAGCCGTCCCGCATAGAGAGATCATCGAGCAGCAGATCATCTTCTAGCAGTCGCAGCGTCGCCAGCCCGCACTCC
>DATGLE010000283.1:0-11550 GCA_035294325.1 Ktedonobacteraceae bacterium | reverse complement strand
GCCTGCAAGCAAGGGAGCGGAGAAGTTTATGTCAGAATCGCCCGCACCACAGGAGAAGAGGACAATAAGAGATATCCTGCGGCCCCCACAAACGCTCCGGGGCTGGCTGCGGCTCCTGCTCCTGCCATGCATCCTGATCGCTGGCAGCGTGTGGATAAATGTGCAGATCAATCAGACCTTCCTCCAGCGGAGGGAGACAGCGCTCGCCACCGCCGATCAGCAGCGCCAGGCGGCAATGCTGAACGCCTACATGAACAGGATCGCCGATCTGCTGCACCACGAGGATCTTCTGCATGCCAATAATTTGAGTGCGGCGCGGCTGGTCGCGCAGGTGAGCACTATAACGACTCTCCAGGAACTGCATCCCGATAAGAAGGCTGCTTTGATGAGCTTTCTATTTCGGACGCGGCTCATCAGCAATGATTACCACATCATCAGTCTGGTCCAGGCCGATCTGAGTGACGCCGACCTGCGCAATATCGACCTGCGCGACACGAATCTGGCAGGCGCCAACCTCAGCGGCGCCAACCTCAGCGGCGCCAACCTGAGCTACGCCACGCTCCAGTTTGTCAATCTGAGCTACGCCACGCTGCGCAGCGCCAACCTTCAGGCCGTTGACCTGAACCATGCCAATCTGAACCATGCCGATCTAAGCAGAGCTTACCTGCTGGACGCGCTGAACCTGAGCAGCGATCAGATTGCCAGCGTGCGCACGCTTGCGGGCGCCACCATGCCCGACGGCTCCCTGCATCGCTAGCCATGCTCACAGGGCACGCCTCGCCACCTTCGGTGGCTCGCAGGGGTTAATAAGGAGAGCCTGCGGTTCTCCCCGGCACCTCCTTATTAACCCCTGCGAAGCGCCATAGATGCTGCCAGCCAATCCGGTTAGGTGATGGTCAAAGGGGGTCTCCAGAGGATCGCCCCTGGCGGGGAACTCTGCCCGGGGGCAAGAAATGGGGTATCCCCAATGGATCACGACTGATACGGATTGGATATGAGTTGTCAGAGGAAGGAGACGAGCGCTACAGAAAGTCGACGCATGCACATACTCAAGCGGGCCACTTGACGACAGCGAAGCCTGTAGACTACGATTATCTTCAACAGGGTTATGTAAAGGCAGAGGGCTGCCATATTTAGAGCTATTTGAGTGGGATACATGGAACTGAACGATACCAGCGACTACCAGCGTTGTTTCGCCTGCGGACAGCGCAACCCCTACGGCCTGCATATGAGCTTTCGGCTCGAAAACGATACTATTGTAGCCGATTTTATGCCACGCGAGGAGCACCAGGGATTCCCCGGCGTCATTCATGGAGGCATCGTCGCGGCGGTGCTCGACGAGACATTGAACCGCACCTCGATGCTGACCGAGCAGCCCGAATGGTCGATGACGGGCCGCCTGGAGGTGCGCTATCGCCGCTATGTTCCCTACGGGCCGCTGCTGCGCGCGCGAGCAGCGCTTGGCATCCAGCGGGGACGCATGCTCCAGGCCACCGGTGTACTGTCGCTGGCCGAGGATGAGAGCGTCGTGCTGGCAGAGGCGCAGGGTACATTCATGAAGCTCACGCCCGATATGCTTGACGATATTCTGAAAGATTACCCTGGCATGCGCGCATTTCCTGGCAATAACCGCTAGAGGTCCCCGGCGACCACCGCTGGAGGTCCCCGGCGATCACCGCTAGAGGTCCCCCAGCGATCACCGCTGGAGGTCCCAGCGACCACCGCTGGAGGTCCCGGCGACCACCGCTGGAGGTTCCAGCGACCACCGCTGGAGGTCCCCAGCGACCACCGCTGGAGGTTCCAGCGACCACCGCTGGAGGTCCCCAGCGACCACCGCTGGAGGTCCCCAGCGACCACCGCTGGAGAAAGACGGGGGCAAGCCCCGTCTCTACATTTCATAACGTTCGTTTGATGTAGAGGTGGGGCTTGCCCCGTCTGTAAGATTGTCTGGTTGGTCAGGGCATGGTGGGAGGTTGTCCGGGCGGGGCTACCGGAGGAGGCGGTGGCGCGAGCGTACCATCGCGGCCCGGCTGAGGCTGCAACTTCGCCGGCGGCACGCTGACACCGGTCTCCTCCAGAATTGTCTGCAACTGCTTCGCGTCGATGGTCTCATGGCGGCGCAGCTCCTGCGCGATACGATCAAGCGTGGGGCGATGCGTGGTCAGGATATCGACGGCCCGAGCATAGCATTCGCGTACAATGCGCTCAACTTCTTCATCGATCAATTCGGCTGTCTCTTCACTGTAGTCGGCGGGCGCACCCGTATCGCCGCCGCCGAGGAAGGGACTCTGCCGCTCGCTAAAAGAGATGGTCCCCAGGCGCTCGCTCATGCCCCAGCGCGTGACCATCTGCCGCGCCAGCGCCGTAACCTTCTGGAAATCGTTCTCGGCGCCGGTGGTTACGCGGTTAAAAACCACCTGTTCGGCGGCGCGGCCACCAAGCGCGGTCACAATCTGCGTTAACAGGTATTCTTTCGAGTAGTTGTAGCGATCATCAAGCGGCGTTGACATGGTGACGCCCAGCGCCTGACCGCGTGGCACAATCGTGACTTTGGTCACGGGATCGGCGCCCTCAGAGAGCAGGCCGGTCAGCGCGTGGCCGCCTTCATGATACGCGGTCACGTTAAGATCCTCTTCGCTCAACACCAACGGACGCTCGGCGCCCAGAAGAATTTTATCCAGCGCCTCCTCAAAGCAGCGCTGCGTCACGCGATCAAGATTGCGGCGTGCGGCCAGCAGAGCCGCCTCGTTCACCAGGTTCGCCAGGTCCGCGCCGACCATACCGGTTGTCGAGCGTGCGATAGCGGTCAGGTCCACATCATGGTCAAGCGGCACGCTGCGCGTATGAATTTTGAGGATCGCCAGGCGGCCATTCCAGTCGGGACGATCCACCGTCACACGGCGGTCGAAGCGGCCTGGACGCAGCAGCGCCTGGTCGAGTCCATCGGGGCGGTTGGTCGCGCCGATCACCACCACCGCCTGGCGGTTGTCGAAGCCATCCATCTCGACGAGCAACTGGTTGAGCGTCTGCTCGCGCTCGTCGTTGGTATTGATGCTGGCGCCGCGCTGGCGGCCCACCGCATCGATCTCATCGATAAAGATGATGCTGGGCGCGGCCTTCTTGGCCTGGTCGAACAGGTCGCGCACACGGCTGGCGCCCACACCGACCAGCACTTCCACGAACTCTGAGCCGCTCATCGAGAAGAAGGGCACTCCGGCCTCGCCGGCCACGGCTCGCGCCAGCAGTGTCTTACCGGTGCCGGGAGGGCCAACCAGCAGCACACCGCGCGGGATCTTGCCGCCGAGCCGCTGGAACTTCTGCGGCGTCTTGAGAAACTCTACTACCTCTTGTAACTCATACTTCGCCTCATCGACGCCCGCGACATCGGCGAAGGTCGTGCTGGGCCGATCCTCCAGTATCAACTTCGCGCGGCTCTTGCCAAAGCTGAAGATGCCCTGCTGGCCCGAGGTCGCACGGCGGCTGAAGAAGATGAAGAGGCCAATCAGCAGAATCCACGGCACGAATGTGATTAATATATTGAGCCAGAAGCCATTGTCCGGGGGTGGCTTATAGACGACGGTGGCCCCACTATTGATAAGCTTCTGAGGCAACTGGTCATCGTTGCCGGCGGGAAGCTGAACCACATGATATTGCGTCTGACCGTTCACCGGCGTATTGAGCGTCCCTTCGATATCGGTCTGTCCGATAAAGGTTGCTGTTTTGACATTTTTATCATTGATCTGCTGATAGAATTGAGTATAGGTCAGATCAACGCTGGTGGGAGTCGTAGTACTGGAACTGGACGCATTAAAGTAATTGAATATGTAGATCCCGAGCATGAGCAGCACAATAAGCAATAGCCAGCGATTAAGACTGCTGGAAGGCGGCTTTTGTGGGCCTTGCCCATTGGGGCGCCCTGCCGGGCCTGGACGTAGTTGTTGACGATCATTATTATTTTGTAGCCAGTAGATGTTCTCCGGCTGTTTGTCCATTTACATTACCTGCTTTCCGGGCTTCCGACGTGCATTACCCTTTGTGTAGATTACGAAAGATAACGAAAAAGGTAGCTACCTGGTTTGAGAACGCTAAACAATGTACGTCGGCCATGAGGTGGCATCCTCATTATTATATCTTACCGGCGGGGCAAATGCACGCTCAAAAACTCGTCCATTGATTTGACAATTCTCCGTTCTGCTGGTATGCTTATTGAAGATAAGAAGACCAGACAAGCCTGTCCCGCGTTGAACGAACAGAGTACGAGAGCAACAGCCAACAGCGATCCGAAAGAGGGTGAGAGTTCGGAACGGGGATGTACTCTCAGAACGCCTTCGCGAGCGGCTGGCCGAAGAAAATCTCCTGCCCAGTTATAGATACGTTTGAAGGTGGCAGAAGGTAAGTAGGCCGGGTGGGCGGTACCCACGCAGCATATAACCGGGAAAAAGTGGTCTTTCCGAGCGAATTCGGAAGGCAATGAGGGTGGCACCACGGGCGTGTACAGGGTTTTAAACCCGGCACTCTCGTCCCTTCAATGTTTTGAGGAGGGGACGGGGGTTTTTTTATTACCCTTCTCTCCTTCCAGAGATGCAGGCTATTGAAGGAAGAGGTGTAGACGATGACTAAATTGTGGCAGAAGGGCTATCAGGTGAACGAGCGCGTAGAGCGCTTCGAGGCCGAGCAGAACAGCATGCTCGATACTCGCCTGGTGCGTCACGACGTATGGGGATCGCTCGCACACGTCGCCATGTTGCAGCGCATCGGCGTGTTGAGCGAGGCCGAGTGCCAGGCATTGCAGGAGGCCCTGCGCGGCATTCTCGATCTGGAGGAATCGCAGAAGTTTACCATCAAGCCATCCGATGAGGATGTACATACCAGTATCGAGAACTACCTGGTTGCGGCCGCCGGCGCGGCAGGCAAGAAGATCCATATGGCGCGTTCGCGCAACGACCAGGTGCTGGTTGACCTGCGCCTCTACGGCAAGGAACAGATGCATAAGGTGAGCAAGAAGCTATGCGCCCTCTGCTCGGCGTTGCTGGAGTTCGCAGAAGCTCACGTCGACGTGCCCATGCCTGGCTACACCCATATGCAGCGCGCGATGCTCTCGTCGCTGGGTTCCTGGGGCGCAAGCTTCGCCGAGGCGCTGCTGGACGACGAGCAACTGCTCTCCGCCGCCTATGCGCTCAACGATCAGTCGCCGCTCGGTTCCGCGGCCGGCTATGGCGTGCCCATAGCTATTGATCGCCAGTACGTCGCCGATCTTCTTGGCTTCGCACGCGTGCAGAATAACGTCATCTACGTGCAGAACAGTCGCGGCAAAGTGGAGGGGGCAATTGTGCAGGTCCTGGCACAGATCATGCTTGACCTGAGCAAGCTGGCTCAGGATATCCTGCTTTTCTCGACCGTCGAGTACGGCTTCTTCTTGCTTCCGCAGGAGATCTGCACGGGCAGCAGCATTATGCCTCAGAAACGTAACCTGGGAGTGATGGAACTGGTACGGGCGCGCACGCAGACGATGCTGGCGCTCCAGCAGCAGATCATGGGCATTGTGAGCGGCCTGCCCTCCGGCTACAACATGGACTACCAGGAAACCAAACGTCCTTTCATGGAGGCGCTGGATCTGGTGCAGGATTGCCTGGAGATCTGCACGCTGGTGGTGAGCAGCATCAGCGTTGACCTTGAACGCGTCGTTGCGGCCTGCACCTTCGAGTTGTTCGCGACAGATCGAGCCTACGCCCTCGCCAGCGCCGCGAACATGCCCTTCCGTGACGCGTACCGTATCGTGGGAGCCGAGGTAATGGCTCAATTGGACCGGCACATGCCACTGCCGATTGAGAGTCAGGAGCAACTCGTCGCGCGCCTCAAAGCGCGCAGCCACCTGGGAGGCGCGGGCAACCTGGGATTGACACAGGACCGGCAGCGGTTACAGGAGGCTCAGACCGCATGGCAGCAGCGTGCTGCCTCCTTCAAGGAAGCAATACAACATTTAGTTGGAACTAATCATATAAACATTTTGGAGGAGTAGTGGAATGTCAACGGTTGTACTGGCCTACTCAGGTGGCCTTGATACTTCTGTAGCGATTCGATGGATCAAAGAGAAGTACGGGTTGGATGTTATTGCCCTGACCATCGATGTCGGGAATGATCGCGATCTGGCCGCCATCGCCGCACGCGCGCAGCAGATCGGCGCGGTCAGCGCTCTGACTATCGATGCGCGCGCGGACTTTGTGAAGTATTTTGTATGGCCGGCGCTCCAGGCGGGGGCCATCTACGAAGGGCAATATCCGCTGGCGACGGCGCTGGCCCGCCCGCTGATCGCGCGGCTGATGGTAGAGGTAGCGCGCGCCGAAGGAGCAGTGGCCGTAGCGCACGGCTGCACCGGCAAGGGCAACGACCAGGTGCGCTTCGATGTCTCGATCCAGACCCTGGCGCCCGATCTGAAAATTATCGCTCCTGTGCGCGAATGGAGCATGACGCGCGACAATGAGATTGCCTACGCCGCCGAGCACGGCATTCCTGTACCTGTCACCAGCGCCAGCCCCTACTCGGTTGATCAGAACCTGTGGGGCCGCAGCATCGAATGCGGTATTCTTGAGGATCCCTGGGCCGAGCCGCCGGAAGATGTCTACGAGTGGACAAAGAGTCCCGATGCACCGGGTCGTGCGGAGCCAACGTACATAGAAATTACCTTCCAGCGCGGTATCCCTGTAGCGCTCAATGGAGAAGAGATGAACGGGGTCACGCTCATCGAAACGTTGAACAGGGAGGCCGGGGCGCATGGCATCGGGCGCATCGATCATGTCGAGAATCGGCTCGTGGGCATCAAATCCCGCGAGGTCTACGAGGCACCCGCCGCCGTGGTTCTGCATACCGCTCACCGTGCCCTTGAAAGCCTGACATTGAGCCGCGATCAGGTGCGCTTCAAAGAAAGCGTCTCATCCGAATATGCACGCCTCATCTATAACGGGCAGTGGTACAGCGCTCTGCACCAGGACCTGGTAGCCTACGTCCAGAGCACTCAGCGCTTCGTCAGCGGCGCGGTACGCGTGAAGCTTTCGCGCGGGCATTGCGCGGTGGTCGGACGCAAATCGGAGCATTCGCTCTACAGCCACAGCCTGGCAACCTACGATAGAGGCGATCAATTCGATCACAACGCGGCGCTTGGTTTCATCAAGCTCTGGGGACTGCCCCTGAGCACGCAGGCGCAGGCGCAACTACTGCCATCCATCGGCGTCGAGGGCAATCTGCTCAAGAGCAACGATGCCAAAGTGCAGATCGCCGAACAGAGCGAAGAGCGGCGATAGGGGCCGTGGCAATGTAGAGGCAGGGCTTGCCCCTGCCTCTACATTGCCACGGCCTCTTATTTTCTTCTTTCGCGGCGCTGGCTGGCGCGATACTGTTGATACAGATCGTCATCGGCACCCCTGACACCCTGCCGCATCGGCGGGGGAACGTTTCTGACTCTCCCTCCGCCATCACTGCCGCCCGAGCGGCCCTGCCCGGACCTGTTCGATGGTGGAGGCGCCATCATACTGCCCAGGTTACGCGGAATAAGATCGAACTTAACCAGGAGTATCAGGATGAGGATGAGTGTGGCTAGAAAGAGCAGCGTCGATGAACGGATCACGGCCATGCCGCCAAAGAGCGGGAACTGGGCCAGGACAGAATCGGCGTGTATGCTGCGCAAAAACTCCGTCTCGTAGACGCCGATAAAGTTGGCCGCGAGCAGATAGATAGCGAAACCCAGGATATAGCGCGTCTTGAACGGGCTGGGCTGGCGCACGGGAGTTCTGCCACTGGCGGCGGGCCTGGCAGGCATCCCCTCGGTCCTGGTCCCGGCCTGCGCGGTCTCGCTCGCCGCGCTCGCCTGAACGGTCCGGTTCCCCTGCCTGCCGCGTGTGGCACGAGCGATACGCGCCCTGGCAATCTCCTCCTCCGAAATGGTTTGCTGCGCAGGTTTATCCTGACTGGAGAAGAATCTGGGGAAACGACGCGCCCTGGGAGCAGGCTCTACGTATGCGGACTGCTCCAGTTCCGCCATCGAAGTTTCCAGCAGTGGTGGAGTCTCCTCGCCCGCGCTGTTGTCTACCGGCGAAAGTTCCTCGACGGGCCGTTCGCTGGTAGCGCTATCTTTGCTCGTGACCAGCACAGGACGGTTACGCTGAGCGCGCGCCGCTCGCCTGGCCCTTTTGTTGGTCTCGTTATATTCCTGGCTCATAACTGGCCTCCCGAACGATCTACATGAAACTGGTTAGAAGCATCTTCGTTATCACTTTTGACCTGGTCAGAAGAAAGATACTGTGTGCTGATAGGCTCATCCTGCGACGCGCTGCGCCAGGACGACGAAGAGACGGGAGCAGGCTGCGGGCGCGCGGGTGGAATTTCGGGCGCGCCGGCCTCTAATGCCGCAAGACCTGCGCGTGCGATATCGTCATCACGTCCAGGTGCGTTGCCGCCGCTGACGCCAATGCCTCCAACCGTGGCGCCGCCAACACGTATGGGCCAGCCCCCGGCGGCCATAATGAATTTCCCCTGGGTCATCGTTGCCATGCTCGAAGCGAAGCCCGGGATACCCGATCCCCACTGCGCTACGGCATCAGTAGGCTGATTAAACATGACGGCGGTGGTGGCTTTGGCAATACTGATATGTCCTGTGGCCCAGCCATAGGGGGACATCATACGCTCGAAAAGCACCAGATGCCCGCCAGCATCGACAATCGCTATACTCACCGGACTGCGCAGCTCCCTGGCTCGCTGCTTGCTCGCTTCCAGTACTATACGGGCAACATCAATCGATATACTCACACCTGAACGCTCCTTCTGACTGGCTTCTGTAAAGCCTCGCGCTCAATTTCCTGATATGTATGCGTTCCGTTGTTTTGTCAGGATGGCACTTCTATGCGGAGGCTTGATCTATTGCGCCCATTGTACCGCACTGACTGCATATGTGCAATGCATTTTTTAAGAATGGCGGATGCTCAGCGCTCTGGCCCGCGCCTGCGGTGCGGGCCAGAGCGCTGAGCATCCGCCATTCTTTAATAGAACTGCCGGGGTTAATCCCGCCGGGCATGGTTGGGACGGTAGTCGCGCGCACGGTCAAGCGTTACGGTCATCACCAGGCTGACATCAGTCAGGCGCGAGCGAATACGCTCATCGACGCCTTGCAGGCCGCGCAGATTCGTGGTAATGACCGTGGGCATTCCCATATTATAGCGATAGTTGAGCAATTGAAAGAGCTTCTCGTTGGCCCAGGGCGAGGATTGCTGGGCACCCAGGTCGTCCAGCACCAGCAGTTCGGCCTCGCGCATCTTGGCGAAGAGCTGGTCGTAGAGTTCGGGCGAATTGGGAGCGAAGGCCGCGCGCAGGTGATCGAGCAGATCGGGCACGACGGCGAAGAGCACAACGGAACCGGCATCGAGGCTTTCATTGGCAATTGCCGCCGCCAGATGCGTCTTCCCGGTACCGTTGGGACCGATCAGCAGCAGCCAGCCAGCAGGCTCCTGAGCATATTCGCGCGCTACCTGGTATGCTTCCTGCACACCGGGCACGCGCGGGTTAAAGTTGCGGAAGCTGCATTCACGAAATGCGTCCAGGTTGGACATTTCGCGTAACTGCTGGCGCCGCTTCTCTTTACGCTCGGCCTCCTTGCATGCGCAGGCAACGGGCTTGCCAAAATTGGGATCGCCATAGGGCACGTCGAGGCGCAGGTAGCCGGCTCCCTTGCATCTTGGACAGACCGGCCTGGAGGACGCGGAAGCCGTTACCACCGCCGGAACATTGCGCTCAGAGGGAACGACACGCCGCGCTGGCGGCAGCGGGCGCGCGGCCTGCGGCAGTTCGCGATTGACGCCGGAGACCGTGCGCGGGTTGAGCGGCTGAGTCATGCGATGGCGGTAATGCGGCTGAGCTTCCTGCAAGCGAGCCTGCTGCGGCGCCTGCGCGCCGGCTGCCGGCATGCGCAGGGTGCGCAGATCTCGCGTGATGTGTGAGCGGGACTCATCGGCTATCACACGCGGTATCTCGCGCGTCATCTGCGGATAATCGACACCGGTACTCGGAACGACCTGAGTGTCCGCGCGCCGGTAGGTGGGCATCTCGTCGCTCTCCCTCTCCCAATCACCGTAGAGCATACCCTCCTCTTCCCCGTCGTCCTCCTCCCATTCATCGTAGACATCGGCCGGTGGAGGAGCGCCATAGTCGTCGGTTTGCAGATAGTTCCCGCTGGCGCGCGCCGGCAGGGGCCTGGTGCGCAGCAGATCACCTTCCTCTTCTTTCGGCAACTGCTGATATCCCCCTCCCGGCGTTGGGCGCTGCTGGCGCTGGTAGATACGGCTCGGCGGTGAGATTTCATCGGCATGGCCCCGACGCGGAGTGGCCTCGCCCTGCCCGCGCTGGCTATAGAGCTTTGGCGCGGGAAGATACTGATTGCGCTGCTGGACGCCGTAGGACCGGGGGTGCCCCAGCCGCGCCGTCTGCTCCGGCAATGTGCGGCGCGTGAGCGACGGCGGCGCGGGCTGCTGCCGCTGCTCCTGCATGGGCACTTCCTGTGTATAGTGCTGACGCCTCTGCGCCGCTTTTCCCATGATATCATTCAGGCGTTCCATCGTTGCCTGCCTTCCGTTTCCCAACGCCTTAAAATGGCGCGGATATAACTCCAGTTTCGTTTATTATAGTGCACTGCCTCGCGGAATGCAGCTTCGATCCATTCCGCAGGGTACTGATCGGCAGCTTCTTTCAGTTCGTCGGCGATAAGCGGTGAAAGTAATCCAATGTTCTGCTCATATAATACAAAAATATTAGGACGCTCTATCTGTACCTGTACGCTTTGTACGGTGTTATCCGCAGCCTTTGAATCATACTCTCTACCTGTAGCATACCCCTCTGCTACAATAGTTCCCGCTTTCTCGGCTCGCTTCTCCTGAGTAGTGAGAAGACGGACAGGAATCATTTCACCTCCTTGCAATTCTGCGACAACTTTGCGACTACGAGCCGTATTAAAGAAATACCACCCGATCACCTCGCCACTGTCTTTACCTTCGCTAAGCAATTTGAGATAGATACGCAGGAGTGTGCCGCGCGCTACCGCCTGATCCAGACCCTGGCGCAGTCGCTCCTCCGGCGGGCGCGGATCGCCCCGCCGCCTGAGACCGTGCAGCAGGAGACGATCAGCCCGCAACTCGCGATCACTGGCACAGCGCGGATTGCCCTGCTTTTGCGCCAGCAGCCAGAAAAGATGCAGCGTGACTTTGAGTTCGGCGCTGTCCTCGATCTCCGGCAAGACCTGCGTAAAAAAGACTTCCGGCACAGGCACATATGGATTTTTCCCGGACGGGAATCCTGCAAAGACTGTCATAGGCGTCTCCCCCGTTATTCGGCTGGCGGTGAGACTTCCAGATCGCGGAATCGCGTCTGGCTGGCCTGGAAATAGAGACTGACCTCGCCGACCGGTCCGTTGCGATGTTTGGCTACGATAATATCGGCAATGTTTTTGCGTTCAGAATCGGGATTATATACATCATCCCTATAAATGAACATAACTATATCGGCATCCTGCTC